>JAUXNY010000108.1 GCA_030682615.1 Candidatus Aquicultor sp. | reverse complement strand
CCGCGCAGCGCGATGATGCCCGCGCCCGCGCGTGCGACGTTTCCAGTCACTAGCGCCAGATTACTTAAGAGCGCCATCTCCTCGACCTCGAGCTTATCGGCATCGACGATTATCAACGGGTTCCTCGCCCTGACGTAGAGGTGAATAAACTCGACGACCTTGGCGGGCTTAATCCAAAACGACTCCGTCCATTTATCCATCGAATAGGGTTGGACGTTTTGCTCAAGCACCTCAAAACCGAGTGTGCGCCGCTCCATGAAGTCCCTGTCGACCAGACTATAATTAAAAACATAGTTGAGGACTGTCTGGAGCAACTCCTCGCTCATACGTTTACTCACCTTAAGCGTCATTTTTGCGAAGGCATCGATGCGCGTCGGCTCGGAGTTGACTACCACAAGCCTGCTGCCCTTGCCCACGGCATCCTTGATCTTTAAGGATACAATCGGATAATCGGTGCAGACGTCGCTGCCGAAGGCGACTATCAGATCGCTCTGGTCTATGTCCGCAAACGAGCAGGTCGACGAGTTCTTGCCGAAGCATTGCGCCAACGCGTCGTTGACCGGCACGCCGACCGAGTTACCTATGTTGTTGGTACTAAGAGCCATGCGCGCAAGCTTCTGCGCGAGGTAACTCTCTTCGTTGGTCAATTTCGGCGACGCCAGCACGGCTATCTTGTCGCTTCCAAACTCCGATTTGACCTTCTTTAAGCCCGCCGCTGCCGCGGTGAGCGCCTCGTCCCATGTCGCCGGCTCGAGCTGACCGTCTCGCCTTACGAGCGGGCCGGTTATGCGCTTTTTACTATGCACGAACGATAACCCGAAAGCACCCTTTTTGCAGAGATTGCCATCGTTGACCGCGTTTTTGAGCGGCGATGTGACCTCGACAACCTTCGTGCCCTTCACCCGCAAAGTCAGCGCGCAATCGATACCGCACTGCGGGCAGGCCGATGGAATGTCATCAGTCTTAAACGGGCCCGGCTTGGGCATGTTTACCTTGACGGATAGCGCCCCGGTCGGGCATGTTGAGACACACTGCCCACACGACTCGCACTGGGTCTCCTCTAGCGGTTGCCCGAGCGATGGCTGTATGAGCGTCTCGAAGCCTCGATGGACAAAACTTATCGCGCCAAGTCCCATAAGCTCGGAGCAGATGCGCGCGCATCTCCCACAGAGGATGCACTTGTTATTATCGCGCACTATGTAGCGGTGGTCGTCGGCTATCGGAAGGCGATGTTTCTCTCCGTCGAATTTTACGGCATCGACTCCATATTCGGTCGAGAGCTTTTTGAGCTCGCAATCGAAGACGTCGACGCAGCCGCACGATAGACACCGCGCCGCCTCCTGTAGGGCCGCTTCTTCTGAAAGACCCGACTCCACCTCAAGGAAATTTAGTTTTCTCTCTTCAACAGTAATTGCCGGTAGTTTAGCTCTCGGAATTCTCTTAACCGATTCAAACTCGGCCAAGTCAATCTCGGCAAGCGTACCCTTACTTACGTTGAACGGGGTGATGGCCGCAATGACCGGCTCACCACTGAGGTATAGGCCGATTAAACGTGCCGCTTTCTTCCCGGCCCCCACCGCTTGGACGACCGTTGCCGGTCCGCTCGCACCGTCGCCGCCACTAAAGACACCCTCTATCGATGTCTCCATCGTCGCTTCGTCGATTTCGATATAGCCCCACTTATTGAGAGCAGGCGCCGTCTCTGCGATATCGGCCGGCATCTCGAGCGTCTGCCCGATTGCGGCGATAATCGTGTCGGCCTCGATTATGAACTCGGAGCCCTCGACCGGGACCGGACGGCGCCGGCCCGAGCTATCGGCCTCGCCGAGTTCCATCTTGACGCATTCTATGCCGGTCACGCGATCGTCTTCTGCGACAATTCTTACGGGAGCCGACAAGAAATGAAATATCGCTCCCTCGTGCTCGGCTTCCTCGACCTCTTCGACGGCGGCCGGCATCTCGTCGCGGGAGCGTCGGTAGATGACCATGACCTCTTTTGCGCCGAGGCGGATTGAGGTGCGCGCCGCGTCCATCGCGGTGTTGCCGCCGCCGATGACCGCGACCCTCTCACCTAGCTCGACCTTTTTACCGAGCGCGACATCGCGCAGGAAGTCGACTCCGGGCAACACGCCGGGGTGATCTTCACCTTCGACCCGCATCTTCGAGCTGGCCTGTGCTCCTAGAGCCATGAATATCGCCCCGAAACCATCCTTCTTCAGGCTGTCGATAGTAAAATCTTTGCCGCAAGCCGTCTCGAGATGAACCGCTTCGCACATACTTGTTATCGTCGCGATCTCTTTGTCGAGGTCGGCTTTGGGCAGGCGATACTCGGGTATGCCGTAGCGCAGCATCCCGCCGAGATGCGGGCTCGCCTCGAATATCGTCACAGAATGACCCTCTAATGCTAAATAATACGCGGTTGTTAAACCGGCGGGACCGCCGCCGATAACGGCGACTTTATGCCCGGTCGATGGTTTTACATCCGGCATAAACGGACCTTGTGTCATATCATAGTCGGCGACAAAACGCTTGAGCGCGTTTATGGCCACCGGCTCATCGACGAGGTTGCGCCGGCAATTCTGCTCGCAGAATCGCGGGCAGACCCTGCCGCAGACACTCGGCAGCGGGTTCGACTCTTTAATAAGTTTGAGCGCCTCTTGGTACTGCCCGTCGGCGATGAGCGCTATCTGTCCTTGGATATCGATGCCCGCCGGGCAGGCGAGCTTGCAGGGAGCCACGCAGTCACCGTAATGGTCCGAGGCGAGCAGCTCGAGACATACCCTGCGGAGGGTAGCCAGATTATCGTTATTCGTCTGTATCTTCATGCCTTCGCTTATCCGGTTTGCGCACGCCGGCACAGGCCCGCGGGCACCTTCCACTTCAACTAGGCAGATACGGCAAGCGGCATATGGTTCAAGCCGCGGGTCGTGGCAGAGCGTCGGGATATCAACGCCGTTAAGTCGGGCTGCATCCAGAATCGTGCTCCCCGCTGCGGCCTCGACCTCTGTGCCGTCTAAAAACAACTTTATGTTTGACATCTTCTACCCTCCTCAAAAAACGTTTATTGAATTGAACTTACATACATCCATACAGAGGCCGCACCGGACGCATTTTGCGTCGTCTATGACGTGCGGCTGCTTCTTCACGCCGGCGATGGCGCCGGTCGGGCAGAATTTCGTGCACTTCATGCACCCGGTACAGACATCCGCCATGACCTCATAGGTTATAAGCGCCGCGCATTTCTTCGCCGGGCAGGTCTTATCTTTGATGTGGGCCTCATACTCCTCGCGGAAATACTTGATGGTGGTGAGCGCCGGGTTCGGCGCGGTCTGCCCGAGCCCGCAGAGCGAAGCGCGTTTGATGCTGTCGGCAAGGCCTTCTAGCTTTTCGATGTCATCCTCATGACCTTCGCCTTTAGTGATGCGCTCTAGAATCTCGAGCATCCGCTTAGTCCCCACGCGACACGGCACACATTTGCCGCACGACTCGTCCTGCGTGAAATTGAGAAAGAACTTCGCGAGGTCGACCATGCAGGTGCTCTCGTCCATGACCAGCATACCGCCCGAGCCCATGATGGCCCCGATACTGCTGAGCGAGTCGTAATCGACCTGGGTGTCGGCGAGTCTCGCCGGCACACAGCCGCCCGAGGGGCCGCCCATCTGCACTGCTTTGAATGCGAGGTCTGATGATGTACCGCCACCAACCTTAAAGACGATGTCGTTGATGGTCATGCCCATCGGCACCTCGACGAGTCCGCCTCGCGCTACCTTGCCGGCGAGCGCGAAGACCTTGGTCCCCTTGCTCTTCTCGGTGCCGAGGCTGTTGTACTCTTTCGCGCCGTTACTTATTATCCAGGAGACATTAGCAAAGGTCTCAACGTTGTTGATGCTGGTGGGTTTCCCCCAGAGACCAGATTGCGCGGGGAACGGCGGCCGCGAGCGCGGCATTCCGCGCTTGCCCTCGATAGACATCATAAGCGCGGTCTCTTCGCCGCAGACGAACGCACCCGCGCCCTCGCGAATCTTGAGGTCAAAACTGAAATTACTCCCGAGAATCGACTCCCCGAGAAAACCTCGCTCTTGCGCGAGCGAAATCGCCAGCTTTAAACGTCGAACCGCGAGCGGGTACTCCGCCCGGCAATAGATATAGCCCTCATCGGCCCCTATGGCATAGGCGGCGATAAGCATCCCTTCGAGGACGCTATGGGGGTCGCTCTCGAGCACGCTTCTGTCCATAAACGCGCCCGGGTCGCCCTCATCCGCGTTGCAGATGATGTATTTTGGCGAACCCTTCGCTTCGCGCGCAAAGCGCCACTTCATGCCGGTGCTAAAGCCGGCGCCCCCTCTCCCCCGCAGGCCCGACTCGATGACCTCATCGATGACCTGCTCCTGCGTCATACTCCCAAGCGCTTTCTTTATCGCCCCGTAGCCGCCGACCGAGATATAATCGTCGATGCTCTCCGGGTCGATGATTCCACAGTGGCGAAGGACGATTCGGCGCTGGCCCTCTAGCGGGCTCGCGATGTCCGAGCCGTTTCCCTCGACCATCAGGAGCCAATCCTTGACCGGCTGCCCCTTGTAGAGGTGTTCTTCGATGATGCGCTCGGCTTTTTCCGGCGTCACATCACCGTAGATATATCGCTCGTTGCCGGGCATAAGCACCTCGACAAGCGGTTCTTTGTAACACATGCCTATGCAGCCGGTCTGCATAAGCGATACTTTACTGTCTTCGAGCTTTGCGGCCAGGGCATCGTAGACCCCGCGACCACCAGCGGCGACACCGCAAGAACTCAATCCTACCTTCACAACGGGACTACCATTCGCTTTACTCATGTTTATGCACCATCCCCGTTGCCGCAGGCGCATTTCTTAAGAACTCTTCTGACCGATTCAGGTGTCAGCCGGCCATAAATCTCCTCGTTTATCATCAACGCCGGGGCTGAGCTGCAGCAGCCCAAGCAGGCCACCTGCTCAACCGTAAACTTTCCATCAGCGCTGGTCTCACCCACCCTCGCGCCGACCTCCAGCGCGATGGACTCCGATATCCGCTCCGCTCCCGCGAGATGGCAAGCCGTGCCGTGGCACACCTTGACCAAGTTTTCACCGAGCGGTTCGAGACGGAACATATTGTAAAAGGTCGCCGTCCCATAGACCTCCCCGTTGGTTATCCCCGTTATCTTCGCGATACGGTCTATCGCCACCACCGGAACGTACCCGTACGAATCCTGTATCTCTTGCAGGATAGGTATGACCGAGCCCGGTTCGGCGTTGTGCTTGTGGACTATCGCGTCGATGACCGCAAAGCTCGGCGCCTCGCGAGTCTTAGTATCCGTTACCATGCGCACCCCCGTCATTTCTCAAATAAGCCGTCTTGTCGATTTTCTTTGCTTGATACAGGTTCTTGATTAGGCTTCGAACCCGCTGTGCGTCAGCGACTTGAGCAACTGCTTCTTCGAAGAACGATGGCGCTCGTAGAGGCTTACGATTCTCAACATCTCGATGTTCTTCACCCATGAGTTCTCTTTGAGCTTGTTCGCCACGACCTCGACGCTGACCGGGGCCTCTACCATGATGACCATGTCGCAGTGCCCGATGACCGGGTCGACAAAATCAATCGCGTGCTCCTCCTCTAAATCCCTCACTGCCTGGACGAACTGCTGTTGGTCCATGTCGTCCGCTACGTCAACCAATAAATACGCTCTCAGTCCCATTTCGTCCTCCTTCTTAAGGCGATTACTATTACGTCTCCCATTCAACCATGGCGGCGGGGATCGAACATCGGAGCGCGCACGGGATTTGCTCTCACGAAAAACCATGGGTTCGAGTCAGCGCGAACACGGTTTTGCGACGTGCGCGTTTGGGTATCTAAACTGTGGGGATTCCGTGTATTTACTGACACGGTTCCGTGTGTTTGGTGATTGCAAACGAACTATATCTATAAGATAATGGTAACAATAGATACTTACTCTTGAGATAAATTTGGGAAGCTATCTCTTATCACTCGATCTTTTAAAGCCTACCGGAAACAGTCGTTTCGATATAACGCTCCACGAAGTGCCCCAGCCGTGTGCCCCGGCGAAAACTAAAAAAAACTAAAGAGTGCCCTACTGTAGACTGTAGCAACAGGATAAGGGGATTATTATGGGCAAGATTCGGGTATTACTCGCCGATGACCATGCGTTTGTAAGGGAGAGCATTCGCCAGTTCCTGGAAAAGGAACCTGACCTCGAAGTCATCGGAGAAGCCGCGGACGGTCGCCAGCTGATAGATTTGGCGAGCGATTTAAAGCCGGATGTCATCATAGCCGACGTCGCGATGCCGTTTGTAAACGGTATCGACGCCACGAAGCAAATCAAATTGGACAACCCATCGGTAGCGGTACTGATTCTTACCGCTTACGATTTCGACCAGTATGTCTTTGCGCTGCTCGAAGCGGGAGCTACCGGATACCTGCTTAAGGATATCTGCGCACAGGAACTCATCGACGGCATCTATGCGGTTTACAGGGGTGATTCGGTTCTACATCCCGCTATCGCCCGCAAGATAACCCAGCGTTTCAGGAATTCCGGGAGAAACCCCGACCTGCGCGCACCCGAGACGCTCACCGACCGTGAGATGGATGTACTGCGCCTGGCGTCCCGGGGCAAGGGCAACAAGGAGATAGCAGACAACCTCTGCTTGAGCATACGAACCATCGAGTCGCACGTAGGTCACATCTTCAACAAGCTCAACGTAAACTCACGAACCGAGGCGGTCATCATCGCGCTCAAGCGCGGTTGGGTAGGCCTCGACTAGGTGCATTATCGATGAAGTCTTTGATGGATACGCAAAACAGCGAGACAATAAAACTCGGAGGCCGGTTCTATCGCAGCCGCCACTTCTGGTTTGTCGTCCTCGCGGTATTGGTTCTGGCAGCTTACAGCGCTTCGGAGCACCTCGCGCCCAAGCTTTCAATACTGGGTTTCTCGTCTGCACTCTTTCGAGACACCTTCGAGCGCTCCTTCTTTATCATCCCCGTCATCTACGCGACAGTCGTCTTTCGCCTGCGCGGCGGGTTCACAACGCTAGCCGCATCCCTAGCCATCGTAGCGCCGGAGTTCTATATGACGCAGCCGCGCTTTATCGGCTTCGCGGTGCAGATGGTGGCGGCAGGTTCTATCGCTTCTGCTGCAATACTCTTCGTCAACTACCATTTGAACCAGCGGGACAGGCTGAAGCTTACCGTCGAGCGCCTCGATGTCGCGCACGAGAAGCTCCATCAGAAAGTCCGCAGCTCGATTGAGCAAGAACACCGGCTTGCGGCCCTTACTTCGTTCTCGGCGACACTCAACGAATCGCTCGATATCGAGCAGATCATAGATACGGCTGTCAACATGGTAAAAGAGATCATGTTTGTCGAGGTCGTCCTCTTGTTTACCCTGGATGAAGCGGCAAAGGAGTTGCGCATCGCCGCCTTTGAGGGCGTAAATCAGAAATACGCGGAAGCGGTGGACCACATGCGCCTCGGTGACGGCTTCTGCGGCCGTGTAGCGAAAACGGGGCAGCCTTTGATCATCGAGGATACGCTCACCGATACCAAGTTGACCAAACCCGAGGCTAAAG
>JAUXNY010000107.1 GCA_030682615.1 Candidatus Aquicultor sp. | reverse complement strand
GTTTAGCTCCGGCGTCTCGTAGATAATTCGCAATATTAAACACGTCTTCGCGCTCGACGATAGTCGGCACAACGGTAGTTCTAAACTCGACTTCGAGAAAACCTTTAGTCTCAGCCTCGACCAGCAAGCCGACACTCTCCCCCACCCGGTCTGCCGCATCTTGCGCTTTTGCCACGAGGTGGTACTTGTTAAAGGTTGTTTTGATATCCATCGCGACCGCGGAGATGAGCGACTCGTCTATGAGTTCGCGCAATACGTTCGGGCGGGTTCCGTTGGTGTCGAGCTTGACTTCCAGGTCGTTCTTTTTGATGAGTCTCAACAACTCGACAAGCCCGCTATCCAGGGTCGGCTCGCCCCCCGATACGCAAACACCATCTATCCAACCGGCTTTCTCGGCAAGCACGCCTTCGATGATATCCCAGGGGACATCGGGGAGCTGTCCCGCGCCGGTCACGAGTTCGGCATTATGACAGAACGAGCAGTGAAAATTGCAGCCGCCGAGAAAGACGGTCGTAACGAGCCGTCCCTCCCAGTCGAGCATGCTAAGCGGGATATAGCCTTTTATGGCGAAATTCTGCTTAGTCTTTACAGCCATTCAACGATATCCTTCTTGCTCGGGACCTCACCGCGCCATGCGGCAAGCTCCTGGCCTTCGCTATCGGTCACTATAATCGACGGAGTAGACATCACTCCGTAAAAGGCGCCCTCAGCCATCCCATCGACTTCGTCGAGATTGAAAAGCTCGGCGTTACCGCTCTCCGATACCAGCGCTTTGGCCGCCGGACACTTCGGGCACTCGTTTTTCCAAAAGACCTTTACTTTCCGCGACATTTATTGCATCCTCCAGCTTAACAGCCATATCCATTACCGGAGACGCTCGTCTCCGCTATCAATCCGGTCCTTATTCTATCTACCAGTTCGCCCGCTTTTCCCTTGTTCCAAGTCGGTATCTTAGAGTAATACCCTACGATTCTGGTTATGCCGTAGACGTCAACTGAGCCGCACTCCGGGCAGGCGTCCATGAGGCCTCGCGATGTGCGTCGGCAGCCTTCGCATACGGTAAACTCCGGGCTGAACGCGATTTGCTCGGCGTGCGTGCCCTTAAAGGTCTTTAAGACGAAGTTCTCAATCGATTTTGGAGAAGGTTCTTTCTCGCCTAACCAAACATGTACAATCGCACCCGCCTCTATCAGCGGATGGAAGAGGCTCTGCTTTCTCACGCGCTCCACATAGTCTACCGGCGCCTCGACCGAGATGTGGATGCTGTTCGTATAGTAATACTCGTTGCTCTCGACCTTGCCTTTGATGACGTTCTTGGTCTGGGCCGGATAGTACTTCATATCGAGCTTGGCGAGGCGGTAGCCGGATGATTCGGCCGGCGATTCCTCGAGAACCATCTTGATATCATACTGCTCGGAGAGTTGCCTGCACTTCAAATTCATGTGCGAGATGACTTTGAGGCCGAATTTCAAGGCTTCGTCCGAGTCGTGAAGCTGCATGCCCGTATGCGTCTCTACCAGCTCATTTAGCCCGAGAAGGCCACAGAGATAGGTCAAGCGGTCCATCCTTAGATACGGCTCCCCGTCGCGGGATGAGCACAGCATCGCAAGCGGTCCGCGCGGACCGAGGTCCATCAATTCGCCGATGAAGGCCTTCTTCTGGACGTGTGCTTTGGCCACCATCTCCATTGTCCGGTTTAGCTCGGCAAAGAGCAATTCGTCGTTGCCCATCGCCTTATATCCGATTCTAGGCAGGTTGATAGTCACGTTCTGCAATGCCGAGAACCTCATCTTCTCAGGGGCTTTGGCTTCCACCAGGTCTTGCTCGCCCAATTTCAGCTTGAGGCGGCAGCACTGGCTTACGGTTACCTCATCGCCGCGGTCGAAGACGAAGTAAGTGATACCTTGCTTTGACGCGACATGGCACGCCAGCTCCAGGAATTCTTCCCAACCGTTCGTTTTAAAGAACTCGTCGTTGATGTGGAGCAGCGGTTTGGGGAAGACGAAGGTCTTACCGTTTGCATCGCCCTCGAGATAAATCTCGAACATGGCTCTGACGAAAGCCTGCGCTTCTTTTTCATACTCTTTATAGGTCTTGCCGGTGTACTCCCCACCCGGGCCCACGGCCGGTGTGTCCGCGAAGTGTTTCGGGATGTTCCAATAGAGGTTGAAGTCGGTAAAGGTCACCTGCGAGCCCCTCGCACCGGCCAGCTGGTTGAACTCGTATATCAGCATCTGCGCGAGCTGCTTGATGTTATCGTATGTCCGGCCGACGAGATACGGTGCAAAGAACATGTTGACGGCTTCCCAGCCGACCGCGCCGGCGTAGTGTGCCTGCAGGCTCGAGGCCATCTTTACCATGTGTCCAATCAAAACCTCCGGGTGGCGCGCCGGTTTCGATGTGCTGGTGATATTGGGAAGCGACAAACCGAATTTCTTGATATATTCGAGCGAGTGGCCCCCGCAGTATGGTCTGATTATGAAGCCGAGGTCATGAAGGTGGAGATCGCCCATCAAGTGCGCGAGCGCCACATCCTCACTGAAGACCTTGCGCAGCGCAAACTCTTTAAGAATCGTCTCGGCGAGCGTAAGGTTTATAGACTCCGGATTATGGGTCGTGTTGCTGTTTTCATTGTTGGCGTTGTTTATTATCTCTTCCACATCGAACATCGGCAAGCCGAGGTGCGAGTGTTTCTTGTGCATGATAGTTAGGTTTCTCTGCAGCAGCTCCAGGTCGACGAGTTCTCTGATGATGCTCGTGGTTATCGAGCTGAAGTTGCTCTCAAAAAGCTTACTCTCGACCGCATCGGCTATCTCGCTCGCGAGGCTCTCGCTCGCTCCGGTCTCTTTGATGAGCGAGTTCGTTATCTTCTCTTTGTCCCAGATGTTTATTTCGGCTTTGGATGATGTGCTGACCAGGAGCGCGATATCGGTTGCGCTGCCCTCTTCGGGATGGGTCTTAACGACACTTATGATTCTCTCGTTCTTCAGCTTACTGTCAGGCTCCCTTGCTTCTTCGGTCTCTGCTGCGACGCTGAACTCGGACATGACTACTATTACCTCCTATGAAACCGCCCGTACATTAAAAATACGCTTTGCCTCTGTTAAGCTTCGAATATCGCTGCGACTAGTAGTGCGACAAAATAGTATAGCTACGTCTGACTGTTATAACTAGAATTACTGCGTTATGATCATAGATTTTGCTTCTAATCGGACTACGTTAGTATCTTCAATTCTTGTGTGAACTCTTCTAAATCTTTAAAGTCCCGATAAACAGAGGCAAAGCGAATATAAGCCACTTTGTCTACTTCCTTTAGAGCCCTGAGAACCCGGTTTCCGAGTTCTCGAGATGCGACCTCGTGCCTAAACTCGTTCCTTAGGCTACTTTCGATATCGTCTACTATCCGCTCGATTATCTCCCTCTCTACCTGCCTCTTAACAAGCGCTCTCAAGATGCCTTCCAGCAGTTTAGTTCTACTGAACGGCTCGCGTTCCCCGTTCTTCTTGATGATGGTAAGCGGTTGCTCTTCTATTCTTTCAAAGGATGTTACTCGTTTGCCGCACTCCAAGCATTCGCGCCTCCTCCGAGTCACGTCGCCCGCTTCGTTCAGCCTCGAATCGATCACCTTTGAATCAGCATAACCGCAGTAAGGACACCTCACGCTTGCACCTTGTTCACTGGTTATCCACAGGTTTATCCACAACATATTGAGTTGTTAATTAAGTATACCACTATATATGGTGTCTACAATCCATATTCGGAAGAAACTTTTGCGTAGCTAAAATAACCGCTGGATAGAGTGCTTGAAAAATTTCAAGCGGTCGCTTGCCGAGCATTTACATGGATGGGGCGCCACCGTTCAATCGAACCTATGTTTGTGGGGAACATAGTTTTGTGTTATAGTCTTAACAACTATTTACCGTAGCGGAGGAGGCACTATGGAGCGCACCGATTTGACCCAGCGTCAGCAGCAGGTATTAGACTATATTCTTGCGGAGATAAGCAGAATCGGATATCCGCCATCGGTTAGAGAGATAGGACAGGCGGTCGGGTTGACGTCTAGTTCGACCGTCCATAGCCACCTGGCGGCGCTTGAGAAGAAGGGCTACATCAGGCGCGACCCGACGAAACCGCGCGCACTCGAAGTCTTGGATTTTCGAGCGGGCACGGCGGGTGTGAGCGCGTCCAAAGTCAAAAGCCTTCCGCTAGTCGGACGGGTCGCGGCGGGTATGCCTTTGCTGGCCCAGGAGAACATCGAGGATATCATCGCGGTTCCGGTGGAGATAGCCGGCGATAACAGCTTTCTTCTCAAGGTCAGCGGCGAGAGCATGATAGACGCAGGCATATTCGACGGCGACTACCTGGTCGTGCGGCAGCAAAACAGCGCTGACAATGGGGATATCGTAGTGGCGCTCGTCGAAGACGAGGCCACCGTCAAGCGTTTCTTTAAGCGAGAAAAGAGCTTCATGCTCAAAGCCGAGAACCCGCGAATGGAACCGATCATCGTAAGCGACCTTGCTATACTCGGCAAGGTAGTCGGCTTGATGCGAAAACTCTAACAAGACAGCCCTATTTGGCGCTCCCGAGTTTCTGTTCCAAAGCCATCAGTTCATCCGACGTCAAGCTGTGCTTTTTTATGATACCGATCACGATGTCGGCACTGACATCGCCCAACACTTTGTCGACGACTGAGTTTATCATGCTCTCCGCCATCGCTTCCTGGCCGACTTTCGCCTTATAGTAATAGGTCTTCGCCGCCCTATCCTGTTCGAGAACGCCTTTTTCGGCGAGCCTTCTCATTACAGTCATTATGGTTGTATATGCAAGACGCCTCTTTGGATATAATTCGATAAAGACGTCCTTGACCGTATTGATGTTTTTTTCCCAGATTATCCGCATTACCGCAGCTTCGAGTTCGCCGAGGCCAATATCGGCCAGTGCCGGCGTTTCCTTCGTTTTAGCCTGTCGCGCCATAGTCATCTCCCCTTAGATATAGATAATTAGTATTTACATATTAGATGAGAATGTATGTACTATGCAATAGCTAATATCACGGTTCTTGGGCGATATCTTCGGAAATTGCTGTCTTGAGCAGGAAGTATTAGTGTTTAAACTGAGCGTATTCGTCGAGGTCGCCTTCGGGCATATCGACGACGAGTTCGGTGCCATCGGCGGTGTGTGTCTCCGATATGATGGTTCCAGTACCGTATAAACGTTGCAGAAACGCCCCTTTGGTATATGGGACCAGCAGGTGGAGCCGGACGGTGCGCTTTCGCAACTCGCGCTCGATGGCCTCCTGTATCCCCTCCAGCCCGGTCCTGTTGACCGCCGAGACGAGCACGCTCCCGGGGTAGACTCTTTTGAGACGTTCACGGTCTGCGTCATCGAGGAGGTCTATTTTGTTGAAGAGCAGTATCTGCGGCTTTTCATCGGCCTCGAGTTTGGCCAAAACGTCCTCTACCGCTTTTATCTGCCCTTCCATGCGCGGATGGCCGGCGTCGACGACGTGCAAGAGCAAATCGGCCATTCTCACTTCGTCGAGGGTCGAGCGGAATGCCGCCACCAGCTGATGGGGCAGCTTCTTGATGAACCCGACCGTATCGGAGAGCACGACCTCTTTTCGATGGGCGACACTGAGTTTGCGTGTCGTCGAGTCGAGCGTGGCGAAGAGCTTATCTTCGACCAGGACGTCCGCCCCGGTCAGCGCGTTCAATAGCGTTGATTTTCCGGCATTCGTATAGCCGACGAGAGATACGTTGAAGATGCCCTGCTTTTGCCGTCGCTGTCGCTGAACCGCACGGTTTTTCTTGAGCTCCTCTATCTCGCTCGTAAGGCGCTGGATGCTCTTGCGTATCATCCGCTTATCCGACTCGAGCTGCGTCTCACCCGGCCCCCTTGTAGGCCCTCTGGTGCCGATTCCGCCCGAAAGTCGTTCGAGGTGTCCCCACATTCCTTTAAGGCGCGGCAGGATGTAGTACATCTGCGCCAGCTCGACCTGGAGCTTGCCTTCGGCCGAGCGTGCGTGCTGCGCGAAGATGTCGAGAATCAAGCCGGTGCGGTCGAGAATCTTGATATTCGCCATGATGTCTTCGAGGTTTTTCTGCTGCGACGGTGAGAGGTCGACATCGAATAGGACGATATCCGCGCCCGCACTTTTGGCGGCCTCGAATATCTCCTCGGCCTTGCCCGGTCCGATAAAGGTGCGCACGTTGGGCTTTGAGAGCCGTTGGCTCACCCTGTCGAGGACCTCGGCCCCCGCGGTGGAGGCGAGCTGTTCGAGCTCGTTTAGGGTCTGTTCGGCCTCCCAGTCGCTCTCGGTGCCAATCTGTACTCCCACTATGATAGCCTTTTCGGCTTCCTTTTCGGTCACGAAACTCGTCTGTTTGATGCGCTTTCCTCCGTTATAAAACTTGCCGCTAAGACATCTCTTAAATTAGCGTCTTTATTCTATCGAGCGCCTCGACTAGGCGGTCGTCTTTAACGCTCAAGCAGATTCTAACGTATCCCTCGCCGGATGGCCCGTAGGCGTTGCCCGGCGATACGATGACGCCGACGCTATCGAGGACATGCGTCGCAAAGCTCGCCGAGGTATAGCCCGCCGGGACTTTGACCCAGACGTAAATCGTAGCTTTCGGCTCACGAGCTTCCAGCCCCAGCTTGCCTAGCGCATCCATGACCAGGTCGCGGCGTTTCTGGTAGATGTCGCACATCTCTTTTATAATATCTTGCGGACCTTCGAGCGCTTCGATTCCCGCGTACTGTATGGCGTTGAAGATGCCCGAGTCTATGTTGGTCTTGACCCTGCCGAGCGCTTCGATTATCTTCGCGTTTCCGCAAACCCAACCGATTCGCCAGCCGGTCATATTGTAAGTCTTCGACAAGGAGTTGAACTCGACGCCGACCTCTTTGGCTCCCGGATACTGCAGGAAGCTCGGTGCGACGTACCCGTCGAAGGTGATTTCCGAGTATGGATTATCGTGGGCTATGATGACCTGGTTTTTCGCTCCCCAGCCGATAAGGTCTTTGAAGAAGTCGTCGCCGGCTATGGCCGAGGTCGGGTTGTTCGGATAGTTCAACATTAACATCTTAGCCGCCTCGCGAGTGCCCGCGTCGATTGCATCCAGGTCCGGGAGGAAGTCGTTTTCCTCGACCAGCGGCACATGAACCGGGTTGACACCGGCGAGAATGGCGCCGGTGTTATAGACCGGATAGCCGGGGTCGGCGATGAGCGTCGTATCGCCCGCATCGAGTACGGCGAAGTTTATATGTGCGATGCCCTCTTTCGAGCCGATCAGCGGTAGGATTTCGGTGTCCGGGTTGAGGTCGACATTGAAACGCTTTTTGTACCAGCCGGCAATCGAGCGCCGGAAGTCGGGCATGCCGAAATATGATGGATAGCGGTGGTTGGCGACGTTCTCAGCCTCTTCCGCAAGTTTATCGATTATGTGTTTCGGCGTCGGCTCTACGGGGTCGCCTATTCCTAGGCTTATGACGTCTACTCCCTGCGCCCTCTTCTCCGCAACCCTTTTGTCGATTTCCGCAAACAAATATGGTGGAAGGTTGTCGATTCTCTTTGCAAGTTTCATTACCGCTACGTCCTCCTCATTCCTATCCGATAGCTATAGCCCACTCGGTCAGCATAACAATTTGCTTTTAAAACTAGCACATATTGTCCTGGTAATGCTAGGCATTAATGGTAAATTCGCCTAGCGTTATTTGATGTCTATGGTTCCCATGAAGACCTTTTTGGCGGGCCCCTCCATCAGGATGTGGTCATCCTCATTCCAGGTAACAGAGAGGTCTCCACCGAGCAGATGTATGATCGCGAAACGGCCGGTCTTGTCGTTGAGCGCGGCGGCGACCAGCGCGGCGCAGGCACCGGTTCCACAAGCGAGCGTTTCCCCGCAGCCCCGCTCCCAAACGCGCAGCGCGATTTCATCTTTCGATATGATTTGTGCGAATTCGACGTTTGTTTTCTGTGGAAAGTAGTCACTCGTCTCGATAACAGGACCTAGTGTTTGAACAGGCGCTTCTTTTACATCATCGACAAAGATGACGCAATGCGGGTTGCCCATCGAAACACAGGTCGCTCTGATAATGGTATCGCCGAAGGTAAACTGCTCATCTATTACCCTTTCGGCTTTGACGCGAACCGGTATTTTCAGCGCTTCGAATTCGGGTGCGCCCATGTCTACCTTTGCTCCTATCGCATTGCCGCCGTCGAAGACCATCTCGACCCGTTTGTGTCCGGCCCTGGTCTCAACAATAAGGGTGGACTTGTCGGTCAACCACTCGTCTACCAGGTACTTAGTGTAGCACCGGATACCGTTGCCGCACATCTCGGCGAGCGAGCCGTCCGAGTTATAGTAATCCATAAAGAAATCGGCGCTTGCCGAAGGCCTGGCGAATATCAAGCCGTCGGCACCGATTCCGAAGTTGCGGTCGCAGAGCCGCGCTATTTGCTCGACAGTCAGCGCAATCGCGCCGTCCAAATTTTTTATTATTATGAAGTCGTTTCCCAAACCTTCATATTTGGCGAAATTCAGTAACATGGTTACCCTTTCAAAGTAAATCGGCCTCCGAGATGGGCTAATATCTCTTCGGCAGCCGCGCCGGCGGATTTCTCCGTCATATCGACCCACGTTATGCGCGGGTCGGCCCTGAACCATGTCATCTGGCGCTTAGCGTATTGCCTGGTTCGTGCTTTTATCGTCGAAATCGCGTCTTCTGAAGACATCTCGCCTTTTATGTGGCTAATAACTTCTTTATACCCTATGGCCTGCTGTGATGTCAAAAATTGTTCATAACCGGCGTCGATGAGTGAGTATACTTCTTCGAGCAAACCATCCGCGACCATGCGGTCCACACGAACGTTAATGCGCTCATGTAGCAGTGCCCGCTCCATCGTCAAACCAAACATCGCCAGGTCGTAATGAGAGTTCCGGTCTGACCAAGCCTTATGAAAATCGCTAAACGGCCGCCCGGTCTGCTCGATTACCTCGAGTGCGCGGATGATGCGGCGCTTGTTTTTGGGGTGGATGATATTTTCGGCCGCCGGGTCTTTAGTGAGCAGCTCGCGGTAGAGCGTCTCGGGCTCTGTGTCGGCCGCGCGGTTCTCCAGGCGCTCCCGTATCTCGGACGTGAGGTCTCCCGCCGGGAATTTCAAGTCGTCTATGATAGACCTGATATATAAACCGGTGCCGCCGACTAGAATAGGCAGTTTGCCGCGCGCCGTGATCTCTTTTACGGCAGCGTCCGCGAGAAGCTGGTACGCGGCTGCGCTAAAAGTCTCACTCGGCTCGATGATGTCGATGAGGTGGTGCGTTACCCCGGCCATTTCTTCGGCGGTCGCCTTAGCCGTCCCGACGTCCAGGTGCCGATAAACCTGCATAGAGTCGGCTGATACGATTTCGCCGTCGAGCTTTTTCGCCAGCTCTACCGAGACGGCGGTCTTGCCGGTCGCAGTCGGACCGGCGATTACCATCAGTTTACTATTCATACCTGGTCACTTTGAATCTATATAAGGCGGTCTCGTCATGTGCGGGTATGCCCGCTTTTTGCTTGGCGATAGCCAGTTGATGCTCGGCCGTATCGACGCCCTCTATATTGGGCAAGAGCAAGCCGGTCTTCGCGCCCTTCCTGACGATCACTCCGTATAGCTTGGGGTCGAGGTGCGAAGTCGAATCTATTTTTTCCGGCGCGTCCAGAATGTCCACCGAGTATTGAAGGAACGGCAACTCCGCTTCGCTGACAGGCGTAAAACGGGGGTCGGCATGGGCGGCCTGGACGACATTGGCCATTATTTCTCGCGCGATGTTCTCTTCTGCAGGCTGAATCGTTCCGATGCAGCCCCTCAGTTCGCCATCGATTTTAATACAGACGAAGGCCCCCGCGCGTCTGTCGAGCAATTCCTGGAGAGTATTGTCGGGTGGCTCGACGACTTGTCCGACTCGAATATATTCCTCAAGGCTGAGTTTGGCCAACCTGACAGGCTCGCTCAACTCTTCTCCGAAATCCAGGACCATGAATTCGCGCTCGGGGTCGGGTTGACCTGGAAGAACCGATGCCACCAGGTAACCGACGCCAAACGGTCCCTCATAAGAATGGATATTGGTGTGAACTTGCAGCCCGTTAAAGCATCCCGCAAGCGCGTATATCGAACGCAGGCCGCATTCGCCGGCATCTTCGACGAGCATCGGGTCGAGTTCGAAGAGTTCATTGAAGTCTCCTGTGTCGATTATCCCGTCTATCTTCGCGTCGAAGTCGATTCCGCGCGGGTTAAAGCCGGCGGGCGCACCCGGGGTGAGCCGGTGCGAGAGGTCACCGCTGGCGATGACGGCCACTCTCCTGCCGGCACGGTTAGCGGCTTTCTCGATAGCGACGCCTAGCGTGTAGTGCTCGTCCGCTCCCGCGTAACTCACAGCGAGCGATACCACCGGGACGTCGATATATCTTTGAATGAAGTAAAGCGGCACAAGGACGCCGTGGTCGAGTTCCTCCGACTGGAATAGTTTGATGTGGTCGTTTCCGATTTTGGTCAGGGATACGCCATACCTATCGGCCTCGACGAACAATGCGGCGAGCAGTTCTTCGTCTAGATTTGCTATCAGGCGGATATTCGGGGCACCGAAGTCCTTGAATGAGCCGGCCAGAATCCGGGTCGCTTTGACCGCTATACTATCGGCAAAACCGGCGCTGTGGGGTGATATGACGACGAGTGTCTCAGGATTGGCCTTGGCGATAGCGGCGCATACGACATCCATCGCCCGCACAGTAGACGATACGCGATCGATATTATCCCTGCCTATGTCAGGGATAATAATAGGCGGGTGAGGCATCAAGCAACCGATTACAACAGGCATTAGCTCCCCCTTTGCCGCTCAAAACGGCATGACCACGACACTAGCTTTTAACCGCTACTTCGAGTAGCTCACCGCGTAAAGACCACGTTTTTGCTTGGGTTATTCGGATAACCGCCTCAGTATGGACTAAGTCGACGGCCCCTTCGAAATTGACTATTTTATTAGTCCGGGTTCTCCCGGTCAGTATGCTTTCGTCCCTCTTGCTGACGCTTTCAACAAAGACCGCTAGCTCTTGGCCAAGGAGCGCCAAGTTGTTCTCGAGGTTTATTCGGTTCAGCAGGGCCAGGAGCCGGTCGAATCGCTCCGATTTTATACCGGCCGGTACCTCGTTCGCCATTTTCGCAGCCGGCGTGCCCTCGCGCGGCGAGAAGATAAAGGTATACGCCGCATCGAACCGCGCTTTTTCGACTACGTCCAAGGTGTGCAAAAAATCTTCCTCGGCCTCACCTGGAAATCCCACCATAATGTCGGTCGTGATGCTGACTCCGGGTATCGCTTCATATATCTTCGAAATCGTCGCCAAATATCCTTCTTTTGTGTATTTTCTGTTCATGGCATCAAGAAGCCTGTCCGAGCCCGCTTGTACCGGCAGATGAATGTGCTCGCAGATCTTATCACCGTTTGCGATGGCGTAGATGATGTCGTCGGTCAGGTCTTTCGGGTGTGACGTCATAAAGCGTATCCGGCGTAGGCCGGCTACGTCGTTGAGCCTGTTCAAGAGCTGTGCGAACCTGCTTCCGCCATAGATGTCGCGCCCATAGGAATTGACGTTCTGGCCCAGAAGCGTTATCTCGATGACCCCTTCGGAGACAAGTCGCTCGACCTCATTGACTATATCCTCTTGCGTTCGGCTCGTCTCGCGCCCACGCGTATGCGGGACGATGCAATAGCTGCAGAAGTTATTGCAGCCGATAATGATTGGAACCCACGCATGGTGCGCTTCTTCGCGCGCGCTCGGCACGGCGGTCGGCAATATCTCTATCTCATCGGCGACGGCGCAGACCGCGCGTCTGCCCTGCTCCGCGGCTTCGACCATGAAACCGAGATTGGGCATATTGTGCGTGCCGAATACGATGTCGACATGCGGGGATTTCTCTAAGATGCGCTCGCGCTCGGCTTGCGCGACGCACCCTCCCACCGCGATAATAAGGTCCGGGTTGGCTTTTTTATCGGCCTTCAGGTTGTTTAGGTTTCCAAAAAAACGGTCTTCGGCGTGTTGGCGGACAGCGCAGGTGTTGAAGATGATGACATCGGCTTCTGAGGGGTCGCCGCAGGGCGCGTAGCCGCGCTCTATGAGGAGTCCGGCCATGCGTTCCGAATCATGCTTGTTCATCTGGCAACCAAAGGTCATTATATGGAATTTCTTCATGGCAAATATTGTAACAAATGTGCGGCAAAACTTCAGTAACCAGGCGCCGCTTCCGGCAAGGCCGCGCTCTGTATCAGCGATTAGCAGCCGCTGAGAGCGAATCGACGACCTCGTCGGGGACGAGAAACTGGCCAAGCCGCTGACCATGCGTCGAGACCGGTCCATGACAATCGGATCCCCCGGTCACCAACAAGCCCTTTTTCTCGGCAAGCCTTAAATAGCGTTTGGTATCTCGCTCGGAGTGCTCGACATGGTACGCCTCGAATCCGTCGAGGCCAAAGGCGATGAACTCGTCGATATGCTCGTCTAGTTTAGCAAGCCCGGGGTGAGCGAAGACGGCAAGGCCCCCGGCGTTGTGAATAATCTCTATCGTCGCCTGCAGCGGATAGACGAATTTCTCTAAAAAACAGGGTGCCCCCCGTTTTAGAAATTGTGTGAACGCCGCTCTGAAGTCGCTCACGTAGCCACTTCTAACCATGGCCCTTGCGATATGCGGTCTGCCGACCGAGGCGTTCTTGGCTTGTTCAAGGACGTTCGAGAAGTCTATATCCACGCCAATGCCTTGGAGGCATTCGACGATGCGCCTGGCGCGTTCTTCTCTAGAGGCGCGAAGACGCTCGAGTGAAGCTAACAGTTTTTCGTTCTTGTCATCGACATAGTATCCGAGGATGTGGATATCTTTGCCCTTATAGCGCGAGCTCAGTTCGATGGCGGGTATTATGCCCACACCGAGTTCGGCTCCATAGCGCCGGGCGTTCCCTAGCGCCGCTACCGTATCGTGGTCGGCGATGGCAATCGTCCGCAGGTTCGACGCGGCAGCGATTTCAACGACTTCTTTTGGTGTGAAGCTTCCATCTGAAGCCGTTGTATGAATATGTAGGTCAACCGGCATGCGCGCCCCTTAAATCGAGAGTGGTCAACTGGCTTGGTTTTTACACAAAAAAAAGCTGTGCAAAGATTATCTTAGCACAGCCTTATAGGCTTTATTAAACCGTTAGCAAACTATTAGATATTTATATAATAGCCGATTGCTACTTAGGTTCTACAAGCAACCTGATAGCGGTTCGCTCTTCGCCATTGATCGTAATGTCTGCAAACGACGGCTTGCATACCAGGTCGAGTCCGCCGGGCGCTACGAATCCTCGCGCGATAGCTATGGCCTTGACTGCTTGATTGAGTGCGCCGGCTCCTATTACCTGCATTTCCGCGACTCCGCGCTCTCTTACCACTCCGGCTAAAGCTCCGGCCACGGCGTTGGGGCTCGATTTTGATGAAACCTTAAGTACTTCCATAAATTCCTCCTTAGCGGTCTACGTCTAAATATTATGACAAGCTGTAATACTGTTATTCGATGCGGTTCTAAGAAAGTCCTGCTATAATTTTGCAGAAATGTTAAAATATCCCTTTTGATTGTAGCTTAATCGTTACCCTAATACAATCCTTATCTGCAGAAACCTCCGGATCAGGCGATATTTCCATAAAATACTTATCACCGATAATTTTGAGTTCATCGCTGACTTTGTGCGCGATATGCTCAAGGTCCGCTTGCGAAATCCTTTTTGCCAGAGGCTCTGTCTTCATAAGGTCTATTCTTTTGCGTTCGGGCTCGTCTTGCTCTTCCTGCTTGGCCGTGAGCGTCTCCAGCAATGGTTTGAGCGTGACGATTCGCTCGCTCATGATCCTTTGCGCGTTTCTGATAGAGACCTTCAGGCCGAGTCGGCGTTCCGCGATATCCGATAAAATGCCGGCCGCTTTAATCGGTTTCAAACACCGCCAGATCTTGTAGTCCTCGGACTTCGCGCTTGTCCCGCGCGCCTTCTCTTCGAGGCACATCATGTGCATTGTCGCCAGCACTTCTGTCGGTGAACCGAGATATATTTCAAGGTGCTGGTGGTCGAGGTTGAACTCGAGCACCGTTCGTATTATGTTATGCGGTCCCTTGATGATTATCGGCTCGCCATTGCGATACTTTATAGTCGGATATGTCGACTGGTCTTTTCTCTCGCTAAGAAGGCCTGTGCTAGTCTGTACTCTAAATACAGTACCCCTTCCGGGAGCCGAAAAAACCAAGTCGATCTCGTCGGAGACCTGTTTTATCGAAAAGAGCGCCATGCCGCGGCCGTGGATTCCGTACCGGTCGGTAATGAGGTTTTCGAGCTTGGATGTGACCCGCGGCTCAAAGACTCTTTCGTGAACCTCGGTGGGGATGCCGTCCCCGTCGTCGATTATAGTCACTTTGCGGATGAGATTATCTTCTTTGGTCGACGCTATGAAGATTCTCGACGCTCCGGCGTCGCGGGAATTTCTGAGCATCTCGAGGACGATATCTTCCATCGATTGGATATCGTGTTTTGCTTGCCGGCGTTCGGCCTCGCTTATGTTGAGGCGAACGAAACCCTGACCGAGGTCTTCCTCTACTTTGAGGTATTGATTTCCGGTTAGGTTTGCTACGAAGTTTATTAGGGGGTTGTTCTCTTTCTCTGCCATGATGATACCTACCGCCAGCACTGTGTACTTGTCTCTATTGTCCTGCGTATATGGGTCTTTGTCAAATATAAGAATGATGAGGGGGCGCGGCCGAAGCATGCGCTCGCGTCTCGATTTTTAAGTTGAGAGCAGACAAAAAAATAGAGGGCTGTCTCCAGCCCTCTATGCATTCGTCTTTATCCTACTTCGCGTACTCTATGGCGCGGTGTTCCCGGATGACTATGACCTTTATTTGTCCCGGATATTCGAGTTCACCCTCGATTTGTTTGGCGATGTCTCTGGCCATCAAGTCGGCCATCGCGTCATCGATTCCCGCCGGTTTTACCATGATTCTCAGCTCGCGCCCTGCCTGCATGGCGTAGCATTTCTCGACGCCGCTGTGTGATTCGGCGATTGCCTCGAGCTTCTCAAGGCGCTTGATATAGCTTTCGAGAGTCTCCCTGCGTGCGCCGGGGCGTGCGCCGGAAATCGCGTCAGCCGCTTGAACGAGCACCGCCTCGACCGTATTCGGGTCTATCTCACCGTGATGAGCTCCGATGGCATGGACGACCTGCGCATGCTCATGGAAGCGCTTCGCGAGCTCGGCGCCGATTACCGCGTGTGGTCCTTCGACTTCATGGTCGATAGCTTTCCCCAGGTCATGGAGTAGCCCTGCTCTTCTAGCAAGCTTTATGTCCGCGCCTAGTTCCGCCGCCATGATGCCTGCCAGATGCGCTACTTCAATCGAGTGCTGCAGGACGTTCTGACCGTAGCTCGTCCTGTACTTGAGCCTGCCCAAGACCCTGATAAGTTCATGGTGCAGACCGTGAATGTCGGTGTCGAACGTCGCTTGCTCGCCGACCTCGCGGATATGCGCGTCGACCTCTTCGCGAGCTTTCTCGTACATCTGCTCGATGCGCGCCGGATGAATCCGTCCATCCGCGATAAGCCGCTCCAGAGTTAGCCTTGCGATTTCGCGCCTGACCGGGTCGAAGCTCGACAGGATGACTGCCTCGGGAGTATCGTCGATGATCAGGTTGATACCGGAGATATTCTCGAACGTGCGGATATTGCGTCCTTCCCGTCCGATAATACGTCCTTTCATCTCGTCGCTTGGCAGGGGCACGACCGAGACGGTTGTCTCAGCCACGTGGTCTGCCGCGCAACGCTGGATGGCGAGGGCGATAATATCGCGCGATTTCTTGTCCGCCTCGTCCTTGGCTTTCGCCTCGATTTCGCGGATCATCATCGCTGTTTCGTGTCTCGTCTCATCCTCCACTCTCTTTAAGAGCAGCTGACGCGCGTCTTGCGCTGTCAAGCCCGCGATTTGCTCTAGCAAACGCATTTCTTTTTCGTAAATCTCGGATAGTTCACCCTCGATTTTCGCCATCTCTTTTTCTTTGTCGGTCAAGCCTCGTTCTCTTCTGTCGAGCCCGTTAGACCTTGAATCGAGCGACTCCTCTTTTTGCGTGAGGCGCTTCTCTAATCGCTGGATCTCGTTCCGCCGATCGCGCATCTCTCGCTCATTCTCTGAGCGGACTGCATGAATCTCATCCTTGGCATTGATCAAAGCTTCCTTTTTTCGCTGCTCAGCTTCCTTTTCTGCTTCAGATAATATTCGTTTTGCGGCTTCTTCGGCGGAGGCGATTTTAGCTTCGGACGAAATGCGACGGATAGCGTATCCTGTCGCAACGCCGGCTGCTGCGGCTATGATGCCTACTAAAACATAAATTAGCACTTGGTCCATTGCTGCCTCCTTCCATTTAAATAAAAAATACCGAGCTATTGCTCGGCAAAAATCTCTCTAAGTTAAAATAGCGCCCTTCAGCCGGCTGTGGCTATGCACTCGCCTCATTGCTGCACCATACAGGCTATTTATCGTTTCTTTAGTTTTTATAATCTATGTAAAACTAAATGTTTTTACTTAGTAGAGCATTTTTGCCTTCTACAACTACAATTATATACTAAAGCTCTAGAATTTTAGTGTCAAGGAATTTGCCTTTTGGCGCGGCGCTACCATTTCGAAGAAACTGAGGATTGGCGGCGGCAATCAACGTCGCGCGAGGTTCAATCAGGATTCGCAAAAATGTTTTTGCAGACCCGGTAAGCGATTGCCGAGCTATAACCTCTGCGCATCAGAAACCGGCCCAGGCGCTGTTGTGACTTTTGGGCATCCGAGCCCTCATAGGAGCCTACTTTTCCTTGTGCCAGCTTAAATGCTCTCGCATATTCACTATCGTCGGATGAGTGTGCTGCCAGGTGCTCGTCTATCATGTCGTCGGCAATCCCTTTAAGCTTAAGCTCGTGCTTTATGCGGTGTTTGCCGTATAGCTTAGTTTGTATACGGTTTTGAAGCCAGGAGTCTGTGAAATCGTTGTCATCGAGATAATTGAGGCTCTGCAGCTTCTCGATGACCTCCGCGACGACGGTAGCCTCAAAGCCCGCGCGGGCGAGTCGTTCTGAGAGCTCTTTGGTACTGCGAGAGCGATGCGACAGCAGATTAAACGCCCTCCCCAACGCTTTTTTAGTTTCGAGCGCGCGGCCCAGCTTGCTCAATTCTTCATCTGAAAGGCGCTGGCCCTCATGGAGCCCGAGCTCGACGACTATTTCCGTGTCGAGTGCGCGCCAAAAATTACCATCTATGAATATCGATGTTCGCCACGCTCGTCTCTCCTGTTGAGCCAGTGAAGTTATCGTGTAAGTGTTGCCCGTGTCCATTTATCGGTCTACTCTTCGGTTGGCGCCTCAGCGGCTGCTTCGGTAGTCACCGGCGGCCCTATAAGGCCGGCCTCCTCTTTGACTTTAGTCTCAATCTCATCCGCGACTTCCTTGTTGTCGACGAGAGACTGCTTCGCCGCCTCCCGGCCTTGTCCGAGCCGTTCTTCGCCGTAGGTATACCACGAGCCGCTCTTCTGAACGATGCTGTGTTCGACCGCTAAATCGAGCATGCTGCCGGCCTTGGAAATCCCCTCGCCGAACATAATGTCGAATTCGGCTTGCCGAAATGGCGGAGCCATCTTGTTCTTGACGACTTTTACACGGACGCGGTTGCCCACGATATCAGTTCCCTGCTTTATCGAATCGATTCTTCTGATGTCGAGGCGGACCGAGGCGTAGAACTTGAGTGCGCGACCCCCTGGCGTGGTCTCCGGGCTGCCGAACATTACGCCGATCTTTTCTCTGAGCTGGTTGATAAAGATGGCTGTGGTCTTGGATTTGTTGATGGAACCGGCGAGTTTGCGCAGTGCCTGGCTCATGAGGCGTGCCTGTAAGCCAACGTGCGTGTCTCCCATCTCACCTTCTATCTCGGCGCGCGGCACGAGCGCGGCTACCGAGTCGATGACTACAACGTCGAGCGCTCCCGAGCGTACCAGCATATCGGCTATCTCAAGGGCTTGCTCACCGGTGTCCGGTTGCGATATGAGCAGTTCTTCGGTATTGACACCGAGGTTGCGCGCGTATATCGGGTCGAGCGCATGCTCCGCATCTATAAACGCGGCGAGACCGCCGGTGTTTTGCGCTTCGGCGACGATATGGAGAGCCAACGTCGTCTTGCCGGACGATTCCGGGCCGAATATCTCGATTACTCTGCCTCTCGGGACACCCCCGATGCCGAGTGCGATATCAAGTGCGAGCGTACCGGTCGGTATTATAGCGACATCCATGCGTGACGGGTTCTCGCCGAGCCTCATCAGAGAGCCCTTGCCGTATTTTCTCTCTATCTGCTCTTTGGTTATCTCGATTACTTTGTCGCGATCCATATATCCTCCTTCAGAGTTAAAGGGCTATGATTTCTACCACCACCATAGCATATGCGAACACGTGTTCGCTGTCAAGCGGTCATGCCCGGCAAAGCTAAAAAATGGCGCGGGCCGCATGACGCATGAAGCGTCTGGCTTCTGCGGCAAGACCCGCAACTTGGATTCATTCTGCAAGAGCCGGGCTGCTTACTATTTGCACAACAGCATAATTATACATATCATAAATTTGAGAGCCCGGCAATAGCTATATGATTATATTTAAGCCATGATACTGAGCTATTCTTGGAGCTGGATGAACGCCCGGGAGGTGTATTCCACGCCGGTAGGTTTCAAGTGGCTTTGATATATGGTAATGCCTCTTACTGGGATGCTTTGTCCTTGATGTGGGGCTTCCGGCACTGTTTTTAAGGCATGTTCTACGGGCTTGGGTGGGTTGAGACGCGCCAGCGTTATATGGGGCTTAAACGGCTTATCGTCGCGCGCAAAACCTAAGGGCTCAAGGGCATCTTCTACGAGCATGCTAAGATCGACAAGCTCCCGTTCGCCGCGGTCGGCGCCTACCCAGAGCACACGAGCTCTCTTTTGATTCGGAAAAACGCCGAGCGCCCCGCACTCGACGCCGAATTGCTTGAAGGCGGCGGCTTTGCTTCGCAGGGCTGTTTCGATTTCGGCCAGCTGTTCTTCGGTTATCGAGCCTAGGAATTTAAGAGTGAGATGGATGTTATCCCGGGCGACCCATCGCGCGCCCTCAATGGTTGCTTTGAGCTGCTTGGAGACTTCGAATAGTTCGCTTTTTAGCCGGCCGGGCAGTTCTACGCCGATGAAGATGCGTAACATTAAGATGCGTCGCCTCCCGCCCGCTCGAAGTTATCCAATATATAATAGCGGAGCATGTCCAGCGCCGCGTTTGCGCTCTTTATCCGCACGGTGTCACGAGAGCCGAAGAAGACGAAACGGTTGCTGTAATTGGTTACCTGATGAGAGAGGGCGATGTAGACCAAGCCGACCGGTTTTTCCTCGGTGCCGCCGTCGGGGCCCGCGATACCGGTTATCGAAAGACCGACGTCCGCGTTGAATCTATCGCGGACGCCGAAGGCCATTGCCAACGCGGTGGCCGCACTTACCGCCCCGTGACGCACGAGTGTCTGGCTCGACACGTTTAAAAGCGATTTCTTGGCGTCGTTATTGTAAGCGATGATACCCCCTCTGAAGTATTCGGAGCTACCCGCGATATCCGTCAGTTTTTTGCCGACCAGGCCGCCGGTACAAGATTCGGCGACGGCGAGAGAAAGGTCGTATTTGAGCAGCAGCTTGCCTATGACCTCTTCGAGCGTCTCATCGTCGCAACCATAGACGATATTGCCGAGGCGTTCTCTCAAAAGGGTCTCGGCATTGCCGACTATTGCTTTTGCCTCATCCATGTCCGCGCCTTTTGCGAGGAGCTGGAGTTGTATCTCACCTGGATATGCCAGTATTCCGATGTCAACGTCTTGGAGGGACCGCACCAGGTCTTCTATGGACTCTTGGAGGGAGGCCTCGGACTTGGCGGTAGTGCGCAGTACCCGGACCGCGTGGGCGACCCCGCAACAAAATCTTGTCTCCAGCCACGGGACGATGTTTTTCTCCAGCATATCGGCCATCTCACGGGGGACGCCCGGCAGCGAGAACAGGAACCTCTCGTCTTCGTTGATGATGATGCCCGGGGCGCTTCCGATAGTCGGGATAATTGCTTCGGCGCCTTTTGGCAGGTAGGCCTGCCTGTAGGTTATCTCAGGCAGCGGAATCGCGCGGTTTCCGTAGCGCTCCTCGATGATATGGGCAAGCCGTTCTTGATACTCGAGTTCACGGCCGAGTGCCTGGCTGATGGCATCTCTCGTCAAATCGTCTATGGTCGGTCCAAGCCCGCCGGTTATGATGACACCGTCGGCCTGCGCGAGCGACTCGCGTATCGCCTCGGCGATGAGGTCGATTTTGTCGGGAACACTGACATGGCGCACGCAGGTAAACCCGTGTTTTCCCAGCGCTTTCGATATGAAAGCGGCATTTGTGTCGACCGATAGCCCCAGAGTAAGCTCAGAGCCGACAGTTATTATCTGGTACCGCATGTAACCACCCTTATGGCTGTGTAACCGCTACTTCAGATGCGCGCCGCCGTTTAGGACCCGCCAGGACTTCAAGAAGTAGTCGGCGCCCGATATTATCGTCAGAACAACGGCTATCGTCATAAACCACAGGCCCAGTGTCATTCCGCCGAAACTAATAGGTATATTTATCATAATAGCGATAATCGCCACAATCTGGGAGATGGTCTTTATCCTGCCCCACAGGCTAGCCGCGATTACCTTGTTCTCGGTCAGCGCGAGCAGCCTTAAACCCGAGACGGCGAACTCCCGCGCGATTATCAGTACCGCGACCCAGGCCGACAACAGGCCCAGTTGTACCAGCGATATTAGAGCCGCCGACACCAGAAGTTTATCGGCTAAGGGGTCCATGAGCTGCCCGAAGACGGTTATCTGGGATTGGCTGCGCGCTACATATCCATCGATGGAGTCGGTTATCGCCGCTATCGTGAAAATGGCGGCGGCGATATAGGCACCCACCGGCTGCGGGGCCGACAGCAGAAAGACCATGAATAACGGGACGAAGAGAATGCGGGCTATAGTTATCTTATTTGCCAGGCCCACTTATCAACCTCCCGTGGTGGTCGCAACCGTCGAACTCATCTAGCGTTACCGGCACTATATCACCAATCGCCGGCGTCTGTGTCTGCGCGTCGGCTTTCGCCCCGGCAATCGTTCTGAAACGGATGAGGCCATCGATCTCCGGTGCCTGCCGGTAGCTTCTGCCCTCGAACAAACCGGGCTCGATTTCGGCTTCGACCAGCACATCGACTGTCTGGCCGATTCTCCCTTTATTTCGCTCTTCGTCGATGGAATCCTGCAAGGCTGTCAGCTGGTGATAGCGCTCTGTAATGATTTCTCGGGGCAGGTGGCCCGCAATGCTCGCAGCTGCTGTCCCCTCTTCCTGGGAGTACTCGAAAATACCGAGATGGTCGAGTTGCGCCTGCTCGACGAAATCGGCCAGCTGCCGGAAATCATCCTCGGTCTCGCCGGGAAACCCGACGATAACGGAGCTGCGCAGAACGACACCGGGTATCGCGGTGCGCAGCCAGGCGATCTGCGCGAGAAAATCAGAGTCCGCGCCGGTGCGGTTCATGGCCATAAGTATCCTAGGACTCGCGTGCTGGAACGGGATATCGAGATATGGCAAGATAAGCTGGTTTGCCCTGATAGCCTCGATAAGCTCATCGTTGATGTGCGGCGGTTGCAGGTATAACAGCCGTATCCAGCGAATATTCGAGAAGCCGGTGAGCGCGCGCAACAGGTCATGCAGTCTGAGTCTACCGTAGAGGTCATAGCCATAGCGCCCGGTGTCCTGTGCTATCAGGTTGAGTTCAACGACCCCACTCTCGTCGAGCATACGGGCTTCTTCCAGCACCTTTTCCAGCGGTTTACTCTTGAAGCGGCCTCGAATGAGCGGGATCGCGCAGTAGGCGCACCAGTTGTCGCAACCGTCCGCGATCTGCAAATAAGCAAAGGGATGGCCGGTGAGCTTGCGCGCCGGATAAGAGGCGAAATCGCGACTCACGGTGTTGGGCGCGATGCTTGCGAGTTCGTCGCTCGCGATCATCGCCGCGATGTCCCATTCGCCGGCGATGCCGACGAGCATATCTACCTCCGGTATCTCGCGCGCGAGTTCGTCGTAGTACCGCTGCGCCAGGCAGCCGGTCACGATGATCTTCTTCAGGTTGTTCTTGTCTTTAAGTGCTATCGCCTCGAGGATGGTGTCGATGGATTCCTGTTTGGCTGCCTCGATGAAGCCGCAGGTGTTGATGATTATATAATCCGCGTTGCGCGGGTCTTCGCAGACCTCGATAGCTTTTTCGAGTAGTGAGCCCTGGATGTGCTCACTGTCGACCGAGTTCTTCGCGCACCCCAGCGTTATAACGGCGACTCTCTTAGACAAGATAAATTGCTCCTCCCAACGTATTGCTTGGATACGATTATACGGGTGCGGGGACAGGTGGTCTAGTTGCGGGTCTGTAGGCAAGAAAATATGGCGCCGGGTGGAGCGAGACACGCCGGCCGAATGAAGCTTATTGGATTCTACTACCGGGCGCGGCCTATCTCAAGCAGCGCCGTGCGTCGCGGATGCCCCGAGGTGTTTGACAAACCAGTCGCGGGCCAGGCGCGCGACCTCCTCAAGTGTTCCCGGCTCCTCGAAGAGATGGCTTGCCCTGGGGACGATGACTAGCTTGTTATCCTTCGATGGCGGCATGTTCTTGAGTGCTTGCTCATTGAGCTGGATGACGAACTCATCGTAACCGCCGACTATGAGCAGCGTTGGCGCTGTGACCTGTGATAGGGCGCCCTCAGCTAGGTCAGGGCGCCCGCCGCGCGAGACGACTGCGTAAACGCTTTGCGGTCTAGCCGCCGCGGCTATCAGCGCCGCCGCCGCGCCGGTGCTGGCGCCGAAACAGCCTATCTTCAGGTGGCGCGTCTCTTCATAAGCCACAAGCCAGTCGATGACCTCGATGAGCCGGTCGGCAAGGAGTCCGATGTCGAACCTTAGCTCGGCGGTTATCATATCGACGGCTTCTTCTTCTTCGGTGAGAAGGTCGAAGAGGAGCGTAGCGAGGCCGGCATCGTTGAGGGTGTCCGCCACAAAGCGGTTCCTGGGGCTGAATCGGCTGCTGCCGCTTCCGTGCGCGAAAACGACGATTCCGGATGCCCCATCAGCAATGGTAAGGCTGCCCATCAACTGTACGGCGTCTATCGGTATCGCTATCTCTCGTGACATTGGAGACACGGGTATCACCTCATTATTCGTGACCGATATGGTGTCGATTTGCATCGCTTTTGTGCTCGCAAGCGATACTGTCAAATTTATGGCGCAACCGTTATATACCCATTTAACGGCATCATCATATACACCACGTGAAAAACACGGCTCAGCAAGGGCGCGCGCCCGGCCAAAACCTAGCTCCACTGGAACTCAAGAATAATAGTTGTTCCGGCCGGGCCGGTAGCGAGGTAGAGATGATCCGCAAACTCCAACATAATAGTAAAGCCGAAGCCGAGCGTACCTTTTGTTGAAAAACCAAGCATAAGCACAGAGCGCGGTAGCATCGCGAAGTTGATCCCAGGGCCGGAATCGACAACTTCGATTTGCAGGACTTCGTCGGCGCGAATCTCCATTCTGCCGCCTGCCGCGTATTTAACCATGTTTCCAAGTGCCTCAGCTGCGGCAATCTGGATCTCGTATCTTCGATCAAGACTTACGCCGCGCTCTAACAGGTATAAACCCAGAAGCGCGCGAACCGGATGAATCTCTTCCGGCTTGGTCACGTCGTGGCTAAGAACAACTCGGCCTCGGCGATGATCTCCGATATTCTCGTAGGCGCAGAGCAGGAACTGTCCGCCCGTTACGGCCGCCATTGCATCCGCATATATCTGTTTTTCCTGTTCACGTCTTCTTTCAAGCTCCGCTTCCATGCGTTTGCGGTCGGTAATGTCTTGAAACGCTGTTACCGATCCCACAACACGCTTATCTTCAATGACGGGGGTGGAAATGAAGGCAACCGGAAGCGTTGTCCCGTCTTTTCTGGCAAAAACATCGGCTTCGGTTCGGTAGACGCCACCAGAATTATTTATTTCGAGGATGTGGCACTCCTCGGGACGCACGCAAGTTCCGTCAGCTCGTTTGAAGTGAATCGTTTCATGTAAGTCCTTGCCAAGCAGCTCTTCCGCGGGCCAGCCCAGAAGGCGCTCCGCAGTCGGATTCATAAAAATGACCCGGCAGTTTATGTTCAGCTCGTATACGCCCTCACCTAGCGCAGTGGTGCGGCGTTTGTAGACAGGACAACCGAGGTTCCGTCGGGACGTTCGTATGCGTGGTCAACGCCATATGCCGGCAAGCCCGCCTTAAAAACCTGAGTGAGAGGGTCGTCTGTTTTAGGGAAGGAACTCTCATCAGCCATAGAGCGTTTCAATAGCACATCTTCTAAGGTCCGTCCAACAATTTCGTTTCTTTTAAGACCAAGGAGTCTCTCCGCTGCTGTATTAGCAGACGCAATGCGTGCGTACCGGTCTATGACAACGATGCCGTCAGGAAGGGTCTCAAACATGTGTACTACCTGTTCTCTCGATTCAGAGAATTCCTTTTTCAATCTTCTTCCACAATACAACGTTTACCTGAACCTATCTCATACATCGGATCCCACGCATATTTTTACCCAGTTTCAACCAAGTTATTCTAGTGAGCCAGGTCAAAAACGCGGTTTTTACCGACCAGGCGAGTACCATGAACAAAGAAAAAGGCTTTAGGATCGTCCTAAAGCCTCAGGTAGACGCCTAAAACTAATTGGTAAAGAAATCAAGAGCGTATTTCGTCAATACGTTTTTGCAGTTAAGATCAGCCATCTTGCCTTCGGTGCGACTTTTCTCATGAATGTGAGGAATTATTTCATCGCGAATGGTCTCTATCGCCTCGTCGATTTCGTGAATACGCGCGGTTTCCGTTGTCGAGAAATCGTAGACTTCTTCATCCTCTTTGTCCGCGAGCGCTACCCTGGACAGCTCATCCATTCCAGTCTTCATCTTGTGGCGATCGTAGACTACTTTATAGATGGCTTGCTTCACTTCGACCAGACCGTTGGCTTTAGACTCCAAAGCATCGATTGCTTCCGTAGCCGCTTTGTTTATAGCCATGTTCTCGCGTAGCTCTTTGTCTATGAGCGCGAGCAACTTTAACCCTTGTTCTTCAATGAGGAGTCGCATGCCCTTCCAGCCCGCTAGCTGTTTGAGCAAAATACGGCATTCCTCTTTCGCAAGCTCCAGCTCTTCCCCTGGGGTCTCTTTATGCCTCATGCGGAACCCTTGCGTGTACGCCATGGCGAACCGTATGCCGACATAAGGCTCCTCGGGCCGCTTCCATAGCTTCGCCGCAAAGCTAGTCCAGAAACCGCTCGTCTCGTTGTCTTTTGAAAGAAGCTCCCCCATGTCGGGGTTTTCAACCAGGCGTGCCTCAAAGAGATTCTTGGGGCAATGATAGTCGAACTTGATTCCATAGAGGTCGGTGACGACATCTATGGCCGCCGGAACATTCTCGATGATGTCGTGCCAGTATTCGGAATCTGCGAATATCTTCGCCACGTACCCCTCTTTATACGTAAACCAGGGAGAGTATGCGATTATCCTGTTAAGGCCGAAGTTGTTTCCGAAACAGCCCCCGTCGGTGGCCAAGAGGTGTCCCGTCGGTTCACCTTGACCAAAAAAACCGTCGACGGCATCTCTGATGATTAATTTCTCTCCCGGTTTTACCTTGCCGTTATCGATCAGGCCTTGCCTGATGTGGTCCATAAACGCCCAATGCGCTACCCGTTCGTTCTTATGGACAATGCTGGTTTTTGATTTCTTCCCCGTGTTAGTAGCCATAGCAACCGCTCCTTAATCGATCCCCCAACCAAGCTCCCACTTGTCAATTTAAAAGCATAACAGTAAAGGGGTTAAGATTGAAGTCTAGGCCAGATGCGCCAGCTTCTCAAGTTCGAATGGGCCGATGACGGTTAAGACCATCTTCTCCGGATTGAAGAGCTCTCGCGCCAGATTAGTAACTCCCTCGCGCGTAACCGCGTCGACCTTTTCAACCAACTCGTCGAGCGAGAGGATGTCGTTGCCGGTTATGTCGAGCTTGCCGAGCCTGGTCATTCGCCGACCGGTGCTTTCAAGTCCGAGCACGAGATGGCCCTTGATGCTCTCCTTGGCTCGATATATCTCCTCGTCGGTCGCGCTTCCGTTTGCGAGACCTTCGATTTGCTCTTGAACGAGCTTTATTACCTGCTCCGTATTGTCCGGAGCGGTCCCGGCGTATGCCGCCACCATCCCGGTTTCAGCGTAGAGCGAATGATAGGAGTAGGTGCTGTATGCAAGCCCTCTCTTCTCTCTTATCTCCTGGAAGAGTCGCGAACTCATCCCGCCTCCCAGTATATTGTCGAGAATCGACAGGGTGTAGCGACGGTCGTCGTTCGCCGGGATGGCTTCAGTGCCGAGGCATATGTGCGCCTGCTCGGTTTTCTTGGTATAGACATCGAGCTTCTTCTCGACATGTGGCGCGATATGCTTGCGCCCGATTTTTTCGCCCCCGGAACAGGTAAAGTGCTTCTGTGCGAATTCTACTATCATGTCGTGGTCGATGTTTCCGGCCACAGCCAAAATTATGTTTTTAGGGATGTATTCCCGCTGGTAATAGTCGAGGATATCATCGCCGGTGAAGCTGCCGACGGTCTCGGCGTGGCCGAGTATCGGTTTGCCCAGCGCGTGCGTCGGCCAGAGCGCCTCCATGAAGAGGTCGTGAATTCTCTCGTCCGGGCTATCCTCGTGGAGATTAATCTCCTCGAGGATAACCTTGCGCTCGGACTGTATATCGTCCGTTGCGAAGAGTGGGTTTTGAACCATATCCGACAATATCTCGATGCCTGTCTCGAGATGCTGGTCGATTAAGCGTGTATAGTAACAGGTATACTCTTTGGCCGTAAATGCGTTGAATTCGGCGCCCAAAGTATCGAAAGCATCCGATATTTCGCGGGACGAGCGGTTCTTCGTACCCTTGAAGAGTAAGTGCTCAATAAAGTGAGACATCCCGCCCAAACCGTTGACCTCGTCACGGGAGCCGACGCCGAGCCAGTATCCGAGCGCGACGGATCGCACTTGCGGCATGTGCTCAGTGATGACCCGCAAACCCGACGGCAGCGTAGTTTTTTTGAAGAACGTCTCGCCCGGCACCCTATTGGCCCGCTTTCGGCTCTTTATATTCGAGGTTTAAAGCCTGCAAACCTATCTTTCCCTGGTCGTTTATTTCGACGACCTCGACGAGGACCTTGTCGCCGACATTGACAACCGACTCGACCGTCGGAACGCGCTGTTTTGTCAATCGCGAGATATGTACAAGCCCCTCTTTGCCGGGGAGAATCTCGACAAAGGCGCCAAAGCCGGTCGTTTTAGTGACCGTTCCCATAAATTGCTCGCCGATTTTAGCCTCTCTCGTGATGAGCTCGACCAGCTCGCGCGCCCGGTCGCCGGCCGCGCCGTCGGTCGCTGCGATGAAGACCGTGCCGTCCTCTTCGATGTCGATAGTGACGAGGTTAGAGCCGACCTCCTCGATGATAGCCCTGATGTTCTTGCCCTTCGGTCCGATAAGGTCGCCGATTTTATCCTGCGGTATTTTAACCGTCATGATGCGCGGCGCGTACTTCGATAGTTCGGCGCGCGGTGCGGGCAGAACCTCCAGGATGCGGTCGATGATATATAGGCGGGCCTGGCGCGCCTGCTCGAGCGCTTTAGCCAAGACCTCTCCACCGACGCCCGCGACCTTCATATCCATCTGCAGGGCGGTGATGCCCGCGGCTGTACCGGCGACTTTAAAGTCCATGTCGCCGAGAGCGTCTTCGAGGCCGAGAATATCGGTTATGACCGCTACCTCGTCGCCCTCTTTAATGAGACCCATGGCGATACCCGCCACCGGAGCTTTTATCTTGACGCCCGCGTCCATCAAAGCGATGGTGCTTCCGCACACGCTCGCCATCGACGAAGAGCCATTCGATTCCAAGACCTCGGATACGATACGAATCGTATACGGGAACTCGTCTTCTTTCGGGATTACCGGGAATATCGAGCGTTCCGCCAGCGCACCGTGGCCGATGTCGCGCCTTTTGGGGCCGCGCATGAAGCCGATTTCTCCGGTGCAAAACGGCGGGAAGTTATAGTGGTGCATAAAGCGCTTGGAGTCTTCGACGCCGAGCCCGTCTATCATCTGCTCTTCGCGGACCGTTCCGAGGGTCACGATGGAGAGCACCTGCGTTTGGCCGCGCGTAAAGAGACCGGAGCCGTGCGGGCGCGGAAGTGCGCCTGCCCGAATCAGAATCGGGCGGATATCGGTCGTCCCACGGCCGTCCGCGCGGATTCCCTCGTCGAGAATCATGCGGCGCATCTCTTCTTTCTTGATTTGCTTGAGGGCCTTTGAGACATAGGATTCCTTGTCTTCGACCATTTCCGCGAGTTCGGCTAATACTTCTTCCGCGATGAGGTCTTGTTGGCGGTCGCGCTCGAGCTTGTCGGCGTTCCTCAGGGATTCCTTAATTTTGCCGGTAGCGAGCGCGCGGACGCGCTCCTCTATCTCCGCGTATGCGGGATCGGGTTGTGCTACCTCGATTACTTTATTTGAAGGCGGTTTGATGTCGGCGTATGCCGCTTTGAAGCGCTCTTGAAAATCACAGAGCTTGACGATGGCGTCGTGCGCCAAGTCCAGCGCTTTTACCACGTCGGCTTCGACGACCTCACTGGCGCCGGCTTCTACCATGAGAATTGCGTCACGGTTGCCCGCGACTATCATCTCGAGGTCGCTCGCGTCGAGATCATCGAATGTAGGATTGAGGATAAACTTTCCGGCTACCCTGCCGATTCTTACACCGGCGACCGGGCCGCTAAACGGGGCATCCGCCAGCAGCAGCGCCATCGAGGCGCCGTTGAGGGCCAGGATATCCGGCTGGTTGGCGAAGTCGACCGATAGTATTGTCGCCAGCACCTGAATCTCGTTATAAAAACCTTTGGGGAACGATGGGCGAAGCGGCCTGTCGATAAGGCGCGCGGTGAGCGTCGCTTTCTCGCTCGGCCTGGTTTCCCGTTTGATGAAACCGCCCGGAATCTTACCGGCGGCGTACATCTTTTCCTCTACGTCTACCGTCAGGGGGAGAAAATCCTTGCCCGGTGTCGGTTTACTTGCGATAACTGCTGTCACCAGCGTTATGGTCTCGCCCATTTGAACCGTTAACGCGCCGTCAGCTTGTTGGGCCAACAGGCCCGTCTCAAAAGCAATCGTCTTTCCGTCCAGGTCGAACTCTTGCCTTAAGACTTCTCTTACTTGCGTGCCGCTTTTTTGATTAGGCTCCATAGATTTTGAGAACCTCCTAAAATATTCTTTAATATAGATTTAGGGCAACCTATGGAGGTTGCCCTTCAGGCTTGACTATTACGCTCTTAGCCCCAGTTTGGCTATGAGCTCTCGGTATCTCTCGATATTCTTGTTCTTGAGATAGTTGAGCAGTCTTCTGCGATGGCCGACCATCTTCAGAAGACCACGGCGCGAGTGATGATCCTTCTTGTGTTCTTTCAGGTGTTGCGTAAGGTCATTGATTCGCCTGGTGAGCATCGCTACCTGCACTTCCGGTGAGCCGGTGTCGCCTTCGTGGACTTTGTGCTCATCGATGATGCTGGTTTTGAGTTCCTTATCGAGTGCCATGGTGTCACCTCCTTATTTTACCCGAACAAATCCAAGTTCGACGCCGATGCTTGTGCCCGGTGCCGCCCCGATATCGGGTTTGATTCACCGCAAACCAAGTAACCGTAGGTGAATCGGTAACCTAGTGAGCGGTAAGTCTTCATACTTTACCTCTCAAATATTAACACAAAGTCAAACCTGCGTAAACGCAATTAAGGTCGATTTGCGAGTAGGTCTTTCGCTCGCTCGATATCCTTCCGGATGTTGGCCTTCAGTTCTTCAACGCCGGAGAAGGTCATCTCGTCGCGCAGGCGGGCTTGTATCTCGACGTCTAAAGTATTGCCGTAAATGTCTTTATTAAAACCTAATATATGGACATGTATCTCCGCTTTGTGTAAGTCGCCAAAAGTCGGCGACCACCCGATATCTATGACACAGGGGTAGCGCTCGCCGTCGGTGAACGCATATCCGGCATATACCCCCGGTCTCGGCGTCAACTCGTTATGGAAGGTCTCGATGTTGGCGGTGGGGAACCCGATTACCGAGCCGCCGCGCCCGAAGCCGCGGGCAACCTGGCCCCGGAATTTGGGATATCGCCCCGTAAGGGCTCGAACGCCTTCGATGTCACCTTCTTTAAGGCGTTTTCTCACCTCCGTGCTGCTGATGATGGTTTCACTCTCTCGCACGTGCTCGACAGCGATGATATCGAGCCCCTTCGGAGCACCGTAGGAGCGCAGGAAATCGACGGTGCCTTGACGGTGCTTGCCGAAGGAAAAATCTTCGCCGATTACGACATGGCGCGCGTGCAGCTTACCGAGAAGGACGTCATCGACAAAATCCTTGGCTTCCATGTTGGCGATATCGCCGGAGAAAGGTATTACCAGGAGAAAGTCGGCGCCCAGCTCCGAGATATACTCTGCCTTAAGCTCAGTAGAGGTCAACAGGGCCGGCTCGCTTCCCGGCTTGACGATGGCGAGCGGATGCGGGTCGAAGGTGACGACGACGCTCTTTCCGCCTATCGAGGCGGCGAGTTCGATGGCTTTTCGAATAATCGCCTGGTGCCCTAGATGAACGCCGTCGAAGACGCCGATGGTAACGGCGGTCGGACCCCCGATATGTTCGATGCTGTCGATTCCTTTTATGATTTCCATCATTTCCATCGTTTTTGCTCCCGGACTAAATCGTTGCATAACTTAACACCCGCGATATTGCGGAGCCAATACATAAGAGTTATTGTTCCACCGTAACAGAATAACCGATATTTATAAAAACCGCAGCTTCAAGATGGCCGTTTGTTCTTATTGGGCCAAGACCACCTCGGGGGCGACGGAGAAGCCTTCGCCGTCGCGTACCCGGCCGAGCCCTAGAAACTCACCCTCGTTAGTCTTAATCCGAAGGTGCGAATTGGGCGGGGCGTCTTTCGGATAAGCGTCGAGGACGGTCTCGTCCAGGAGCCGGCCGTTCTTGACGAAGGAGACCGCATCCGCTTTGACGATGGCCTCCGGCAGGTGCTCAAGCGCATTGTCTACGCTTAGCAGGTGCTCTATGATGGCGTTTGAGTTGTCGTGCAAAGCGTCTATTGTAAGCGCATGCTCCAGGTTGAACCGGCCGACCCGCGTCCGCCTGAGAGCGCTGAGCGCGGCCCCGCCGCCGGCCCGCTCGCCGAGGTCGTGGATGAGCGTTCTCACATAGGTACCCCCTGAACACTCCACCTCGAAGACCGCCTTGAGACGGCCTTCAGCTTCGAACGACTCGAGAAACTCGAAGCGGAAGATGTGAACGTTTCTCGCGGGACGCTCGACTTCGCGGCCTGCCCGGGCCAATTTATATAGCTTCTTGCCGCCGATTTTTACCGCGGAAACCATCGGCGGAACCTGAAGTATGTCACCGGTAAACTCCGGCAACAGCCGCTTTATAGTCGCTCCGTCCGGCATCCCGGCGGATTCGCTTAAGACTTCTCCGGTGATATCCTGCGTATCGGTGGTGATTCCGAATGTGGCTTCCGCGATATATGTCTTGGGCTCCAGCTCCAGGAAACGGCTGACCCGGGTAGCCTTGCCGATGAGGACGACCATGACTCCGGTCGCCATGGGGTCGAGCGTGCCTGTGTGTCCAATCCTTTTTATACCGGACTTGCGCCGCAGGATATCGACGATATCGTGAGAGGTCGGCCCGGATGGTTTATCGATTACTAATATGCCTTCCATGTCGTCTATGACGGAACCTGTGCCGAAATGCGCGCGGATATCCATGCGACAGCTTCGTCGAGCGGCTTGTCTGTGGTCAGGCCTGCGGCATTGCGGTGGCCTCCACCGCCTCCTTCTCTCGCAATCGAGCCGACATCTACCACACCCTTTGAGCGCAGGCTTACCTTCAGCTTGCCCTCGGGAGTCTCTTTCAGGATGGCCGCGACCTCCGCTTCTCTTGCCACCCTCAAGTAATCGATAAAGCTCTCGGTGTCGCCTAGCGAGGCGCCGGTAGCCTTAAGGTCTTCAGCGCAAACATATGAAAAGACCAGGCCGGATTCGTCGATAAATACGGCGCGCTCCAGAATCGCCCCGAGCCACTTGAGCGAAGCAAACGACATATTCTCATAGAGATACTGGAATATCTCATTTGGTTCGACACCCAAGCGGATGAGCTCCGAAGCGGTGTCGTGGGTCTTTGCGGTCGTATTAGAGTATTGAAAGCGGCCGGTGTCGGTGACTATGCCGGTATATAGCAGCGTCGCGCTTACCTCGTCGATAGCGGCTCCCATCGCCTTGAGCAGGTCGTAGACTATCTCACAACTCGCGGACGCCTCAAAATCGAGGACATTGAGCGTTCCGAATGCCGAATTATCGATGTGGTGGTCGATGTTTACCACGGTCTTGAAGAGCGGTAGTTTCTCCGCTATAAAACCGAGCCGTTGTTCGTTTGCGCAGTCGAGAGCGAGAAGCAGGTCGGCTTCGATACACGTCCCATACTCGACTATCTCATCGATACCCGGCATCCACTGGTAGTGCGCGGGTATGCGTATCTCCTCGCCCCACGTCAGACAGACCTTCTTACCGGTTTGCCTGAGGTGGCGGCTTATCGCCAAGATGCTTCCGAGAGCATCGCCATCGGGCTGAATATGCGTTGTGATCACAATCGAGGAAGCGTTAGCGAGCGCTTCGGCGGCCTCAACCAACACCTTTTTATCCATTAGTATCCTCGTCTTTATGGAGATTCCTTATCAGCTTCTCTATCCGCAAACCCTTTTCAATCGAAGGGTCGAAGTGAAACTCGAGTTCCGGCAGATATTTTATCTTGATGCGCTTAGCGAGGAGCGTTCGCAGGAAGCCGCTTGAGTTGGTCAGGCCCTGCAAGGTGCTCTGCTGCTCTTTCTTGCTCCCGAGAACCGTGATGTAGACGTCCGCATGTTTGAGGTCGCCCGTGACATCGACACCGGTAATCGTTACAAACCCGATTCGCGGGTCTTTCATCTCTTTATGAATGATGTCGCTTATTTCTTCTTTTATCAGCTCGCCTACGCGACGAATGCGGCCTGATGCCATGACGGACTCCCGTTCTCTTTCTTGCTATCTTACGCTGTTAATCAGAAAATCCAGGGCGGCGACTTTATATCTCGGCCCCGGACTTGCCATGAAATCGTATCCTCTATGTCTCGGGAGAGAACAACAGAATCTCCCGCTCGGTAATTACTGCTTTATCCAGGCCTTCGACGTACCGATCGACGCTGTCCAGAACCTTCTTTGTCTGTTCGCCTTTCTGGGCTACGTGCGCTATGCCGATGGTGACTCGCTGCCACAGCTCATGGTGGTCGACCTCGGAAATCGACACGTTATACCGACTCTCTACTTTACCGATGACGCTCTTGACGATTTGGCGCTTTTCCTTAAGCGAGTTCGTCCCGGGCAGATAAAGCTCTAACCTGAGCAGACCGACGATCATAGCTATTCACCCAACTGGCGTTGCCTTTCAACAAGCTTATAGCTCTCCAAGATGTCGCCTTCTTTGATGTCCTGGAAGTTTGCGAGCCCGATGCCGCACTCGAACCCTTCCTTAACGACTTTGACATCGTCCTTAAAGCGACGGAGCGAAATGATGCTTCCGTCATAGATTATCTGACCCTCGCGGACCAGGCGAATCCGTTGGTTTCTATCGACTTCGCCCTGTTGGACGTAGCAGCCCGCGATAACGCCGAGTTTTGGCACCTTAAAAGTGGCCCGCACTTCGACGCGGCCGGTATCGACCTCTTTTATTTCGGGTGCTAGAAGGCCGCTGAGTGCCTGCGTGACATCTTCGACGACCTTGTAGATAATACGGTATACGCGGATATCGACAGTCTCTTTCGCCGCCATCGCCTGCGCGTTTACGTCAGGTCGAACATTGAAGCCGATGACTATCGCGTTCGACGCGGCCGCGAGCATGATATCGGTCTCGGATATTCCGCCGACACCGGTATGGATGATTTTTATTTGAACCTCTTCGGTGTTGAGCTTGTACAGCGCATCTTTAATCGCCTCGACCGAGCCTTGCGTATCCGCCTTGATGACCAGGTTCAGATCTTTGATCTCGCCCTCTTGGATTCTCGCGAAGAGATCTTCGAGCGTCACCCTGCTCCGTTCCTCCTGCGCGATCAAGCGGCGTTTAAGCGCCCGCTCTTCCGCTATATGACGTGCTTCTTTCTCGTCTCCTACGACTTTAAGCTCCTCACCGGCTTGCGGCAGCGACGATAATCCGACTACCTCTACCGGTTGCGCGGGCGTAGCCTCCAAAACCGTTTTGCCTTTATCATCGCTCATCGCGCGCACTTTACCGTAGGTGGCGCCGGCGACTACCGCGTCTCCGACACGGAGCGTGCCTCGGTAAATCAAGACCGTCGCTACCGGGCCGCGGCCGCGCTCGAGTTTCGCCTCGATACATGTGCCCCGCGCCCTGGTGTTCGGGTTGGCTTTTAATTCTTTTATATCCGCAACGAGCAGAACCATCTCCAGCAGGTCCTGGATGTGGAGTTTTTGCTTCGCCGATACGTCGACGAATATTGTGTCCCCGCCCCACTCTTCGGGGATGAGCGCATATTCGGTGAGCTCTTGGCGTACTCGTGTGGGGTCCGCGTTCTCCTTGTCGATCTTATTGACTGCGACAACGATGGGAACATTGGCCGCTTTCGCGTGGTTGATAGCCTC
>JAUXNY010000104.1 GCA_030682615.1 Candidatus Aquicultor sp. | reverse complement strand
GTCGTTCCGGAAGAAGCTCCCGACCCGTTGCCCAAAGGCGCGATACTCGAGGTCGACGGACAAATGCTCGCCTCGATGGCCGAGGAGTGCGGCGCGACCGCACAAATTCACTCACCCGTATCCGACATCGAGGACAAACTCGAAACAATCCTGAAAGACGCGCTAATAAAACAATACGATGTCATCATGATGATAGCCGGCTCGTCCGCGGGCTCGGAGGATTTCACTCCCCCGCTTCTGGAGAAAATGGGTCGTCTCCTTGTCCACGGCGTCACCGTGATGCCTGGAAAACCGGCTTTGCTCGCCGAAGTCGAAGGCAAGCCGGTTATCGGCATTCCCGGATATCCGGTCTCGGCGGCGGTGGCTTTCAGGGAGTTCGTGCGACCCCTTCTCTATATGCTCCAGGGCCTACAGCCGCCTGAACCGGAGAAAGTCGGCGTCACAATCGGGCGGAAGATACCGTCTAAACTCGGTCTCGAGGAGCATGTACGGGTAATAATCGGCAATGTCGGGGGCAGGCTCGTGGCCACACCGCTGGCCGGAGGCGCCGGGGTCCTCTCATCGATAGTCCGTGCCGATGGGATTATCCGCATACCGCAAGAGACCGGCGGCTTATCCGAAGGCGAACAGGCCGAGGCGGAACTCCTCGCTTCGAGCGAAATGATAAACGGAAGACTCGTTGCTATCGGTTCCCACGATATGACCATCGATTTGATAGGAAGCATGCTGAAAGAGCATACCGGCGGCAGGGTGCAGGTCTCATCGAGCAATGCCGGCAGCCTGGGGGGTCTTATCGCGCTAAGGAAGCGGGCCGCGCATTTCGCCGGTTCCCACCTGCTCGACACCGAAACGGGTGAATATAATCATTCCTACATCGAGCGCTACTTGCCCTCTATTCCGGTAAAGCTGGTCACGCTCGTCCACCGGTGGCAAGGTTTCATGGTCGCCGGCGGCAATCCTAAAGGCATTCAAAGCGTTCGCGACCTTACACGCGACGATATCGTCTTCGTCAACCGCCAGGCCGGTTCCGGCACCCGTATCCTGCTCGATTACGAGCTCGGTAAAGCGGGCATCGAAGCAGGCGCTATCGCGGGTTACCTTAACGAAGAGTACACGCATATGAACGTGGCGATTGCCGTCGCCTCGGGGGCGGCCGACGCGGGCCTCGGTATCAAAGCCGCCGCTAATGCCCTTTCGCTCGATTTCATCCCCGTGACAAAAGAACGCTACGACCTCGTAATACCCAGTGAGTACCTGGAGGACGAGAAAATTCAACTAATGCTGGAAATCATCGGCTCGGACGAGTTTAAAAAACAGGTTGTCGCGATGGGCGGTTATGAGGTTGAGGAGACCGGAAGGCGGCAACGGCCTTGAAAGCGGAAGCATTCGAAAACCAAGAACTCCTTTCAATCTTTCAAACAGAGCTATTAATAGACATGCGCGACCCTTCCTGAGCGGTTTATTATCACGAAACTACCCTTTTCACAACCTTGCCCCCGCCTGTTTTGCGCACGTATGTTAATCGTTTAGCAGGCGCGAAGCGTGGTCCGCAGTCGCTATTGTCAATATTTTCAGGGTTGCTACAATAGACATGGCAAGTCGATGATCTTTATTATGTTTGGAGTTTTTATGCGACGCTTGATCTTATTATTACTCTGTTTTCTTCTTGTGGTTGCGCTTGGATGCGGTGAGACAAAAAATACCGGCGAGCTAGCTGCTACGCAATCTGGCGACGGACAAAAAGATATCGCGGTTCCCTTAGCCGAAGGATTCCCCGGTGATTTTCCGATCATTGAGGGTAAGATTACGACAAGTATGATAAACAATATCACTGACGCCATAGAGGGTAAGCCGGTGGGTACCGGGTATTACACTCAAATAAAAACCGACCAGACGATTGAACAGGCAATGGATTTTTATAGAGCCAAGTTTACCGAGATCGTTAAGGAGCAACCTCTGACAAAGGGCAGCGCCGCGATGTACAGCGGCTTCATTAACAAGCACCCGGTCACCATCTATTTTGTCGAGCAGAAAAACAAGACGATGATAACCATCATTTTAAGCGGCGGCAAGAAATAATCGTGCTAAAACGACCCGAGGCTCAACAATAACACCGGCGAGTACATCGCATCGAATCATTACTAACATTGCCGAATAATTAGGTAATTTACACATTTAATATACCCCCCGAGCTATTGCTTCGTTGATATCATAGTTATATTATGGGCTATAGGCGTTTTTAGGCTCTCAAAGGGCTTTTGCAATAGGGATAAAACCATGAGCGTTTTGCGGGATGTCTCCAGTACGGGATTATAGTTTTAATCAAGCCGGCTTTAGTCTGGCTTATTTTTTTAATACGCTTGTAATAGTTTTCACAAGAGCTCAAGGAGTATTATCGACAAAAATCCCACCTGGAGCAGGAACTGATTCGTTCGGACAGGGCTCAAATCAATGTCACGAGTTTTCTATAGAATGCAACCATGCCCGTAGCTTAGCGGGCGAGATTAAGCTAAGGAGGGAGGTACAAGTGCAAATGATTAAGCGAAATTCAAAAAGCGAAATTCAAAAAGGAGGAATGTTAATGAGTAAGAAATTCCTGATAGCAATGGCTGCTTTGTTAATGGTGCTCATGGTAGCATCTGCCGCTTATGCGGCAACGCTTACCATCCAGGTAGTCACCAACAAGTATAAGTATGACCAGGGCAAAGTTGTAACGGTCAGGGCCAATGCGCAAAATGGAAACATCAGGATTAAAAGCAGCAGCATTACCAGCGCAAAAGTGACGATTAAGGATCCGAGCGGCGCCACGAAGGTAAATGCGGCCACCATGAGCAAGGACAGCTCGACCGGTCTTTGCTTCTACAACTACACGCTTTCAAGCAGCGCCCCCAAAGGTGTTTGGACGGTAAGCGTTACCATCCAAAGCGGCAGTTCTGATTCCGGAACCGCCAGCTCCACATTTAAGGTACAGGCGCCGATGTATAACCATGCGACGGCATTTACGACGTATCAGGGTACAAAAACCTGTATTACCAGTGCATGCCACGCCACACAGGCAAACGCCATGTTCAACACGGTTCATTACCAGTGGCAGGGCGACAACCAGAAGGCAATCGAGCTTGCCGCAGCCGGCTCCAAAGCAAGCAAGCTGGGCGGTATCAATAACTACTGCATCTGGCCGGATATGAATTGGCTGACCATCTTCAACAAGACCGATGGGACGACCGGTCCGGGAGGCTGCGCAACCTGCCACGCTGGTCTTGGCTTAAAGCCATCGGCCACTTCCAGCACTGCTCAACTTGAGAACATCGACTGCCTCATCTGCCACAGCCCGTCATATAAGAGAATTGTCGTGGCTAACGCGGACGGCACATTCTCGATGACCCCAGACCCGACTATCGATATCCAGACCGCGGCTAAAGATATTCAACGTCCGACCCGCGCAATCTGTATGCGCTGCCACCAGAACTCGGGCGGCGGCAACAACTACAAACGCGGCGATATCGAGTCTACTAATATCAGCTGCGATAAGAACTATGACGTCCATATGGGCTCCACTGCCACCGGCGGGCAGAACTTCACCTGTCAGGATTGCCATAGGACGGACAACCACAAGATGGCCGGTCGCGGAACCGATATGCGTGCTCTCGACTCGACGTTTAACTTGAGCTGCGAGAGCTGCCACAGCCAGATCCCGCATCGCTCGACGAATGTGAGCTACAGCGATCTCAACGATCACTCAGACAAAGTGAACTGTACGGTCTGTCACATCCCGACCTTTGCGAAGACCATCCCAACCGATATGTATCGCGACTGGTCGGCGATGGAGCTCGACACAGCGAAGAAGCTCTACGACCCCGTGATGACAAAACAGACCAATGTAAGGCCGGCGTACGCCTGGTTTAACGGGTATTCGCACTTCTATAAGTTCAAAGACCCGGTATCGCTCGACAGCCGCGGCGTTCAGAAGCTGGCATGGCCGGACGGCGGTTTCGAGGATACGCCCGGCAAGATTGCCAAGCTCTACCCGTACAAGATACACGTCGGCAACTCGCCGAAGAACAATGCCGCAGGCAACGCGTCTGACAACGTCCTCCTGCCGCTTAAGAACAAGATCGCCTTTGAGACCGGTGTCGTGAACACCGCTATCCAGCAGGGCGCAGCGGCGGCCGGTATCACCTATAACGGCCACAGCTTCCAGACAACCGAGCAGTACCAGAGCATACACCATGTTGTTGGTCCTAAAACCACGGCGCTCAAGAGCTGCTCGACTTCCGACCCGAACCTGGGTTGCCACGGAAACCAGACCAGGATTCCGTTCCTGCAACTCGGCTACCAGAGAAGAGGAACCGATGCCCAGCTCTGCGATGTCTGCCACAGCACGAAGAGCAGGCCGAGCTTCGTCAGCTTCCACCGCGAGCATGACGACCGCAGAGACTGCGCAGCGTGCCATGGGACGGGCTACCCGCTCAAGGAGCCAAAGACAACGCTCTGCGACAACTGCCACAGCATGAAGTCGTTTACAACAGCAGAGTCCGTTCACTCCAAGCACGTACAGAGCAAGGGCTACGACTGCAACAACTGCCATACTTTCTCGGGTAATCCCGACGATGGCTACGGGCATGCGTCAGATCACGATTAATATCGATGCCCTAGCTTGAAAGTTAAACGTACAAGAACAAAAGAAGGCCATCCGTTAACGGATGGCCTTCTTCTCATCTCTCTGCCTGATAGATTATGTTGTGACCGATTATTTGTATTTAATCCCTAAGCGGCTTTGATTTTAATCTCTTTGGCCTTGGCCTCCTCGGCCTTGGGCAACTCGACATGGAGAACACCGTTCTTATAGGTAGCCTCGATATCATCCATCTTCACCGAAACCGGCAGCTCTATCATGCGCTCGAACGAGCCGTACCTGCGCTCCATCCGGTAGTAGCTCTCCTCTTTGACTTCCTCGGTCATCTTGCGCTCGCCCTTTATCTTCATGGTATTGTTGACTATGGAAATATCGATATCCTCGGGTTCGATCTCGGGAATATCCATCCTGACGTAGATTTTGTTCTCCTTCTCGTAGATGTCAACATCGGGCATCCAATGTGAAAGCATCAGACGCTCTCTCCTCTCGGACCCAAAAGTGCGCTCGAACATGTTTGCTCAAATCATCCTGTACCCTGGAAAGCTCCCGCCAGGGATCCCATCTGCTGTCACCGCCGGTTGTAAAATCCCTAAAAACGCCAGTTGAAAATTCCCTACTTTAAGCCGGATTATTAAGGCAACCAATCAAGGAGGTTGCCGATGGTACATGGGGAGGAAATGATGGAAGTTAAGGATTTGAAACGGCAA
>JAUXNY010000096.1 GCA_030682615.1 Candidatus Aquicultor sp. | reverse complement strand
AGAAGGTCTACCTTATCTACCGCCGTGGCCGCGCCGAGATGCCGGCCCACGATATAGAGATAGAAGAGGCCGAGCACGAGGGCGTCGAACTATTGCTTCTGGCAAACCCGACCCGTGTCATTGGCACGGACAGGGTCGAGGCGGTCGAGTGTGTTCGGATGGCGCTTGGCGAGCCCGATGCGTCGGGGCGCCGCCGTCCCGAGCCGCAGGCGGGAAGCGAGTTCGTTCTTGAAGTCGATAATCTCATCGCCGCAATCGGCCAGGCCATCGACGGCACCGGCGCGGAAGGCGCGATGGACGGAAAATATATGGCGGCCGATGCCGCCACCATGCAGACCTCGCTTACCGGCGTTTTTGCGGCGGGTGACGCGGTGACCGGCCCCGACGCCGCCATCCAGGCGGTCGCCGGCGGGCGCGACTCCGCGTTTGCGATAATCCAATACCTCAACGGCAAAGGGATAGACCTGGGCGTGAGGAAGCCCTTTAGCGCGGTGCGCGGCGGGGTCACGAAAGAAGACCTCGGCGTACCCGGAGCCGCGCGCGCAAAAATGCCCGACCTCGAGACGGCAAAACGACTCGGCGTCGGCAACTTCACCGAAGTGGAGCTGGGCCTGAGCGAGGAAGACGCGCTCAAAGAGGCGCGACGCTGCCTCGAGTGCGGCTGCATCAAGCAGAACGACTGCGACCTGCGCGACGCTGCCATGGCCTACGAGATAGAGCCGAGCGACGCTTACGCGGCCATGCGCCGATTCAAGATAGACAAGAGCCACCCCATCGTACTGCGCAACCAGAACAAGTGTATCCAATGCCGGAAATGCGTGGATATCTGCGACTCGGTCGTCGGCGCTTTTGCGCTAGAGTACCGCGAGGGTGAAAACGACATCGTGCCGACGGGTAATATCCCGCTGCTTGAGACCAAATGCGAGGCGTGCGGCCAGTGTATCTCGGCTTGCCCGACCGCGGCGCTCGTCGAGAACCGGCCGAAATTCGCCCGCGAGTTTCTCTGGCCGCCTGCGGTCACGACAACGACTTGTACCTACTGCGGTGTCGGCTGCACGCTCGAGCTTAACACCGACCGCACCGGCAAGGTCTTCAGGGTCACGCAGACCCTGGGCGAGGGCGTCAACAAGGGCAACCTCTGCGGTAAAGGCCGCTTCAGCTATCACTTTATAAACCACCCCGACCGCCTGACCCACCCGCTGGTGCGAAAAGACGGCAAGCTGGTCAAAGTCTCTTGGAATGAGGCGATAAACACGGTCGCCGAGAGGCTCTTCGACGCGAAGAGCACGCACGGTGCCGACACGGTCGCCGGGTTCACCTCGGCGCGCTGCACCAATGAGGAGAACTATCTCTTCCAGAAGCTCCTGCGGGCGGTGATCGGAACCAATAATGTCGACCACTGCGCCAGATTGTGACACTCCGCTACTGTGGCCGGTCTGGCCAAAGCGTTTGGTAGCGGTGCGATGACCAACACCATCGAGGACTTGGCGGAAGCAAACGTCATCCTCGCGATAGGAACGAATACGACCGAGGCGCACCCCATCATCGGCTATCAGATGAAGAAGGCGGTCCGCGAGGGCGGCGCGAAGATAATCGTGGCCGACCCGAGACGCATCCCGCTTGTCGACTTCGCCGAGGTGTGGCTCGAGCTTAAGCCCGGGACCAACGTGGCGCTCTTAAACGGTCTGATGAACGTGATTCTCACCGAAGGGCTCGCCGACCGCGATTTTATCGCGGCGCGCACCGAGGGTTTCGAGGCGCTCGAAGCGGTCCTTCCGAAATACACGCCCGATGTGGTAGCGAAGATAACCGGCGTTGCCGCCGAAGATATCAGGCAAGCGGCCAGGCTCTACGCGAACGCGGAGCGGGCGGCTATCTGTTACACGATGGGCATCACCCAGCACACGACCGGCACCGACAACGTGCTCGCCATCGCCAACCTCGCGATGATGACGGGCAATCTCGGCAAGCGCGGCGCGGGCGTTAACCCGCTGCGCGGGCAGAACAACGTCCAGGGTGCCTGCGACGTGGGCGGATTGCCCAACGTTTTCACCGGCTACCAGCAGGTCGCCGATGAGGCGTCGCGCGAGAAGTTTGAGAAAGCCTGGGGCGTCGTGCTCTCGGGCACACCCGGCCTCACTCTCTCCGAGATCATGCAAAAGGCCGGTGAAGGTGAGATCAAAGCACTCTACATCATGGGCGAAAACCCGGTCGTCTCCGACCCCGACATAGACCATGTCAAAGAAGCGCTCGAGAAACTCGATTTCCTCGTGGTGCAGGATATCTTCCTCACCGAGACGGCCGAGTTTGCCGACGTGGTTCTCCCCAGCGCGTGTTTTGCCGAGAAAGACGGCACTTTTACCAACACCGAACGTCGTGTCCAGCGCGTGCGCAAAGCGACCGAGCCGCCCGGTGCGGCCAAGCCCGACTGGCAGGTCATCGCCGAGATAGGCCTGGCGCTTCGCTATCCGATGCACTACAATTCCGCTGAGGAAATCTTCGAAGAGATACGTTCGCTGACGCCGAGCTACGTCGGCATCAGCTACGAGCGCATAGACGAGGACGGCCTGCACTGGCCATGCCCCTCGGCCGAGCACCCTGGAACCCCGATCCTGCACACGCAGGCGTTTACCAGGGGCAAAGGGCTCTTCAGCCCTATCGAGCACCGCGCCGCGGCCGAAGAAGTCAACGCCGAGTATCCGCTGATTTTGACGACCGGGCGCAGCTTGTGGCAGTATCACACCGGAACGATGACCCGGCGCTCCGAGGCGCTCAGCTCGCTAGCTCCGAAAAGCTGGGTCGAAATAAACCCGGCCGATGCGGCGGTCTACGGCATCGCCGACGGCGACGAGGTGGTCCTCTCCAGCAGGCGGGGCTGCCTTACCAGCACGGCGATGGTCACCGAAGGCATCCGGGAAGGCGTAGTCTTCATGCCGTTCCACTATGCCGAGTCGGCGGCAAACGTCTTAACGAACACCGCCATCGACCCGGTCGCCAAGATACCCGAGCTAAAAGTCTGTGCGGTGAAACTGGCGAAGGCGTAGAGTAACGTAGGCCTCACATAGGGGCTCAGTTATAAAGTCCAATAGCGGCAAGAACAAAAAGACGGCGGACGGGCCGGGAACCCCCGCTGTCTTTTAATTTAAACATCGAGGGTTCGAATCCGATCCGGGGAGCCATTGTTTTTCGATGTGTCAAACAACCCATAAATTATGCCTTTGTAGGGGCATTGTTTGATGTCTGCTTACAGTTATGGGGTACAGTTATGGCTTGGATGAGGAAACAAAAAGCCTTGACCCTGCCTTATGTTCTAATATATTAGAATCCTTTGCTATCTGGAAATAAGGCTTTGAAAATAGTATTGACCAACATCTATAATTCAATATAATGAACATATGTATCAAAATAATGAATTTAAGGTTGTCATGCTTAAAGATATTCTTTTAAACACTGCCGCAAATAAAGTCCTTGGCTTCCTAACGTTACACCAAGACGCTTCTTTTTATGATAAAGAAGTTTCTGAGAAAACGGGTGTTAGCCGTGGTATGACTAACATGATTCTTCGCCAGTTTTTTGATGTTGGTCTGCTTGAGAGAGAGAAGCGGGGCCGGATGTGGTTTTACACCCTATCTGCTAATCCACTTTTTAAGTATTACCGGGTCTATGAAAATCTTGTTGATTTAGAGAACCTTGTTAAGGCTCTAAAACCAATCTCCCAAAGAGTAATTCTGTTCGGAAGTACCGCTAAAGGAGAAGATACCGCCGAGAGCGATATCGATCTATTTATTCTTGCAACCCGCAAAGACGAAGCATTAAAAGCAATTCGTGAATATGATATTGAACGAGAAATCAAGCTGGTACTGCAGACTCCGTCAGAATATGCGGTATCCAGAAAAAAAGACAAAGCTTTTTATGACGAAGTGGCAAAAGGAATAGTTTTATTTAATAAGGAACCAGATGAACAAAGACTTTGAGAAATGTCTGAAAAAGAAAAGCATCGTCAAACAGCCACACACCGAAGCTCTAATTGGCGATGAACTTAATGCGGCAATTAGAGATTTAAAAAGAGCCAGAAGAACCTATGACGAGTTTCTGGACGATTTGGATTACAAATGGGCAACTATTCAAGCCTATTATTCCATGTTTCATGCGGCAAGAGCTTTGCTGTTTGCAAAAGGCTACCGCGAGAAAAGCCACTACTGCTTAAAGATAGCTATGTAGGCGCTTTATGCTGATGAAAGAATAATCGACCAGAGTCTCGTGGATGATTTTGATACAATCATGCTCCTTCGAGAAATAGCAGATTATAAATCCGATTTCTCAAAAGAAGGAGCCGAATCCGCACTCGAAAATGCCGAGGAGTTTTTAAGGATTACTGAGGAGCTCTTAAAATAAAGCCTTAAAGCTTAGTTAAGCAATCAAACGGATAGTTTTACGATGCATATAAGCACAATTATTCCAAAAGTTCGAAGATTGCCCGATCTGGGGAGCCAATGTTTTTTCATGTGTCAACTAACCCCTAAATTATGCCTTTAAACAGGCATTTATTAATGACCGCCTACAGTTATGGGGTACAGTAATGGACGCGCTGATCGAGCGATTGCACGACTTCACACACAATGCCGAGGAGCGGTGTGAACAGCTTGGAGAACAACTCGCAGCCGCCAACGGATTCGCCGGCATGCTACAGAAGCGTTTGATATACGAGCGTTTACAGGGCAGTGACCAGTGAGCGGTATTGGTGTGGTGGAGGCTTGTGAGCAGGCGGCACGTAGGCGTACG
>JAUXNY010000093.1 GCA_030682615.1 Candidatus Aquicultor sp. | reverse complement strand
TGTTCATGGGAAAAGCAAAGATTGCCATCACTTTAGATGAGGGATATGTTGAACAGATTGACAGACTTGTCAGAGAGCGCGTCTTCCAAAATCGCAGTCAGGCGGTTCAGGAAGCGGTATCCGACAAATTGCGGCGAATGAAACGCAGCCGACTTTCGACGGAATGCGCCAAACTTGATCCTGCTTTTGAAAAAGCAATGGCCGAAGAAGGCTTGAACGAGGATATAAGCGAATGGCCCGAATATTAAGGGGTGAGGTTCGCTGGGCTGACCTAAATCCTGTTCGAGGTCGTGAGCAGGCGGGATTAAGACCGGTGTTAATCTTAAGCCATGATGTTTTCAACGAGCGCTCGGGTACCGTTATCGCGGTTGCGATTACAAGTCAGCCGCAAAAAGCCGGATTCCCACTGACCCTTGAATTAGTCGCCGGTAATTTGCCCAAGCAATCCTGGGCTAAGATCAGCCAGATTCGCACACTTTCAATTGAGCGAATCGGCAAGCTCATGGGCAGGGCGTCCCAAGAAGAAATGGCGCAAGTCATCGATGGATTGAATGAAATAATTGGCTAGCACAAAAGTCGCATTCTTGATAGCTGTTGTTGATAGAATAAGGGCAATATTCATGAATAATTTATTATTGATGCCTTGCCCCTTTTGCTATGCTATGCTATTGGTTGTGTTACCGACATAATAGATGAATAAACGTCAATGAGGTTAAGAGAACCCAAAGTATTAAAAAAGGGTCGATCAAGGAGGTTTTTCATGAGATTTATGCGCAATACTCTTATATTATTTCTAGTCTTAAGTCTTTTAGTCGTTGCGGTACCCGTTTTTGCTTCAGACAGGGGAGCAAGCGGTAAAGTCAATCCCGACAGGCTCCTGGTGAAATTCAAGGACGGGGTAAGCAACGATGCGAAGCGAGGGATCCACCTCAGGCATGGCGCAACGGTCGTTGGCGAGGTCGCAGGCTTAGGCGTTCAGATTGTGGAGGTAGGGGCGAGCAAAGCATCTGAACGGGAGAGAGAATACCAGGCAGAAAGCTCCGTCGAATATGTTGAGCCGGATTATATGTTAGAGGCTTTCGTTGATGACCCGGGGCTTATGAACCAATGGGGTCTTAATAATGTCGGTCAAATCGTTAACGGCATCGCTGGTACTATAGATGCCGATATAGATGCTTGGGAAGCATGGGATGTGACAACCAGCACGCCCGATGTAATAATCGCAATCTTAGACACCGGGATTGACCAGGACCATGCGGACCTTGCGGGCCAGATCATAGGCAATAAGAACTTTACCTCAAGCGGGACGGTCGATGATCTATACGGCCACGGAACCCATGTTGCCGGCATTGCCGCAGCTGCCGCCAATAATGGTATCGGCGTCGCCGGCCTAGCCTATGGCGCGGGAATTATGAACGTGAAGGTATTGGGGGATGATGGCTCTGGTTACACAAGCTGGGTCGCAAGCGGCATTAACTGGGCGGCGGATAATGGCGCCAAGGTAATAAATATGAGCCTGGGTGGCTCAACAGGGTCCAGGACATTAGAGAGTGCGATAAATTATGCTTGGAGCAAGGGTGTGGTGGTCGTAGCTGCCGGCGGCAATAGCGCTAGCTCAGCGAAGCAATATCCCGCCGCTTACACGAACTGCATAGCGGTTGCGGCAACAGACCAGAACGATAACAAAGCATATTTTTCCAGCTTCGGTTCTAAATGGATAGACGTAGCCGCGCCCGGCGTGAATATTTACTCGACGCTGCCCAACCACTCTAATCGCATCGGTGGAACCGACTATGGCTACCTGAGCGGGACATCTATGTCGACTCCATATGTCGCCGGTCTTGCGGCACTGGTTTGGTCAACGGGATACGGAAACACGGCGACTAACGTTCGCGGTCGCATCGTGGGTGCCGCAGACAAACCGGTGTCAGGAAATATTTATAAGAAATATGGAATCCCGCGCATTAATGCCTTCAAGGCCGTTATGCCTTAATAGGTCGATGATAGTTAAGTTTGTCTTGCCGGGCCGGATTATTGAATCCGGCCTTTTTGCATAGCCGGCGTTGAGCGCGATGCTTTTTATGCGAGACGAACGAAAGTTTGCTTAGGATTATTTCGTTCCGTCGTAGGTAAACTCTTTGTTGAGCGCTTGGATTAGTTTTAGACCCTTATCGCCCCTGTTGTTGTATCTGCTCAATTCGAGATCGAATTTCTCCGGCGGATTTATGCCGGCTTTTATAAGGGCTTCGCGACTGAGTATCTCTGATTGCTTCGCGTAATAGAGGGCGTCACCGGCAATCCTCAGAGCCTCGGTGGGGTTATGAAAACCCATACTGTTTTCCGCGCCTATGAAGACGACGCGATAGTACGCTTTCTCGTAGTTGTCTTTGGCTTTGGTCAGCAATGCCTGGTCGGCCGCGGGCGCTTTGTTTGCCATCTCTATCGCTTTGGCCGCTTGAGCGGCGGCGTTGCCGGCCCTTGTCATCGCATTGTTGGTGCGATCCTGCGTTGTTATCACGCGCTCACGAAGCCAGGCCGCGCCCTGGTCATGACATTGCCGGCACGCCTTCATGTCGTCTTTGAGCGGGCTTTGCATATGGTGTGTCGAAAACTTGGTGGAACCATCACGCTCGTAGGGCATGTGGCAATCGGGGCAAGATAGGCCGGCCTTCCAGTGGGTGCTGTTGTTGGTGAACAATTCGAACTCGGGGTGCCGAATGTGCCCCAGCTTTATTCCGGTGATTTTGCTGGTCCATTCCAAATTGGCCGGATCGGACTTGATTACACTTTCTATGTCTTCGATGGTGATGTTGCCCCATGAGGATTCGCCCCACGGATAGAATAATCCTACCGATTTCATCTCTTTATTCTTTTTAATCACATATGTGACGTGACACTGGCCGCAGACAACGCTACGCTTGTCCTGCTTCGTGAAGCTTTTAGGGTCTTTACCCATCAACTTAAGGGTATCAAAAAAGGCGAACCTGGTGGGTCGGATTTGGATCGTCTCGGGGTCGTGGCAATCGACACACGTGACGCCCATCTTTTGGTCTTTCTCCGGGATTTTAGCATGGACTTCGGCGAATGGTTTCTTGAAATAGTCGACACCCATTTCATCGCGGAGCGCCGGGGCATAGGTGCTTTTGCATGACAAGCACACGCCACCTGCTTTTCGTCGTGACGCGTCGACATCGAGTATGTCTTTCATCATCATTGTGTGACCCCGGGGCTCGTTATACTCAACCCCGAAGCCGAATCCATCAAACAGCACCAGTTGGTATGGAAACTCACTTAAACGGTCGAGAGGGTCGCTTCCTTTGTACTTGCTCGACCCCTGCCCGCCTTCGTCGTTGAGTAAAAAGCTCTCGTATTGGCGGGGATAGTGCTCGTTCCAAGCGGCCGGATCGGTTTCATTAGCGGTTATCGGAGTCCATTTATAGGCGGTTGACTGCTGGTTGGCACACCCGGCTACGGCGACCGTGACCACCATCGCGAGTATCGTTGTTGCTATTAATGCGCATCTTTTATACTTTTTATACTGTCGCATGGTCACTCCATTCGTTATTAATTTTACTTAACCGACAATCGACGCTCGCTGTGCACAACATGGCGGTGGCAGTCGACACAATACCTTCCATCCAAATTAATCCTCGATACCATGACGCCGTGGCATCGCCGGCAGTTATCCTTGACGATTCTTTTAGTGTCGACTGTAGCTTCCAGGACATCGGGCGGGCCGGTTACATTTACATACATGTCGTGCAGGCCGACCTTGGTTTTATAGATGAGCTTCGAGGACAACGATTCGGGAAGGTGGCAGCCGCCGCACGACTCTACCGCCAGTTGGTGTGAGGAGTGAAACCAGGAGTCGTAGTTGTCGTTCATGACATGACAGCGGTTGCAGAACCACGCGGTCGAGGTCATTTCAAAGCCGGCTATACCGATAACCACAGCTACCACAACGATAGCTATGACGCTAATCAACGGTTTTGTTTTGAGCAGCTTAGTCTTCACGTCGACTCTTTCTCTAATCATCGGCGTTGGTGTAAATGCGATTGCTTACTGATTCTAGTTTCCCATGATGGGGGTGGCTGAAACCATGCTGTTGCGAAGAATTTATGAAAGTGTGTTTTCACAAACGCACACTTTTATGCAAGAGGGCCGCCATTTGCGCCGGCATAACGAGTGTGCGGTGTCTGACACGCCGTCTGTATGAAAATGGTTAGCTTAAAAGAACGGAAGTCAGAAATCATTTAGGGAATGGCTAGACCATGAGAGAGATGATTTCAAGCGGCCGTTAAGTCGATACCCTCACGTACGGCCTCGCGAACAATAGTAATTTGGCCGGCCTTCTCATTAAATTCGGCAGGTGTATAACACAGGGCTTCTAGCGCTTGGGGTAAGCTCCAGTAGTTATAAAGCATTTTAGTGCGAGCGGTAAAGAAGATTCCTTCAAAATCCGGCGAAACGACTACAAAGTCATAGTCGCTATCTTTGAGAGCCGCATTCCTGGCTCTTGATCCAAAAAGGATGACTCGAACTATATTAAAATTACTTTTAATATCCTGTATAAACCGTAACACTTCTTTGTCTACTTTAATTTCTGCTTGACCCATGCAACTATCTCCTCAGCTTGGACAAGATGTACGCTTGCCAGTTTTTCGTCATAAAGTTCGGCAGGCACTCCATAAGCGGCATCAGGATATCTGCTGGTTATGTATTCGGGTCCCAAATCCCGAACACTTGTCATGATTTTCTCTGGTGCTTCTAGGGCTGCCCCTAGCGCAATCAGATTATGTGTTTTTGTGGGCAGTTCTCTCATCGTTTCAATAAAAAGCGCTTTTAATGCTTTTTCAGCGGCTTGATGCGCGAAAAACACGCACGCATAATAGCGCTGGGCGTCCAGGTTAACGCGCGCCGTCACGAAGTCTTCATTTGCCTGCTTCCACCAAAGTTCTGTTTCCGGCCTCATATTTCTATTATAACGGTAAATATCTACTCAAGCGATAGAGCTAGCTATTTTCATGGGACGGGTTTAATGCTTCGATGCTAGGGCGCCTGCCCCGCATGTCGGAGGTAAACTTATGTCAAAAATGCGAATCGAATCACAGTTTGACTAATCTCCGTTAATGTCGCGGCGCAATATCTTATTACCAGCATATTGTTTGGCAAAACCAACGTTAATATAATATGATAGTCGTCAGTACATAAATGCTTGATACGCAGGAGGGGGCTCTATGCGAGGCAAACGGGGGCTGTTACCCACGCTTATCCTGGTTTCGCTGTTGGCTGTACCTTCGACGGCACACGCTGATATGGGTCTTCCTATGATAATTATTGCCTGGCCTGGGATGGGAGTCATGCTTATTCCGGTCGTCGCTCTCGAGGTATTCGTTTTGATGCGCCTTTTTGGCACACCGGTTGGGCGCACGGTTGAGGTTGCAGCGACCAGCAACATCGTTTCGACTGTCGTGGGGATTCCGGTGACTTGGGTCATCCTGGGCGTCTTTCAGTCTATCACCATGGGAGGTAGGGGCGGCCCCAGCGTCGAGACGCTCGTCGGCAAGTGCCTCGCGGTGACATGGCAGGCTCCCTGGCTGATGCCCCACGAATCCGATGCATACTGAATGGTCCCGGTGGCGATGCTCGTGCTGCTAGTGCCGTTCTTCTTCGCGTCATGGCTCATCGAGTACCAAGTCAGCAGGCGCATGATGCGCGGCTTGGAGGCCGGAGTCGTCAAAAACGCCGTGCTGCGGGCGAACCTCGCAAGCTATGCTTTGTTGGCATTAGTCGTAATGGGGGCGCTGGCCGTCAGAATTTATCAGCACGTTTACTAGTAGGCGGACTTATAGGGATGCTGTATGGCAGCGCCGGTGGTTCGCAGTACGTAAGCCTGGCAGCACTTGCTGTCCTTAGTGTGAGGGTTTGCTATGTCAGATAGGAACTCGTTTCATATAGGGAACACCGAATCGTCGCTTGGGACACCGGCCTATGTTGTAGCCCTGGACAGGGCGGTGGTGCTGCGATTGGCGGCGTATGGTGTTTTGCTACTGTTTCTGACGGCAGGTGTGCTAAGCGCGCTTACTGGAAACGAAGGTTCCTTCGGGACGTCGGGCAGCGTGGTTACGCCCGCCCTGTATATCGCGGTCGCATTGGGCACCATCGCTGCGCATGAGCTTATTCACGGTTTGTTTTTCCGCGTCTTCGGAGGCAGCCCGCAGTATGGCGCTGGGATGAAGTACCTTATGCCGTACTTCTACGCTACGTCGCCGGGGCGCGCGTTCTCGGTACGCCAGATGATTATAATCGGCCTAGCGCCGCTGGTGCTTCTCTCAATGCTCGCGCTTATCATCGCCCTAGTCGCCCCCGCCTTGGTTGCGTACTGCGCCGTGGTCTTCATGGTCAACACGCCGGGAGCGGTCGCCGATATATGGATGGCGACCTGCCTCACCAGGTTCCTGCGGTTCAAGGATGTCAAGGTGGTCGACACGGCCGATAGCCTGGCCGTCTACACCAGCGATGTCGAGGCAGGAAGAATCGCCGAGCGACTTTCCGCACGCGACCAACGACCTTCGGGCTTCGTCGTCCAGTGGATTGGTGCTTCTTTCGCAATAACCGCAGCCGCAATTCTCGCGACATTCATCGGCCCGCTGTTCACAGACAGCCTCCTGATAGGCCCTAAGGAGTTCCCACTCGTCCAGTTCAAGGTCTCGGAACAGGGCTCAGAATTTCATTTGGGCCTTGCGGTTCCGCTGTTGGCCGGGTTTCTGTTCGCTCTCGCGGCGCGGGTGTTTACGTGGTGGGGGTTGCGGGGAGGGGAGGCGGAGGCTCTATGAACACCCCTATAATACCTTCGCGCAATCGAATCCTGAGCAAAAAAGCAGCAATTATTTCTCTGATAATCGTTATTGCTGCATGCAGCTTGTTTTTATTCAAGGTTATTTCGGTACCGACTGTTACTTCTGTAAAGACGCCTGCACCAGTTCCGATTGATCCCGCCACAAAGAAACTTGCACAAGAAGAGAGCATACGCGAAGCGGTATACCGCCATCAGTTCGAGAACAACGCGTCAGGCCAGAGAAAGAGCGCTAAGGCATATTTCTTGTCGCTTGGCACTGTGGAAAAGCCGAGCGACCCGAGCGACGAACTAATGGGCCGCTTTAAGAACCATAAGCCGCTGTGATATTGTAAAATATGTGTAATGTTCGGAGTTAAACAAAGAGAGTATAGGAGAACGTGGTGGATAGGATAACCAAAGCACTGCTTAGTGAATTTGTGGAACAAAGTAGTTTGCAGGCCCTTCCCGAAGAGAAGGCATTCGAGCACTTCTCAGGGTATCTTGTAACATCGCGACACTATTCCGAATCGTTCTCTAGTGATGACATTACTGTAGGTGCAGGTGGTGATTGCGGAATTGACTGCATCGCTGTGATTGCTAATGGCACACTTGTTACGGAACCCGAGGAGATTGCCGATCTTTGTGAAACGAACGGCTACCTTGACGCGACCTTTGTTTTCACGCAAGCCGAACGGTCTAGCGGTTTTGAGACCACTAAAATTGGCCAATTTGTCTTTGGCGTTTGTGATTTCTTCACGGAAAGTCCACAACTTCCGCAAAATGATCGTGTGCAGCTTTACGCGAGGATATCGCAGGAAATTTTCGATCGAAGTCGCCTTTTCAAGAAGGGCAACCCGCAATGCTTGTTGTATTATGTCACCACGGGAAAGTGGACTAATGATGCAAATCTTGTGGCACGGCGTGATGCCGGCAGACAAGATGTTGAAGATTTGGGGCTCTTTCGCAAGGTGGGTGCCGAATGTGTTGATGCGGACCAACTGCAACGGTTCTATAGAGAGTCCCAGAATGCTATTGAAACCGAAATACTGTTTTCAGAGCGAACGGTTATTCCGGAGATTCCAGGGGTCGAACAAGCCTATCTTGGTCTTCTATCGGCCCCCCAGTTCCTACGACTTGTCGAAAACGATAACGAAGAGGTTCTAACTTCGCTCTTCTATGACAATGTGAGACACTGGCAGGAATGGAATACTGTCAACTCAGAGATGCGAGAAACACTAAGTTCTCCCGAGAAGGCACGCTATTTTCCGCTACTTAATAATGGGGTCACAATTGTGGCACGACGAATCCACCCCACTGCTAACAAGTTTCTGCTCGAAGATTACCAAGTCGTAAACGGTTGCCAGACGAGTTATGTGTTACACGAGTGCAGAGACGGACTCGGTGAAGATGTCATGATTCCCGTGAGACTAATTGCAACGCAGGATGATAGCATCAAGAATGCCATCATTAAGGCAACGAACCGGCAGACGCAGGTAACTGAGGACCAGTTGTTTGCACTTTCTGACTTTCCGAAGAAGCTAGAAGCGTACTTCCCCACATTCGAGGCTAGGAAGAAACTCTACTACGAGAGACGGTCGCGGCAGTACAATGGCGTCGTAGGCATTGAGAAGGTTCGTGTGATTACCATGACGGCTCTCGTGCGGGCATTTGCAGCCATATTCCGTGTAATTCCACACCGAACAACCCGTAACTATAAGGCGCTCCTACGCGGAGTGGGTACAGATATATTCAACAAAGACCACCGTCTGGAACCGTACTATGTGGCCGCTTTTTCACACTACCGTTTAGAGTTCCTCTTTCGGAGCCAAGTTCTCCCTGCGGAACTAAAGCCTGCGCGTTATCATTTGCTTCTCGCATATAGAATATTGGTCGTTGGTGAAGCGATGCCCCTAATGAATTCTCATGAGATGGCGCGCGACTGTGCCGTGCTTATGGATAGTCTCTGGGACGACGATGTTTCAAGGGTACATTTTGAAAATGCCGCAGAGCATGTTCGTGCGGTGGCAGATGGGAACCTTCACCGTGACAATATTCGCACGGAACCGTTCACAGAAGCCTTGATACAGCGATTACGGACTACGATATGAGATTCTGAACAAAGCACTTAACGCGACGCGGTTGATTGTAGCCAAACAGCACGCTAACAACAACCATCCCTCAAAAACCAATCACTACTTCAACCCAACCGCCCTATAAAGCTTCTCAATCTCCATCTCCGTGAGGTTGCGGCAGTCGCCTAAGGGTATGTCTCCGAGGATTATGCTGTCGATAGCCACACGTTTGAGCATGAGACATCATATCCGAACGTCTGGAACAGCCGGCGTATTTGGCACTTTCGGCCTTCGTGGATGGTTATCTCGACTATCGAGGTGCGCTGCGTGCGGTTGAGGATGGTGACGTCGGCGGGGGCTGTTTGGCGTAGGTGTTTTCTTTTGCTAAGATAATAGACGAAATTAAGCGAATATTCATTTTTCGGGGTGTCGGTTGGATATAAGAATCATAAAAAAGCCTATAGCCGTAAGAGAACTAATAGAGATCGCAAGGGAGCAGTTCGGTGATTTAGTAAAAGCAGTTGTTGACATAGATATGGAAATTATAGCTATTGGCGGTGAGCTTCATGCTGAGCTGGTTATTTATGAGTAAACTTATTCATGTTGATTCAGCAAAGGGAAGATGGCAAACGCTTTCGTTGGCTGAGCAAATGGGCAATATTGGCAGTGAAATAAACCGCGCTCTTAAGTTTCAAGAGAAGAACAAGGAGCGTTTTGAAAATGCAATAAACAGAGCACTGGATCTTTTTGATTTAACAATAGAAGACCCACGTTGGAGTCATCGTTTAAAAGAAATAACGCGAGTAAGAGAGGTATTCTGCAATACTGTATTTAGCGATAACGAATACAACACATCGCTTGATGACTTAAATCAATATTTTTACTTGTTTGCCTTAGCTGCTCGAAAGAATGAGTAGAAACTAACCCCCAAACAACCCCACCCCTACTTCAACCTCACAGCCCGATAAAGCTTATCAATCTCCATCTCGGTGAGGTGGCGGCAGTTGCCGATGGGGATGTCGCCGAGGTTTATGCTGTCGATGGCTATGCGTTTGAGCATGACGACTTCGTAGCCGACGGTCTGGAACATGCGGCGTATTTGGCGTTTTCGGCCTTCGTGGATGGTTATCTCGACTATCGATGTGTGCTGGGTGCGGTTGAGGATGGTGACTTCGGCGGGGGCCGTTATGCCGTCCTCGAGCATGATGCCTTGGCGGAGCATCGCGAGGTCGCCGTCTGCGGGATGGCCCTCGACCTCGGTGACATAACGCTTCTTCACTTTATAGCGGGGGTGGGTGAGCCTGAAGGCAAGCTCCCCGTCATTGGTCAGGAGCAACAGACCCTCGGTATCTAAATCAAGTCGTCCCACGGGGAAAATCCGGTCGCTGATGCCGCCGAGAAGGTCGATGACCGTGGGGCGTCCGAAATTATCCGTAACACTCGTCAAGAAGCCGGGGGGTTTGTTAAGCGCCAGGTAAATGCGCGTCTCTTTGATACTCAGCACTCTGTCGTCAAGTTCTATCCGGTCGATAGCGGGGTTGACCTTTGTGCCTAGTTCCGTTACGACCTGGCCGTTGACCCTTACCCTGCCGTCGGTGATATATTTTTCGCACTGCCTGCGCGACCCCGCTCCCGCGCGTGCCATGAATTTTTGTAAGCGCTCTTCCATCTGTCCCACCGCTTTTGTAAGTTTCGAACCAATACTGATTATAGCAAAGAAACCCGCGTACGCGTGATAAATGGATGGGACTTACCGCTATTGTTCGCGAATATGAAAGCGGCGCGCTTTAGAG
>JAUXNY010000085.1 GCA_030682615.1 Candidatus Aquicultor sp. | reverse complement strand
AGCGAACGGAAAAGAAGTATCTCGAGCGCCATTCTGCCGATTACACCGCTGGTGGTGGAGGGGTTGTCGAGTTTGCTCTGGTTTATCCACGGCAGAGATTTTTGCTGACCGCAGGATGTGGAGATAGCAAACGGTACGGGTGACTTTCCCCATTTTACTACGCGATAGACAACTCCAACGATGATTGTTAGAACGGCAACATAAGGTATAACGATTCCGAAAAAAGACTGCATGCCGACGAACTCAACTCCAACATAAGAAAGCAAGATAAGCAACGTGACTACAGCCAATGAAAATAAGGCTCCCATTCTATTCACCTCTTTTCTTTATTTTAAAATTGGTGTTTCAATATTCGGACCTTGCTCTAGACCCTGCTCTTGCATCTCACACGACCTGCGTTCCTTCTGAAGCAATCTGAAGACCATATCATTCGACTCGTTAGTTTTGAGCTGATATACCTTATCGCGTGCTTCCATGTATAAATCAAAGGATATAAGTGCAAGGGTGTCTATTTTTAACTCGAACGCAGTTAATGCCGCAGTGTCGACAACGCCCCGCGTATCGCTGGTATTCTGAGATTCCTCACTGATTATCTTTTTCAGATGGAAGATAAAGGCTACGGCTTGAGAAGGAGAAAAGTCCTGCACGGCTCTGATTTTGATGATACTCTCCAGAAAAGGAGCGATCTCCTCGAAAGGTGCCTCGTCGATGAGGCCATCAAAAAGACCTTCTAAGCCCTCCTGGATGGTATATCCCATCGGCCCTGTAAACTGGTTCTTTTGCCCCTTTATGAAAGCTGCGGCTTCACCGGAATACGTAGCCGATATCACATCGAGCCATCGCTTTAAGATAGCGGGCTTCTTCTTTCTTAAGATGTCATTAAGCTTAGTCGCCATATCATCTCCGTTCATCTTCGTTTCATCTCCGCTTCTGGTAATTTCTGTAGTGGAGAGAGTAGTTGGGATTGGCCAGAAGATACCGTTTGAAACGGTTTACTCACAACAAAGCCTTTCCAATCTGCTTTGTTCATGAATCATTCGGCTTGTTGCCTTCAAGTAGGTGCGGTTTTAACTCGCCGACACCTTGAGGGGGAACCAGTTTTCACATAATGCCTCCTTAGGTTGCCTTTTGTCGTTTATGCTAAACCGAAGTTTACGTCGAAACACTAAGATTAGTTATCAGGATTATACCCACAAACGGGGTATAAGTCTTACACCAAGTTTGATTTAAGATAACAAAAACAATTGCAGCTCTCAAGCCCTTATCAGAAGCGCAACATAGATAGTTTGTAACAATTGTTCCAATCAGCGTAGCATTGCTCCAAATACTTGTCAAGTAAATGTCAAGTATGTCGCCTGGCAAATGACTGATGATTTTATGTGTCCATGAGGGTTGTGGATTAGTGGTGGGATGGGGTTTTTTGGTGTGGGATAATCGCGCTACACCGACCACCCTTCGCACGAGCAACAGGCTTAGGGCTTGCGTGACGCGTACTGTTGTGCGTCAGGCCTAAGTCTAAGCTAGGCAGCACCTTGATAGTCTACGACCTCGATTTCGACCTTTTGCTTTCTGGCCACTGCAACGATTTCCTCTAATCTGGCCGCAACGTCGTCTGGAATGAAAACCTCATCGCACTGCTCACAGATATCTGCGGGGACATGTTTTACATATAAAAGCCCTGTCTCCAACTCAATGGGCAAATTTGTGACGCCTCTTTTAGCGATTCCGCTACACGTTGGGCATTTCATTATTTCCTCCTCGTTTTATAATCTTCAAGCCACTCAGCGAGAGACGGTTTACACATGATGATAGCAGGCGAGCGCGCTAAGAACAAAAGCTCCTAAGTAGACGCTTGATAATCACAACTGTTATGCCATACTTTTAGTGTAATCCATGAGGTGCCTATGAATTCTACCACCGACGGCTTTAAAACAGCATTAAAGACGCCCGCCAACATAATTCTTGTCACGTTGGCTGTCACTGCTGTCGCCTTTATCGAAAGCATAAGGTCGTTTATATGGTCGCCGTTTATTATTGTTCATACTGCCCTGCTTTTTACCGTCGCCCTTTATCTCGGGGCTTACAAATTCGGGCCATTTAGAAAAGCTTGGTCTAACTGGAGAGTCATCTTGCTTGGCTTTTTAGGCATAAAGATTTGGCAGACCTTCTTTCAAGTAACATACGACTACTTGCTGAAACTATATGGAGCAACCGGAAACTGGCAATTCGATTTGTTTAAAGCCAATGGCGAAATTCTTAACCAAACAGCCGACAAATACCATTCCATTGTTCCCGCCATCCTGCTGTTCGCGTCCACGGTGCTAATAATCCCAATCGCCGAGGAATTGTTTTACAGGGGTTATGTATTTGGACAATTTAGAAAATCTAACAGCTTTTGGATTGCCGCAGCGGTATCTTCTATACTCCTCGCCGTAAGGCATTTGGCGCACCCTCTGTTCTTAACTCCCTATCCAACGATTGCCGCAGCAGCATGGGTAATATCAGCCATTCCAATAGGTTTGTTTCTGGCATATATTTACGAAAAAACGAGTTCTTTATGGCCTGTAGTAATCATTCATGTTCTGCTAAACGCGCCGATTATTCCGAGGATTTAGATTATGGGAGTTCGAATCCTATCGGGGGTCAACTTCTCTACACACTGAAAAATGCCTCTGGACAGGCATTTCCGATAATCTTTTTCGTTGGCTCCCCGGATTGTCACTTATTCAAACTTATGACAGACCTTGCCAGTTTGATTACTTAGATGACTGTCGATTTTTCATTTCGAGAGCGCGGGTTTGCAGCAATATCCCCATCAAGAAACTATCTCACATGAATCCACGGGCTTGGATTGAATGAGATTGAGCGGTTTTGTTCAGCGTATAGGTGTGCCCATAACTCAGGTATCCCTGCCTCGCTCGCATGCATAGGCAACAAAGAGGAAGCAGCCCCTTAAATCTTTAAAGGGCTGCTGGTGTCTCTACTTCATAATGCGCCTAATGAATTTATTGGCCACCATTTACTTAGATCGCTAACCCACCTTCTTATTTCATCGATTCAGCTATTCGTTCAAGTTCGCCGACCTTAGCGCCTTTGAGACTATAGATTGCCAAATCAAGCCCATTTTCAAACCAACTGATCTGACCACCTGCTCTAACGTCTCCTACGCCTAATCCCTTCATTTGCCCTGGATCGCCAGCGATAGCTTTATGTCCTCTGACCGTTGTTTCATATACATCCGGTCGTTTAGTGAGAACTTCATTCATGTCTGGCTCTGGTCCTTCTAGCTGATGATAAACAATGTAGATGTCATTCTTATATCGTAAGTACAAGACCTCTTTGTCTTCAACGTAGATTCCGATTAAATCGTGCCCATTTGCATCGGTTGGTACTGGGAAATCATAGCTTAGCAGTTCCTTTGCATCCTCGATACTTGAAAGTTTAACAGAATTGGCTTCAATATCCTCTTGTGTGCTCCCTCTGCTAAGAGAGCCTGATGAATTGGCTTTCGATACAGAAGATTTCTGATTCAAAGCCAAGTCCTTGTCTGTCTGAGCTCTTAGTTGCTGGATACATACTAACCCTGCAAGTATGACACCAAGCGCTATAATGAGCACAATTTGCTTTTTGTTTTGTGTCAAAACATGTGTCATTTAAGTTCCCACCTTTCTAGCTTATTATATATGTTCGCAGAAATGTTCAGTAGCTGAAGGATTACGCCAATAGTAGTCACTATCACCAGGCGCGAAGGTAGCTTCTTTGGGCGCAACCCAATTTGTCCAAGGTTGGCTAGGTTGGTTTATGATATCTTGACATGACCAGAAATGCGCATAATTACTATCGGCAAGAGACGCGCGCTCGCTACCTATAACAGACTTGCCATAAGTCATGTTCGTAAAAGTCCAGGTCTTTTTTACGTAATTATTATATTTCGCATCAAACGTATAACTATTATAGCCACGATTTTCGGCTTTAAAACCGTAACCAGTACCAGGTGTAGGATAGCCCGGTAGTGGTTCAGTTCCATAGAAGAAACGCCCATTAGGGTAACTTGAATTGATGACGTATTTACCATGCGAAGTCCATTCTGTGCAGTAGTTAGAAGACCCATCTTGAATATGAACAAACCAATCAGGGTCTTTAAAACCACCCGTATAGCCCCCGTAAACATTATTGGGTCCCCACCAACTCCAGCCTACCTCCATAACATTAAACGCATCTTTTCTTACATAAACTGAGTTGATATGCATTGCACTTGGCTGTGTGGCCATTACATAATTCATAACATAGGTTCCGCGAACTGTGGCCTCTCCATCTTGCAGACCAAGACCATAGTTTAAAGCCAAAGCCTGTACTGGAAATAATATGACCCCAAACATTGCTAAGATAATACTGCTGACCATTCTTCTTCTCACACCAACCATCCTTTCTTATGCCATCTAAAGAGTACATCGAATAATCATATTTCTTAATAATCACCTCCAGTTCAACTAAACCGCACTTCCCTTTTCGCCAAAAGCACATACGCCACATATGTAATACTGTTGATAGTGGTAATAAGCCAAATCCTATTTTTCGCATCTGTTACTTCATCGTAATATCTCGGAATCGTCTTATTAACAAGTAGCTTATGTTATTATTCTATAACATGTCAATAGCTTGCTGATATGTAGCATACCTATGATGTATGCACATACTATGGCACGCTGGATTGTCGGAAACAAAGCCATAGAAGAATCAAAAATAATAACTACTGGATAAAAGTAGCAATGAATAGTTGAACGGAACCTTTGGGAAGGCAGTGGAAGGTGTGTTGTTGTTCGCAATTTCAAAATCTTCACGATGGATAGAAACTGAGGTTTAGCAAACCATAACCATACCCCGTAACTATACGCATAAATGCCAAAAACCGCTCTACAAAGCGGTTTTCTCAAGGGCTTGCGTATGCCCTAAAAGTGCTCCCCGGATCGGATTCGAACCCTTGCCTACCATAGCCAAACCACAACCAACCCACCAACAAAACAAATAGAAAAACAAGCGCGCTTTTGCGAACCCCTACCCCAACTTCATCCTATCCAACACCAGACGATATCCGTCGGCTCCGTATTCGAGGTAGCGTTTTACGCGGCTGATGGTGGCGGTGCTGGCGCCGGTTTCGGTGGCTATGTCGATGTAGGTTTCGCCGGAGTCGAGTTTGCGGGCGACGGCCCAGCGTTGGGCCATCGATTTTATTTCGGCGATGGTGGAGAGGTCTTCGAAGTATCTGTACGCTTCGTCCTTGGTCTTTAGCTTCAAAATGGGTAACTACTCAGCGAAATATTTTGAAAAAACTCTTGACAGGATTTTAGCGATAAATTTGCATTTCCACAAATCTTTGAAGCGCCCGCCAAACAAGCCACCCATGCTTGCTGAAATAGGCTCGCACGGCGCTAAATCACTATAAATAATCACGGGAACATATGATTATTTTTGACGCCGCATAATGCCATACAAGCACTAAAAATCCCTCCTTAAAAACCTATGAGATAATATAGCTGCAAGCGAAAAACTAGACTGTGTGGAGCCATTGAAGACAGACGCAATCGATGTTGATGCCGCCATTGGTAATGTCAAACAGCTTCTCAAAGAGGAGCCTGATTTGTCGCCTGCTTTAAAATCAGCCCTGGAAGTCCTGCTGCTGCTGATCTCTGTGTTATTAGGCCGCGTCACACTAAACAGCAAAAACAGCAGCAAGCCGCCTTCCAGCGATCCCAACCGCAAGAAAACAAGCAGAGAGAAATCCGACAAGCCCTCGGGTGGCCAAACCGGGCATAACGGAACGACACTTAAAAAGATACCCGACCCCAATGAGATAGAAGTCATCCGCGTTGACCGCCGAACTTTGCCCGAAGGGCGCTACCGGGAAGTCGGTTTTAAGACAAGGCAGGTCTTCGATATCGACATTTCGCGCCTGGTGATAGAATACCGGGCACAGATATTGGAAGATAACCAAGGCAAACACTTTGTCGCCCCGTTTCCTAAAGGTGTCACAAAAGCCGTGCAGTACGGGGATCGGCTCAAAGCCCATGCCGTTTATCTGTCCCAATACCAGCTGCTACCCTACAAGCGGGTACAGGAATATTTTGCAGCCCAATTGCAAATCCCGGTAAGCGAAGGCTCGCTTTACAATTTCAACATGCAGGCTTTTGAGCAACTGGCCGATTTCGAGCAACTCAGCAAAGACCAACTTGTCCAGGCACAGGTTGCCCACGCCGATGAAACAGGGATCAATATCAATGGCAAACGCTGCTGGCTGCATTGCACATCCAACGGGGCATGGACCCACTACTTTGCCCATGAAAAGCGCGGTACCGATGCTTTTGACGAAGCCGGTATCCTGCCCCGTTTCAAAGGCATCCTCTGCCATGACCACTGGAAACCTTATTTCCGCTACGATTTTGTCCATGCCTTATGCAACGCCCATCACCTCAGGGAGCTGACATATGCCTGGGAGCAAGACAAACAAGTGTGGGCAAGGGATATGGAGGAGTTGCTTAAAGAAATCAACTGCTCCGTTGATAATGCCGGTGGCGCTTTAGGCCACGATGAGGCAGAAAAATACCGGAAACGCTACAGAACCTTGCTGAAAGAAGCAGAAATTGAATGCCCGCCACCCGAAAAACTTGCCTTGAAGGCAAAACGGGGAAGGGTCAAACGCAGCAAGGCGAGAAACTTGCTGGAGCGCTTGATAAACCATGAGGCGGATGTCTTGCGCTTCATGGAAAACCAACTCGTTCCTTTCACGAACAACCAGGGTGAGAATGATATTCGGATGACTAAGGTACAGCAGAAAATATCGGGTTGCTTCCGAAGCCAAGACGGCGCAAAGATATTCTGCCGCATCCGTGGTTATCTGTCGACGTGTCGCAAACACGGTATGAGTTCAGCCCAAGCTATGATGCTTGTTTTCGAAGGGAAACTGCCTGACTTTGCCCAGTGAGTTATCGCCTTTTGGTAAAATACGCTGAGTAGTTACCAAAATGGCTTCGAAAAGGTCGTCGAGTGAGAAACAGAGCGCCCATCGAAATACCCATGCGGTAAGTATGGTGACGATAAATATCATGAGGTCCGCGGGGTGAATCGGGTCTATCTCAGCCTGGTAGCGATAAACGCCTTGAATGCGACGAGCGCCGCTATCGGTAGAAACCCTTCGACCACCGGTAGCCGCACGACATCGGGGCCGCCAAACCTGACCGACTCGACGAACTGGTAGAAGTGAAACCTGCGATGATCGGCAGCGTGATGCTTACAGACATTTGACTTTGGCCACCTTGAGCGAGTCACTATTGCACTTTGTCTCGACGGCTTTTTGAAAAAGTGGCTTACGGATGGTAAATAATATTAGAATCTGGCCGCGATACTCACGGATCAAGCCCCGATTTTTCTGAAAATTAACTCTCCGGTTCGGACAGTTTTCGAACTATCAGGAAAGTTCGTAACGACGTGCTACTAGTGGTGTCCGACTAATCTAGGACCTGTTAATATAGCATAATCTCACCATTGAGCGCTTATGAGAGCTTACGTAACGCCACGCATGCGTCGTTACGCGCCTTTTTCAAGCATCTCATAGTGCTTACCCCCCTCACCTTCTATAATCAGCTTACGTATATTTATACTGCTGCTACTAACATTTTTCATCGTATTAGCCGTTCTAATATTTCTTCTAACAATTGGCAATTGCACCGATGTGACCTGGCCAAATTAGTGTTGAAATTAAAACAAGAAAAAGCATTCTAAATCCAGACAGGAGGTAGGTCGTTTGCGAAAGAAGTATACTACATTGTTTACGCTCGCCATTATTTTTGTTTTCATGCTAGCTAACCGTGCTATTGCGTCATCTGCTGAAGGAAGTGCAATTCTAAGTGCTGGGAGCCCGTGGTGGGTCTGGCCTTTAAGTCTTTTCGTGCTTACTTTTTTTATGGGCGTAGTCGCTATCCCTGCCGGTGTAGGTGGAGGGGTGCTTTTCGTTCCTATCGTAAGCAGTTTCTTCCCTTTTGGTCTAGATTTCGTCAGAGGCGCTGGTTTAATGATAGCATTATCCGGCTCTTTAGCTGCGGGTCCGGGGCTTCTTAAGCGAGGGTTAGCTGACCTTAGACTAGCCATGCCTATCGCACTCATCGCGTCCATATTTTCGATATTTGGTGCCATGGTCGGCCTTGCCCTACCAGAGAATGTCGTACAAACAGGCTTGGGCGCTATAATCCTTGCTATTGTCGTTGTAATGTTTTTGGCCAAAAAATCTGAATACCCCGAAGTTAGACAGCCTGATGCTTTATCAGCAGCATTAAGAATCAGTGGCGTATACTATGAGTTATCAACCGATAAGGAGATTGACTGGAATATCCATCGGACGCCGATTGGCCTGTTTTTATTTAGCGCTATAGGTTTTATGGCTGGGCTCTTTGGTTTAGGAGCCGGATGGGCAAATGTGCCTGCTCTAAATCTTGTCCTTGGTGCACCATTAAAACTTTCGGTTGCGACAAGTAGCTTTTTGCTTTCTATAACAGATACATCAGCCGCATGGATATATATAAATAGAGGAGCAGTGCTCCCCTTGGTTGTGGCACCATCGATAATAGGAATGATGCTCGGGGCACTCGTCGGCACAAAACTGCTCGCCAGGGCAAGACCACCGGTTATTAGATATGCAGTTATGGTAATGCTCTTTGTTGCCGGCCTAAGAGCGTTGGTAAAGGGACTGGGGATTTGGTAATTAAGCCTATGCTTCTTTGCTCAGTTATGTATATCGATTAGTGAGCCATTAGCTTAAGAGAGGATGTGGAGATCTAGATGCTCATGTTACCGCCAAGAGGCAAAAAGTTAAAAATAGCTACTAAGGAAGGACTCCAGCCCAAAGTAAAGGTAGAAACAACTAAGATGGTACCAACCAGGGCAAGCGAAGAGCAACTAATCTATTCAGGCATCCTCAACCTAGGCAGGAAGATAGGTTTATCAGTTACTATAGTTGCCTTTCTACTCTATGTGGCCGGTATTGTGAAACCTAAAGTACCGTTTGAGGATCTTCCGCGTTACTGGGGTTTATCTTCATCCGAATTTGTAAAAGCCGCGGGTTTGAAACCCGGCTGGGCGTGGGTTGGCATGTATGGTTACGGTGATATGCTAACTTACTTCGGGATAGCAATCCTGGCACTTGTTAGCGTAATCTGTTATCTAGCAATAATACCCAGCTTGCTTAGAAAAAAGGATTTCATATTTGCCAGTATCGCATTACTAGAGGTAATCGTCCTCGTGCTCGCCGCATCAGGTATTATTAACACTGGTGGATAGCAGCTATGCGGCCACATAAGAGCCTCTCTTCGCCTTCACTGAGTTCATTCTGGCGAAGGGGAATTGGGGCTGCGAAGAACCTAAACGGGTATTGTCACAAGTATTGTTGTACCTTCTCCCGGTTTTGATGTGATATCAAACGTTCCTCCGGCTAACCTTGCCCGTGTTTGCATGCTATCAATACCAAGATTGCCATTAAGAGATAGGGCTCCGAGCGATTCTGGCAACTCGAACCCCTTTCCATTATCTGCAATAATAATTCTTGTCTCCGTATCCTTCAAGTCAATGGTGATGTTACATTCTATTGCTTCAGCATGTTTCGCAATATTTCTTAATCCTTCTTGAATAATGCGGAAAAAAGTAATTTCCAATTCAGGGGTAAATCGCTTTTCTTTGCCCTTAATAGTTACACGCGTTTCTATGTTATACTCATTTTCAATTTGTTCAGCTAGCCATTCCACGGCAGGAAAAAGGCCTAGGCTATCGAGCACCGCGGGCCTTAGATCACGGCTTAATAGTCTTATTCCTTGAAGAGAATCCCTTAGCTGTCTGTGAAAGTGCCTTAAGGTCGCCAGGTTTGCCTCTGAGAATTCCGTATTGTCCTCTAGGAATCTCTCTAGCTGGCGAAGCATGGCACTAAGTTCTTGGGCCGTAGAGTCATGAAGTTCGCGCGAGATACGTTGACGTTCTTCTTCATAACTTTTCGTAATCTGCTTTAGGTAAAAGCTCTGGTTCTCTTGCATTCTAACTTCTCTCGTTATGTTTTTGCCGATGAATTGATAGCCTTCCGGTTTATTATCAGTAAATATCAGATTGGCCGTTAGCATGACGAACACTTCACTACCGTCAGGTCTAACAATCTTCCGCTTATATGATAATTGTTCTGCTGTTTCGTTTGCGATGTCTTGCTGCATAGTTTTTTGTAATGCGGTATCCTTTTGGGGTAAGAATCGCCGGCTATCCCCGCCTATTAACTCCGTTAAATCACATCCAAAGAGTTCAGCAGCAGCCTGGTTCGCGGCTACAACCGTACCGGATAGATCTTCCACCCAGATAGCATCATGCGCATTTTCAAAAAGCTCTCGGTATTTCCTCTCGGACAATTTAAGCTTGTTAACAGCTATCTCGAGCTGGCTGATCGCGCTCTCTCTCTCGCGGTAAAGGTCCGCGTTGCTCATGGCAACCCCTATTAAATTCCCGAGAGCTGCGAGCATTTCTATATCCGATTCTCTAAATCGGCGCTTGGCAAAAGTTGCAACACAAATTGAACCCATAATTTCTCCGTTCGAAATCAACGGAACGCTTAATCCAGTACGTAGACCTTTTTCGACCTGCAATATTGGACTGTCTTTTGAATCGTCCATCACTAGATAATGATTTGCCTCAGACATATGTCTAAAGACACACTGGCTTAACCTCGTCATATCCAAAAGATGTGCTGATTCATCGTTGATACCTTCATGTGCCACCAAGCTCATACTTTCATCATCTTTGTTTAACGAGAACATGAGAACTACTTCGGTCCCCATAACGTCCATAACCATTTCAGTGATTGCCTTCATTGGTCGATTCAATTTAAACGGCCGATTCAGCATCTTAGAAAAAGTATTGATAACTTGAAGCTGCTTTTCTTGCTCTTTGGATAATCGGACCTTGGAAAGTAGTTCTTTTTGTGTTAGCCTAAGTTTTTCTTCTGTTACTTTGAATCGTTTTTCTTGTCTCTTGTAATAGTCGAGTGTTAAAGGCATGCTAGCGCCAATTATAGTGATCACAGCCGTTTCCCAGAGAGAGATCATAGGGCTTGGAGAGATAAAAAGTGCCCTGGGCAACATTGCTATGAAGGCAATCACTACCGCGATTTTCCCACCCCCCGAGCCAAATGCGAAGCTACTTAGCAAAACTGGCACAAGGTAGAGAATTCTATCAATCGTGTGCCTCGTTAAACCGAGCGGCAAGTCAGGAACGGAGAGTATGCTAAAGCTTGTGAGGTTATCGTAATGATGGAGAGTTATCAGAATAAATATACTTACAATTGACCAAAATTGTGTGTTTCTCGTTAAGTAACCTTGAATTTCATTGATTGTCTCATAACGTCTATGCACAAAACTGCCAGGTTTTGTCTCATTATTCACTGTTCCTATTTAACCCAGCCTTTCTTAAAGGCTAATATTATAACTTCAGTGCGAGAACTCACTTCTAGCTTATTAAATATGTGACCAAAATGAGCCTCAACGGTGCGTATACTTACCCCAAGTTTTCCGGCGATTTCTTTATTGCTCATACCGCTAACCGCTAAATTAAAAACCTCGGTTTCACGGTCGGTTAGTAAGTCTAGAGAGATGTCCTGCTGGTTACTGCCGACATTTCTAAATCGCTGTAGCACCTTACGCATTATCGTAGGATGGATTACCGCATCGCCTTTAATTACGCGGTGAATACTCTCAATAAGTTCATTGCCACTAATATCTTTTAAAAGATAACCCGCAGCGCCCGCTTCTAAAAGAGGGAATACATATTGATCAATATCATAAGCACTTAAAACTAATATTGGTACTAATTTATCGATAGCTTTGATCCGTTTCATAGCTTCAATACCATCGAGTTTCGGCATTGCAACGTCCATAATGATGATATCGGGTTTATACTGCGAAACCATGGATAGCATCTCTTCCCCATCCCCAGCTTCACCTACTACCTCTAGGTCGGGGGCTCGCTCTAAATATTGGCGAAGACTCTCTCTTAATAATACGTGATCTTCGGCGAGTAATATTCGTACATTTCCCATAATAATCTTATTATAAGACTGTCAGTAAAATAATATATTCGGTCTTCCACTGATGTACTCTACGTATGTCAACTATTAGTAAATACTGACATGATCCGGCGTATCAAGTAAGAGTGGAGATAATCGGTGGGTAGCGTAACGCGTTGAGAACGGCTGTTTCTGTACGGTTTAACGAGTCATTACCCCTTCTTCATCCTATCCAACACCAGACGGTATCCGTCGGCGCCGTATTCGAGGTAGCGTTTTACGCGGCTGATGGTGGCGGTGCTGGCGCCGGTTTCGGTGGCGATGTCGGTGTAGGTTTCGCCGGCGTCTAGTTTGCGGGCGACGGCCCAGCGCTGGGCCATCGATTTTATCTCGGCGATGGTGGAGAGGTCTTCGAAGAACTTATACGCTTCGTCCTTGGTCTTGAGCGTCAAAATGGCTTCGAAAAGGTCATCGATTTGGTCTGTTTTGATTCTTTCATCAAGCGCCATCTGGCACCTCCAGGCACATCGCCGTTATACCGAATTAACTCTTTATTATTTTAACACAAAAAAGCGTTAAATCATCTACCCCGAAAAGGTGATTTGCGCCCGCAGGCAATGCGATTCGCAGCCCGTTACTCGACGGTACGCCAGAGCAGCCGGTTCGCGTCGAACTTATAATTGATGAGGTCTTCTTCGAGGAGATAGCTGAGATACGCCTTGAGCGTGTTGAGGCAGAGGTAGTATTGCTGGAGCGACGTCACTTCGACGTGATACTTATCGTTGACCTCCCATAGAATGGTGTCGACCGTAGCGGGCTCCCTCACGATATGGAGGATATCGTCGGCGAGCGACTGTATCCTGGCGATATTAAGGTCGGCAAGGTCGGTGATGTCGGCGGTGGGCACGGCATGCGACGGGATGAACGTGCGCGCCGGCACCTTCTTCACCCGCTCGATCGATTTGATCATCTCACCCACGTTGACGGTGTAGATAAGGATAAGCCGCTGCCACGCTTTGAGCGAAAACAAAGCGTCGCTGCAGAAAAAGACGCCTTCGGTCATGACGCCCATCTGGTTCGGCGAATGTCCTTTGAGCGATATGACGGCGAACTTCTTGTTGCCGATTTGCAAGCCGGGCTCCTTGAGCAGCTCGTCGACGGGCGAGACCTTCGCCATCATAAAAGGCTGTTTCAGCTCTTCGGGGGCATCGGCTCCGTAGATGTAGAACGGCTCAAGGCTCGGGTTTTGCATGATGGCCGCCTCCAGCGCCGGCGCGTAGACCTTGCACCCGGTCTCCTTGACAAGATAGTTGTTGCCCCCATAGTGGTCGGCGTGCGAGTGGGTGTTGATTATCGCGCCGAGCTTCAAACCCTTCACATCGAGCGCGGCGAGTATTAACTGCGCCGAATCATCATCCATGCCGGTGTCAATGACGGCGCACGTGTCATCGCCGGTCAGCACGACGCCGTAATTGGCGTCATGGGCTATATAATATATTTCCTCGTTTACTTGAATTAGGTCGGTCATAATCACCTCATATCGCGTGCGATATCCCGCGCGCAATGGTTATTTCGCATCAACACTAGCGAACCGATAAAACACACGTAAGACTATTTTATCCCAAACCCTACTCCTCAATACGTTCCAGCTCAAAGACGACCGGCGGACTGCTCGACAAGTCTATAGGGTTATTACCTTATTTCTCAGCATCCCAATCCCCTCTATCTCGACTTCGACCTCGTCGTCGATTTGCATCGGCCCCACACCCGGAGGCGTCCCGGTCAAGATTATGTCGCCCGGACAGAGCGTCATGATGTGCGAGACGAATGAGACAAGATAATCGGGCTTGAAATGCATGTTAGAGGTATTCGACGACTGCATCACCTCGCCGTTGAGGCGCAGCTCTATCTTGAGATTGTTCGGATCGATATCGGTCTCGATGCAGGGGCCTATCGGTGCGAACGTATCGAAGCTCTTCGCCCGCGTCCACTGCCCGTCCTTGCGCTGCAGGTCGCGCGCGGTCACATCGTTGGCGCAGGTATATCCGAGGATATGCGCCGGCGCCTGCTCGACGCTGACCTGATGGGTGATATCCTTTATGACGATGGCGAGTTCGGCTTCGTATTCAATCCATGAACTCATTGCGGGGTAGACGATTGCGTCACCGTCGGCAATGGTGGTGGAGACCGGCTTGATAAAGATGATGGGCTCGTCGTGCGGCTCCATGCCGATTTCGGCGGCATGGTCGATGTAGTTCAAGCCCACAGCGACTATCTTAGTCGGAACGGCCGGCTCTAGCAACCGGATATCATCCAGAGCAAACACCGCCTCGCCGACGGTGTAGCTGCTATACGGTGTGCCATCGATGATTCGGATTGTCTCGCCTTCGAGCAAACCATAAGCGATTGGCCCACCGCACGAAAACCGCACTATCTTCAAACTAAAACCTCCCGAGGTAAGGTTAGACCCCCGCGTTGTCGGCTATCGCTTATCCGTCTTCAGGGTTGTCCGCGCTATCCATGCTGTTAAAGCCTTGTTCTTCATGGACGCGCTTGTGCGTCAGGCCGTATTCGACGGAATCAAGGAGCGCTTGCCAGCTCGCCTCGATGATGTTTTCGGAGACACCAATGGTACCCCAGGTCTTCTCGCGGTCGGTGCTTTCGATAAGAACCCTCGTCACCGCACCCGTACCCTTCTTCTCGTCGAGCACACGGACTTTAAAGTCGGTCAGCTCGATGCTGTCGAGCGCCGGATAGACCGAGCCGATTGCTTTGCGCAACGCTCCATCGAGCGCGTTTATCGGGCCGTTGCCTTCGGCGGTCTCGATGACCGTTCTGCCTCCGACGTGCAGCTTTATGGTAGCCTCGGTCGCGACCTTGCCGTCCTCGCGTTTCTCCATCGTCACCTTGAACCGTTCGAGCTTGAAGAAGGTCGGATGGATGTTGAGCGCCTTCCTCAGGAGTATCTCAAAAGACGCATCGGCGGCTTCGAATTGGTAGCCGACATGCTCAAGGCCTTTGATGCGGTTTAATATGTCGGTGACCTTATGCTCCTCGCCGGAGAGGTCGATTCCAAGCTCATTCGCCTTCATCACGATGGTACTCTTGCCTGCAAGCTCCGAAATGACAACGCGCTGGATGTTGCCGACAAGCGCCGGATTTATATGCGCGTAAGTCTGGTCGTGTCGCTCGACGGCGCTGGTGTGGACGCCCGCTTTGTGCGCAAACGCGCTTTGGCCGACATATGCCTGCTGGGGATAGGGACTAAAGTTGGCTATCTCGCTCACCAGGTGCGACGCCTCGGTCAGCAGCATGAGCTGCTCGGGGCTGATAGTCTCTATGCCGAGCTTTATGTTGAGTGCCGGAATGATGGAACAGAGGTTCGCGTTGCCGCAGCGCTCACCATACCCGTTCATGGTCCCTTGGACCTGGGCGACACCCGCCTCCACCGCCACCAGTGAATTGGCGACGGCGCACTCCGTATCGTTGTGCGCGTGAATCCCGAGTGGCGTATCCATTTTCGCCTTGACCTCTTCGACTATGCGCTTTACTTCAAGCGGCAGCGCGCCGCCGTTGGTGTCGCAGAGCACGAGGCAATCCGCACCGGCGTCTTGCGCGGCTTTCAGCACGTCTATCGCAAAATCGGGGTCGGCTTTGTAGCCATCGAAGAAATGCTCCGCGTCGAACAAGACCTCCAGGCCATGCTCTTTTAGATAAGCGATAGACTCGCCGACCATCTTCTTATTCTCTTCCCAGGTCGTCCGGAGCGCCTCTTCGACGTGGACATGCCAGCACTTGCCGACAAGGCAAGCCACTTTCACGCCGGAGTCGAGAATCGCTGCGAGGTTGGGGTCGTCTTTGGCGTGGATGTTTTTGCGGCGCGTGCTACCGAAACCGACTATCTTGGCATTCTCCAGCTCCACGTTCTTGACGCGCTCGAAAAACTCCATGTCTTTAGGGTTCGAGCCGGGCCAGCCGCCCTCGATATAATGCACCCCGAGTTTATCCAGCTCATGGACAATCCGCAGCTTGTCGCTTACGGAAAACGATATCCCTTCTCGCTGTGCACCGTCCCTCAACGTTGTGTCGTATATCTCAACCCGCGCCATATTTCTCACCTAACATAATCCCAGCTATATCACAAGCTGCGCCAGTTTTATTACATGTTACCAGGTATTCTCAGGTTCGCTAGTGTGTTTTGAATGCTTCTACCTTTATCGGCTCGGTTTCCCTCGTTTTGTAGGATGATCACACCTCCAACCAGGAAGAACAACCGTCAAGATTCCTTGTAGACCTATACGTACTCGAGCCAATGCTCGTATTTCTCATCTTCGCCTTTGACGACAGCAAAAAACTTCTTCTGCAACGCGATAGTAATCGGTCCCGGCTTGCCTATCTCTCGCTTGTCGACTTCTCGAATCGGGGTTATCTCGGCCGCCGTTCCCGTTACAAATATCTCATCAGCGAGGAAGAGGTCGCTGCGCACCAGATCGCGCTCGAGTACCTCGTAGCCCATGTCGCGCGCCAGCTCCATGACGGTGTCTCTGGTGATACCCTCGAGGATGCTCGCCGCGGTCGACGGCGTATGGATGACGCCGTTTTTGACGACAAAGATATTCTCGCCGGTTCCCTCGGAGACGAAGCCGCGCGAATCCAATAGAATGGCCTCTTCATAATTGCTATATATCGCTTCGAGTTTAGCGAGAATCGAATTTATATACTGCCCCGTCGCCTTGGCTGCCGGCGGGAGCGAGTTCGGGTCGATTCTCCTGAACGAAGATATCATCGCTTTAATACCGTTTTTCATGCCCTCCTCGCCGAGATAAGTCCCCCACGACCAGGTGGCAATCGCGACATCGACCGGAGAGTTAAGCGGGTTCAAGCCCATCTCACCATAGCCCCGGAAGATGATGGGGCGGATATAGCAGCTCTTGAGGTTATTGACGCGCACGAGTTCTTTCGTCGCCTCGACCAACTGCTCGACGCCGTACGGAACCGGCATCAGGTAGATCTTTGAGGAATCCATGAGACGCTCGATATGTTCGGTGAGACGAAAAACTGCCGGGCCTTTAGAGGTCTCGTACGCCCTGATGCCCTCGAAGACGCCTGAGCCATAGTGGAGTGCGTGGCTCAGAACGTGCACTTGAGCCTTGTCCCAATCGACCATCTCACCGTTGAACCATATTTTTTCAACTTTTTCTATCGGCATCGTGTGACCCCCAATGTTGTTTACCAGTTACCTTTTGACCAGCTCGGCGACCATATCGCCGACTTCAGAGGTGCTGTATCCCATCTTACCGGCCGCCAGGCCTTTCAGCTTCTCGCCGGTCATCGTGATGACCGCTTTCTCGATGCGCGCCCCGGCCGCTTTCTCGCCGAGATTCTCCAACAACAGCTGGAGCGCCGAGATAGCGGCGAGCGGGTTGATGATGTTCATGCCGGTATATTTCGGAGCCGATCCGCCGATAGGCTCGAACATCGAGACACCTTCGGGATTGATGTTGCCGCCTGCGGCGATACCCATACCGCCCTGAATCATCGCGCCGAGGTCGGTTATGATGTCGCCGAACATGTTGTCGGTGACTATGACATCGAACCACTCCGGGTTTTTAACGAACCACATACAGATGGCGTCGACGTGGGCGTAATCGGTCGTCACATCAGCGTACTCTGTGGCTACCTCGTTAAACGCGCGCTCCCAGAGGTCGAACGCATACGTAAGAACATTGGTCTTGCCGCATAGGGTGAGGTTTTTCCTCATATTGCGCTCACGGGTATATTCAAAAGCAAATCGTATACAGCGCTCGACGCCTTTGCGGGTATTGATGCTCTCCTGCACGGCGACTTCATCGGCTGTGCCCTTCTTTAAGAAACCACCGGCTCCGGCGTATAGCCCTTCGGTGTTCTCACGGACGACGACGAAATCTATCTCGTCAGGGCCTTTATCCTTGATTGGCGTGTAGACTCCCGGGTACAGTTTAACCGGGCGCAAATTGATGTACTGGTCCAGCTCAAAGCGCGTCCGCAAAAGAATCCCTTTTTCGAGAATTCCGGGCTTAACATCGGGGTGACCGATTGCGCCGAGCAAAATCACGTCTTGCAGGCGGAACTCATCGATAGCCGAGTCGGGTAAGACCTCGCCGGTGGCGATATACCTGTCCCCACCGAAATCATAATGGGTTAACTCATACTTGAAATTTTCGACTTCGCTGACCGACTCTAATACCTTCAGCGCTTCTCTGACTACCTCAGGACCGGTTCCATCACCGGGCATAACACCAATTTTATACAACTTACTCCTCCTTCATCATGGGGGACGTTCTTAATTTGCGCAAATAACTCATTTTACCATCGTCTGGCGACCTTCATGGACCTCTATCCCGCTTGCGTCCTCATTTTTTCTCTAACATAGCTTATGAGACCGCCCTGCTTGATAATATTGCTGATAAACTCGGGGAACGGCTTCGCGTGGTAGACCGCGCCCGTCGTGAGATTCTTTATCTCGCCCTTGTCGGTATCGACCTCTATCTCATCGCCGGCGCTGATGCCGTCGACCGCCTCGGCGCTCTCCATAATAGCCAAGCCCGTATTAATCGCGTTGCGATAGAATATCCTCGCAAACGACTTGGCGATGACACAAGAGATACCCGCCGCCTTAATCGAGATGGGCGCGTGCTCACGCGACGAGCCGCAGCCGAAGTTCTCGTCAGCGACGATGATGTCGCCCTTCTTCATCTTGTTCATAAACTCGGGGTCGGCGTCTTCCATGCAATGCCGGCCAAGCTCATCCGGGTCACTCGTTTTAAGATATCGCGCCGGGATT
>JAUXNY010000079.1 GCA_030682615.1 Candidatus Aquicultor sp. | reverse complement strand
AGGCTGCGCGTTCATCAGCTTCGGCGACTGCAGGCCAAGCGGGCGATATCGCACCCGTCTCGACGGCGTCGAAGCGCGCTATATTCAAGTCGAGCCTACTCCCCGACTTGGTCTTGGCCTTTGCGCTAACCCTTATCATCGCGGTGAGCTTCCGGTTTGCTCGGCGTGTTAAAAAACAAGCGCTATCAGCTTTGGCGGAGGCTTCTACAACCAGCGCATTTGCGGCTTAATGTAAGGCTCTGCCCTGGATTCCGCAAAAACGCAAGTAGTGAGAAAATCGCCAATGTTGGCGATATGATGAAACGCGCTAAGATCGGCGGCATAGAGAAGGTCGCCTAGCTTAGCGATTAATTGTGGCGCTCGACAGTGGTTTATATATAGGCTGGCGTGGTGGAAACAGCGAAAAGCGTGCTTCGTGGTCGCATGGTTTGCGTTCGAGAAAATATGCTCGGATAGCATCTTGCTAAACCCCCATGTAGCTGCTATAATCGTTTGGTTCCATACTCCTGCTTCAGCTCAACTGAAGCCATTAGCCCGAGGGAGGTGAAAAAGTGAGGAACTACGAATGCATGGTCATTCTCGAGCCTGCTTTGGAAACAGATGCGCTCGATGCTTTGATCGCTAAGTTTTCCGATGTCGCCGTAAAAAACGGTGGCAAAATTGAGAATGTAAACAAATGGGGAAAACGCCGCCTTGCCCATCAAATTGGTCATAACACCGACGGCTTTTACGCTGTCTTCGACCTTCTAGGTGAAAATCAAACCATTAGCGAGCTAGACCGTATCCTTAAGATAACAGATGGAGTCATGCGTCATATGATTATCCGTCAAGGAAAGTAGGGGGAAACATGGCTAGTTTGAACAAGGTATTTCTTATAGGGAATCTAACAAGAGACCCTGAACTAAGGTTTACACCGAGCGGGACCGCAGTCGCTAACATCGGCATAGCCGTAAACAACAGGTACCAGGATAACAGCGGTAATTGGGTGGATGAACCTAATTATTTCACCGTTGTCGCATGGGGACGGCAAGCCGAGCTCAGCAACGAGCACCTGCGTAAAGGCTCACCGATACTTGTGGAGGGCAGGCTGCAGTGGCGCTCTTGGGAGACGCCCGATGGCCAGAAGCGCTCTGTGGTCGAGGTAGTCGCCAACAGGGTGCAGTTTCTCAACAAGGCCGCTGGTCGCGGCGAGGAATCAATGGCTGAAAGCGCGGATGCAGACCTCCAAGCGCTCGGCGAAGGCGATTTCGACGATATCCCATTTTAATAGGAGAGGATTTGTATGGCAGATTACGTTAGAAAACCCAGGCGGAAGTACTGTGGTTTCTGTAAAGATAAAATCGATTATGTCGATTTCAAAGACACGAACCTGTTGCGCCGCTTCATGAGCGACCGCGGCAAAATCAGGCCGCGCAGGGTGACCGGCACCTGTGCTCAGCACCAGCGCGACTTGTCGATTGCGATAAAGAGGGCGCGCGAAATGGCGCTCATTCCCTATTCCCAGAAGCAGTAGTAGACGCAGCAAAGAACGGGGCTCAGCATAGGGCCCCGTTTGGCGACTCGGTCGCTGGCAGGAGCGTTTGTCAAAGACGCGAATCTTGGCAGTTTTTGATTTAGCGCAACCGTCGACGAAATATCAATGCGGGAGCTTTCTTGGGTCAACAGCTAGACTACCTATTGGCTCATCGGCCCGCGGGATGAAATCGACGAGTGGGTATACTTATGCTAAGATTAGAGATTCAAGAATGCTGGAATTATCGGGGAGTCGGAACTAAAAACCGCACGTAGTCAACGTGTTTCAGTAGTAGCACGTGCTTGGCAAAGTGTGGTGTCCCGGTGCCGGCTTCGATTTAGGAATATTGCTCAAAAGATTATTTTAAATGTGTGTTGGAGGAGAAGATGAAGGTAATCCTTAAAGAGACCGTAGGCGGCCTCGGCAGAATCGGCGAGGTGGTCGAAGTTGCTAGAGGCTATGCCCAGAATTACCTTGTTCCCAGGGGAATGGCCGTTGTGGCTACGCCAGGAACGCTAAAGGACTGGGAGCATAAGAAGGCGACGACCTCTAAGAGGCAAGCCCATGAGCTTTCAGAAGCACAAGAGCTTGCGGATAGCATCAAGGATAAAGAGGTCACAGTCGAAGCAAAAGCAGGCGAGGGCGGCAAGCTCTATGGCTCGATTACCGCGAAAGAAGTCGCGGAGGCTATCACAAAGCAGCTTAAGATCGAGGTCGATAGAAAGAAAGTCGATATCGCCGGCGCAATCAAGGAACTCGGCGCGCATCCGGCAACGGTAAAGGTCTATCCGGGCGTCGACGCTGTCGTATCGATAAATGTAGTCGCAGCCAAAGAGGAGTAATGAAAGCGGCAGATAGACCGCAGCATCTTGCGCAGTTCGACAGGGTTCCGCCCCATAATCTCGAGGCGGAGCAATCGTTACTAGGCGCGATGCTTATCTCAAGCGATGCCATCGCCGAAATATTCGAGGACATCAACGCCGATGCCTTCTATTCCGAAGCCCACCGGCGCGTATATGAGACGGCGGTCGATCTCTACGCCAAAGGAGACCCGGTCGACCCGATAACCCTGGCGGAATCGCTATCGTCAAAGGGTTATCTCGAGTCGTGCGGGGGAAAATCATATATTCACACGCTCGTAAGCTTAGTTCCGAGCGCGGCGAACGCAAAGTATTATGCTAAGATAGTCGAGCGCAATGCCACACTGCGCTCGCTTATCAAAGTATCGACCGAGATAGCGGCGCTCGGCTATGAAGGCCCCGAAGACGTCGACGGCTTGATAGACCGGGCGGAAAGCCTGATTTTTGCCATCGCCCACAAGCGCATGTCCGAGAAGTTTATCGCCATCAAAGACCTTCTCAAAGAGGGCTTTGAAGTCGTCGAGCAGCTTTTCGAAAAGAAGGAACAAATCACCGGCACCCCGACGGGGTTCGCCGACTTAGACCAGCTTCTCGCCGGTATCCACCCCGGCGACCTTATCATCGTTGCGGCGCGCCCGGCTATGGGCAAGACCGCGTTCGCGCTTAATATTGCCGCGAACATGGGCCTCAACAACCTGCCCGTAGCTGTTTTCAGCCTTGAGATGAGCAGGCAGCAGCTAGTGCAGCGTATGATGTGCTCTGAGGCGCGCATCGATAGCCACCGCTTGAGGACCGGCCAGCTCCGGGACGAGGACTGGTCGAAGCTCTCAGGAGCGGTCGGGCGGCTGGCGGAGACGCCCATCTACATCGACGACACTCCAAGCATCGGTATTATGGAGGTCAGGGCCAAAGCCCGGCGCCTTTTTGCACGCCATTCGCCGGGGGCTATCGTCGTCGACTACTTACAGCTAATGCAGTCGTACCGCAGGGTTGAAAACCGCCAGCAAGAGATTGCCGAGATTTCTCGTGGCTTGAAGATACTCGCCAAAGAACTCGGCGTCCCCGTCATCGCGCTCTCGCAGCTCTCACGAGCCGTCGAGCACCGCAGCGACAAACGCCCACAACTCTCTGACTTGCGCGAATGCGTTACCGGCGATACACTCGTTGTTCTTACCGACGGACGTCGCGTCCCGATACGAGACCTGGTCGGCACGGAACCAGATGTGCTCGCTATCTCACCGGATGGCAACATCATCCCGGCAAGAAGCGATAAGGTATGGTCGGTTGGGAATCGGCCAGTATTTAAAGTGAAGTTGGCAAGCGGAAGGGAGATTCGTGCTACGGAAAAACATCGCCTGCTTGGTTTGGAAGGTTGGAAACGAGTAGGCGAATTGTCCGTAGGAGATAGGTTAGCCATAGCTCGCGAGATTCCGGAGCCTGTTGAAACGCTTGAGTGGCCGGATGCACGCATAGCGCTGTTAGGTCAGCTCATTGGTGATGGTAGCTATCTTTCGGGTCAGCCGATGAGGTATACAACTGCATCAGAAGATAATAGTCGTCTAGTAAAGTTTGCGGCCGAGGAAGAATTCGGAGCCGAAGTTAAAAGATATAAAGGTCGAGGGCAATGGCATCAGCTTTTGATAAGCGGCAATGGCAATCGTTGGGCACCAAAGGGTGTTAATGCATGGTTGAGGGAACTCGGGGTATTTAACCAAAGGTCGCATGAGAAGCGCATCCCAGGGGAGGCGTTCAAGCTTTCTAACCGGCAGATCGGCCTGCTTCTAAGGCATCTTTGGGCGACGGACGGCACGATACACGTCAGGAAGACCAATCAGAAGGGTAGCGCTAGCGTTTTCTTTAGCACGTCCAGCAAGCTCTTAGCAGAGGATATTGCGTTTCTTCTACTGAGATTAGGAATTGTTGCTAGGATACGAAAAGCCCAGCAAGGAACATCACGCCCCTGGTATAACGTGCATGTCTCGGGTGTGGACGACCAGTTACGCTTCTTGGAGACCGTGGGAGCGTTCGGTCCACGAGTTAAGCAGGCAGACCAGCTTTTCCAGTCGATACGAAGAGTGATTCCTAATACAAACGTTGATACATTGCCGAGAGAAATCTTCGACTACATTGAAAACGCGATGTCTGATCAAGGAATAAGTAAGAGGGATATGGCACGCAAACGCGGTGCCAACCATAGGGGAAGCGTAGGTTTTAAGTTCGCACCGTCGAGGGGAGTAGTTGCCGAATATGCCGAAATACTAGACGATGATTGGCTTAGGGCGCATGCAACCAATGACCTTTTCTGGGATGCAATTGTCTGTATTGAGCCGGATGGAGAGGAAGCAACGTACGATTTGACCGTACCTGGACCATCAAATTGGCTTGTAGATGGTATAATTAATCATAACAGTGGAGCCATCGAACAGGACGCGGACATCGTCATGTTTATCCACCGCAACATCTACGGCAATCCCGACGACATCGACGCCATGGAAGAGCGGGGCACCGCCGAGATTGTCGTCGCCAAGCACAGGAACGGTCCCGTAGGCGTCGTGCGCCTCGCGTTCCTCGAGCACTACACCAGATTCGCCGACCTCGCGAAGAACAGCTAGGAGAGGGCTTTCTTTACGATTTGTTTCTACTTGCCTAGCCCTGCCTGCGTATGTTCCGGCACATCGAACCAAGCCTGCGAAACTAAACAGATATGAATTCAGCATCTTCGATGAGGCACCAATAATTCAGTGTGTTGTGCTGGTAGAATATCTAACGTTAGAGATGTTCGAATCCTTCTCCCCCAGCAAATCAAGACATCGCTGGTCAATCAGGGCGGTTTATTTCCACAAGCAATTAGTGAGGTCTCGTTGATTCAGCGACCTTCAGCAACAAGCTTACAGGAAGGCCATCACCACCAACAGTATAAGCAACTCCATTTTCCCACCAATGGATATAGCCGGGTTGCCCGCGAGGACCGGCTTCACTCGGCTCTTCTGGTTCCGTGCCGTAAGCCTCCACACCGTGAACTGTCAGTTTAACGCTTCTTTTATCCGCTGCGAAGTTCTGTACGTATTCTCGGTGGTCTTCGTAGCTTAGCGGTTCAGCGTTAACTTGCAGTCCTTTTTCATACATAGCAATCACTGTGCGCTTGTTTTGAGCCTTCGTTTTTTCGACCCAGATAATTCCAAGCTTTCTATTAGCTGTGTAAGTTGGAAATAATATGCCAAGCTTTATGTAGGGGCTTGCTTCTTTTAACGAGACGAATTTTGTATGGTTCATACTCCACTTTGGTTGTCCTGGACCTCGGGGTTCAAGGCCAATGTCACCGTAGGTTGTACTTGTCACCGGCGAGGGCGGTTTCTGCTCATATATAGTGCCATAGTAGACGTAAGATACTATGGCAACAATTGAAAGGATGATTACCGTTGGAATCAAACGGTAGGGCATGCTTTGCATAAATGCGCCTTGTCGAATAGAAGGTGAATAAGACCTAACACCAATATAGCAAATATTTAATAAGCGTACAGTAAAGTGGGTTCATGGAATGCAAGCTGAGTTCGAACATCATTCAACTGCCCCAACCAAACCAAGGAAGGCGTTGCTTAGAAAAACGACACCTATTGTTTTGGCGCTAGGATTATGAAGGTCTGTTTTGCATGCGTTATAATATCTACA
>JAUXNY010000070.1 GCA_030682615.1 Candidatus Aquicultor sp. | reverse complement strand
AGCGAATTCACTATGTTTATGACTAAATCGGCGGACAAAAGGGAAAATAATAAACAAGTATTTCTAGGGTAGCCCGAGGTAGTCAAGGCTAACACGAGGGAACATCGAGATGATGAAGATGAGCGACTGCCCGCTACGGGGAATGGATTCGGCCTCCTGCGTTATTAACAACCAAACCCTGATAGTGCAATCGTCAAGTAAGAAACTTTATATGCTTAACGGCGCAGGCACAAAAATCTGGGAGCTTGCCGACGGCAAGCACGCAATCGCCGATATCGTCGTGCGCCTTAGACGCGAGAGCCGCAAGCCGGATATTCAGATCCGCAGCGAAACGCAGGCTTTCATCGAAGAGCTGGTCTCGCGAGGGGTCATAGTGCTGCTTAAGCAATCGCTGGATGTCGCCGCTTAGCGGCTTTAAGGCGCTTGCTAACGGTTGGCCTTACGCTTAGCCCCGGCTATCCACGTTGGGGATAAACTGTGGAGTAATAGTCGAGCTGCCCAGGTTGCAGGCTTATAAACGCTCGACCAGGAGTCCAGCAATAACGCCCAGGCTCATCTTCGCGACCGCAATATCTGATAGACAAGGTAGAGACCGAGAATACTCGCCAGAATGAACCCGAGTAGCCCCAGGGCCGGGAAACCGAAGACCTTCGGCCCCACATCGGCCGATATGACCAACCCCGAACCCAGGACGATGGCGCTGACGATTAGCGCTACGGTCAGCAGGTTTGCCGAATGGCTAATCGTCTTCTCCAGGCTCTCCAGCCGGTGATGCTCGAACTTGATTCTGAAATCGTCTTTTACCAGCTTGTCGGTGAGCAACCCGAGATGGCGCGGCAGGCTTACCAAGAAGTCGCTCGACTCCAGGGTCGCCCCGAAGAGTTTTACGGCCGAGAACTGCGCGCGCAGTCTGGTCAGGACAATCCGTGTTATCGAGGTGCGCAGCGCCTCCGAGTAGTTGAAGTCGGGGTCGAGACGCCGCACGATACCGTCTACCAGCACGACCGTCTTTGCGAGGAGCGCGAAATTACTCGGCACTTTTATATGATTTCGCGTTATTACCGCGACCAGCCCGTTTAGCACGTCGGACAAGCCAATCGCTTCTATGGCGCGGCCATAATATCGCGTAGTCAGGTTCCCGATGTCGCGAGAGAGCTGGTCGAAGTTGGTATCCTCGCTGCGCACGCCCAAATACATGACCGTTTCCGTCACGCCGTCACTGTTCTGGTCGACGAGGTCTATTAGTATGCGCGCGATTTGCGATTGGAGGTTTCCGTCGAGACGCCCGACCATGCCCAGGTCTATAAGGTAGACCATTCCCTCGCGAGTGACGAGTATATTGCCGGGGTGCGGGTCGGCGTGGAAGAAACCATCCTCGATTATCTGCTTGATATAGGCGCGAAAGAGCTCACTCGCGATGACCTTCTTATCGATTTCATCGGACTCCAGCTCATCGATGGCCGTTATGTGGATGCCGTCGATAAATTCGAGGGTGAGAACTTTCTGCGTCGAGTAGTCGAGGTAGACTTCGGGGAGCGTTATGTGCTTGAAGAGACGGAGGCTCTTTTTGACGCGCTCGATATTGCTCGCCTCAAGCCTGAACTCGAGTTCCTCATGGATGATGCGCTCGAAACCGTCGACTGTGCCGACGAAGTCGTAATATTTGCCGACAGCTTGGCTGCGCTGGAGGATATAGGCGATATCGTGAAAGATCCGGATGTCTTGCTCGATCATCTTTTCGATACCGGGCCTGCGGATTTTCACCGCGACCTGTTCACCGGTCTTAAGCGTAGCCTTGTGGACCTGCGAAAGCGATGCGGAGGCGATGGGCGCTTCGGAGAAGTGGGAGAATAGCTCGTCCAACGGTCGGCCGAGTTCGTCCTCGACCGTTTTCTTCGCCGTCTCGTAGTCGAATTCGACGACTTTGTCTTGGAGCTTCTCCAGCTCGGCTATATAGACTGCGGGGAGGAGGTCCGGGCGGCTGCTTAGAACCTGCCCGGCTTTGATGAATGTCGGGCCGAGGTCCTGGAGCGCGAGCCTTAAGTTTCGGGCGCGCAGCTCTACCTTCTCGGCAGCGGTCACAGGGCCGCGCGGAAGACGGGGAAAGACCCGTCCCAGGCCGACCTCTTCCACGAGTTCTGAAAAACCGTACTTTGCGATGACGCTTCCTATCTCGCGGTATCTTGAGATGTGCGCACGCCTGCCCCTTGCCATATGTTTCTCCTGGAGAATCGCTCGTAATCTCTTTACCCGCTTGCTTTACTTATCAAACGGTAAGCGGAAATCACACACACCGTCCGCCGCATGCCCGATGGCCCCATCTAACTGCAACGATCGACTACGAAACCTTGATAATATGTTTTATTTTTGTTAAGCTAAATCTGTTTAGACAAGCGAAAGAGCGTGTGAAGAAACAGGATATACATCACCCCTGTCAGGTCGGCTTGTCTAAACAACCAAACGCGCTTCCTGACGGGGGTGTCCCTATTGCCGAAGATATGGAGAGTTTCAAGCTTTATTATGGTGCTTAATCCGAAAAGGCGAAGAAAAGTTTTATTTGTGACCTTTGGGCTCATCATACTAGCCATTATCCTCGCACTTGTTGCCCCGGAAGAAAAAACACTTGGAAGCTATATCAAGTTGATTTACATCCATGCCGCCGTTACCTGGGTGGGCATGCTGATGTTTGTGGTCTCAGGGGTGCTGGCGCTCGCCGCACTCGTTCTAACACCTTTCCTGCGAAACAGAACGTCGAAAGTCGATGAAGCAAGCATCGTCAACTGGTCGTCGGCGGCGCAGAGAACCGCTATCGACTTTTGGGCGACGAGCGTTATCGTCGGCTCGATAGCCGCGTATTTCACCTGGGGCAGCCTGTTCTTGCAGATGGAGCCGCGGATTCAGGTCGCTCTATTTATACTCATTCTCGGTTTCGCAGTCTCCCTGCTCGGCGAGATGTTTAGCGCGAGAGTGACTCGCGCCGTTCTCAATCTGGCGCTGCCCGTCTCGGGCGTGCTGTTGCTCTCGGTCACGGGTAAGCTCGTCCACCCCAATAACGCGTTCTCCAATTCCGAATCGTTTGAGATAAAGCTCTTTGCGGGGCTTATCGCATTCGTATTTCTAATCGTGGCGATAAATTCTACAGTCATTTTCAATTCGCGATTTCGAGAACGGTGCTCGGACGCACGTCCTACGAGCGGAGGTCGGCAGGCCATGTAATCGTGTGTCTACATCAAGGTCAGGTAGGGTATGTGGTTGACCTGACCAGCTTTTATGTTTAGACTACAAGCTGTAGTAAGAAGCTTAAAGCGGCCTTAACGGCCGATTCTTTTAGCTCAAGATTGTGAAAGAATTATTGAGAGGAGACTGAGATGGCGGATAGCAGGAGCAAGACTAGGCTATTGATCGTAACCGGTGTTCTACTTGCGGTCGTCGGTTATATGATATACAGCTCGGCCGGCGAAACCAAAGCATACTTCAAAGACATAAACGAAGTGACTGCCGATTCGACGTATGTCGGCAAGACGGTCAAGGTCGGAGGGCTGGTTTTGAAGGACTCCGTCAAGAAAGACGGCAAGACCGTGACCTTCAAAATCTATGAAAAAGACAAAAAGAACAGCCAGATAACCGTAGTATACAGCGGTCAGCTGCCCTCGCAGTTCGGAAGCGATATCGAAGCTATCGTCGACGGGAAGCTCGTTTCTCAGGAAAGAATCGAGGCCGATCGTTTAGTGACCAAGTGCCCATCCAAGTATGAGGGCGAGATGAAGGAAGAAAAGGGGAAGACGGATGAATAATGTCGGTTATTTTGCCCTGGTAGCGGGGATAGTCTTGTCGCTCTACACCGCGTATAGTTTTTACGCGGGCAGCAAGACGAAGATAGGGGAGAAGTTCGAGAAAGCCGGGAATAACGGCATTATCTGGCAGTTCGCCACGATTACCTTCGCGAGCATGATCCTTTTAATCGCCTTTATCAATAACGATTTTTCGTTTGGATACGTCGCCGACCACTCCACTATAAAGATGAGCGTCTTCTACAAGATAGCGGCTTTCTGGGCGGGGCATGAAGGCTCGCTTCTGATGTGGTTGTGGATGATAACCGGTTTTACGGCTGTGATTGCGTTTCGCAATCGCAATAGCGACAAGCTAACCAATGGCGCGCTATATATCTCGAACTATGTCCAACTCTTTTTCATGTTGACGCTTTTGCTCGCGAGCAACCCGTTTCGCGCGGCGCTACCGGGGATGACGATGCCGACCGGCGCGGGCTTGAACCCGTTGCTCATGCACTGGGCGATGGTTCTTCACCCGCCGACGCTTTTCTTAGGCTATGCCGGCCTTACCATCCCGTTTGCCTTTGGCATAGCGGCCCTTATTGACAGGAATTCATCGAGTGATTGGGTAAAACGCTCCCACTTCTGGACGCTGTTTGCATGGTTCTTCTTGACCCTCGGTATTTTTCTCGGCGCGCTCTGGGCCTACGTCGTGTTGGGCTGGGGCGGCTACTGGGCATGGGACCCGGTCGAAAACGCCTCGATCCTACCGTGGTTTGCCGGCACGGCCTTGCTCCACAGCTTTACGATGTACCGTCGGCGCGGCGGTATGAAGATATGGGCCGTCTCTCTGGCGACACTCGCTTTTGTGATGTGTATACTCGCTACGTTTATTACGCGCTCCGGCCTTATCGAGTCGGTACACGCATTTCCCGACCTGCGCTGGGATTTGACCTTCCTCTTCGGCGGGTTGATGCTCGTCTCCGGCGGGCTCACGGCCTATCTGATTCAAACGCGACGTGAGGAATTCGAGACCCAGGAGTTCTTCAGCGATTTTCTCTCCAAGCACTTTACCTACTATTTGAATAACGTCTCACTCGTCGGGTTTACGCTTATCATCGCGGGCGGCACGGTTATCCCGCCGTTTTTCGGTCAGAGCCTGGGACCCGAGTTCTACAACCGGTTGGCGCAGCCGCTCGGTATATTGTATCTATTGCTGATTTCGATTTGCCCGTTTCTAGGATGGACGAAGACGAACGGCGGCTCGTTCTTGAAGCAAATGGCAGTGCCGTTTGGAGCGGCGACCGTCGCGGGCGTCGCCTTCTTCTTGGGCTGGGGCGGCGAGCAATGGATCAGCCGGCCGATGGGCTTTGCGACAATGGTGGTCGCGGTCTTTGCCGCTACCGCGGTACTGGAGCTGTTTTACCTGGGTGCGCGGACTAAATCCAAAAACCTCGGCATTGGTTTCGCCAGCGCGTTGTTCTCGGTCTTCAGGTTTAATCGCAGCCAAACAGGCGGCTATGTAAGCCACCTCGGTATGGCGATAATGATCTTCGGTGTGGCCGGCTCCATGTTGTATGTCCATGACATCCCGGCGACCCTTGGCTCGACACCGGGCGAGAAGATTCGAGCCGGCAGCTATGAACTAAAACTGAAAGAATTCCGTCAGACGACCCGCCTCGGGCAGCAAGTGACCAACGTCATCTTTGAGATGCGAAATCTCGACAAGGGAGCCAACGCCCCGGTCAGCGAGATAGCGCCTAAGATGGTCTTCCACGAGCTGCAGCAACAGCAGGCTCTAGAAGCGGCCATTCACTACGAGGTGTTTCGAGATGTCTTCGTCGTCTTCAACGGAGTCGATGATAAGGGCCAAATCGCGCTAAACATCAAAATCAATCCGCTGATATCCTTTGTTTGGATAGGGAGCGTCGTGCTCGGTCTCGGGACGATGGTCGCGATGTGGCCTAAATCGACACGGCCGCGAGCGACAACGCGCCGGCGGGAAGATGAAGAAGTTCTGGATGAAGCGCTCGCAAGTACCGAATAACTTTGTGTAAAGATATATATTAACGGCAGGACAATAGTGCCAAAACAGATGGCGGAACTTTTGAAAAACGAAAAGCAACCCTATACGGGTGCGCACGCCGAAATCGAGGTCACTGGACTATCGAAGTATTTCGGCAAGCGTAAAGTGCTGACAAAAATCTCGTTCGAGCTCGAAAAGGGAGGCTTCCTCTCGCTCTTCGGCCCTAACGGGGCGGGCAAGACCACGCTCGTCAAGATACTCTCGACGCTGGTCGCGCCGAGCGAGGGCACGGTCTCTGTTGCGGGTTTGGACCCTTATAAGAACTCGGCTGCGATACGCTCTAAAATCGGGCTCATCTCACATAGCCCGCTTCTATATCTGGATTTGAGCGCCGAGGAGAACCTCAGGTTCTACGGCGCTATGTACGGGGTGGACAACGTCGATGCGCGCATCGACGAGCTGCTCGAACAGGTCGAGCTCGACCACCGGCGCTATGACCTCGTGCGCACGTTTTCGAAGGGCATGATGCAGCGCCTCGCTATCGCGCGCGCTCTCCTGCACAGGCCGTCGGTCCTCTTTCTGGACGAGCCGCATACCGGCCTCGACCCCCATGCGGTCGATATTTTCGAGAGCTTGCTCGACACCATCCGCCAAGACCATACTTTTATCATGATCACGCACAACATCGAGCGCGGCCTCGCGCTCTGCTCGAAAGCGATGATTCTATACAACGGACAAATCGCGTTTTATCAGAACAAGGCGGACCTGGACACAGAGATGTTCAACGAGATATACCGCCGGAAGGTAAAGGGTGAGTGCTAAGGTGTCGGCGGGAAAACAGGTCTTTGCAATCGTAAAGAAGGACGTGCTGGCGGAGCTTCGCACCAAAGAGATGGTCATCGCCATGTTTCTCTTCGTCGTCCTGGCGATGGTCGTCTTCAGTCAGGCCTTCGGCGTTATCTTAAACGACCTGGACCGCGTAGGCGGCGGGCTTTTATGGGTCGCGTTTCTTTTCATGTCGATGCTCGGCTTGAATCGCTCGTTTGTCCACGAAAAAGACGAGGGGTGTCTCGAAGGCCTGCTTATGTCGCCAATCGACCGCCCGCTTATATTCTTCGGCAAAATGCTCGGCAACCTGCTTTTCTTAAGTATCGTCGAGCTTTTCGCGGTTCCGATATTCTTTGTCTTGTTCAGGTTGGAGATGGGCGCGAGTATGGCCGGAATCTTTCTCGCAACGATTTTCTTGAGCAATATCGGTATCGCGTGCGTCGGAACGCTTCTCTCGACCATCTCGATAAATACGAAGACGCGCGATTTGATGTTGCCGATACTTTTCATGCCCGTTATCATACCGCTTTTGATTGCGGCGGTAAGTGCGACGGGCGGTATTATGTCGGGCGAAGAGCTAACCGAAGTCTACGGTTCCATGCGGTTTATCGCTGTTTATGATATAATATTCTTGCTGGTAGCGTATGCTCTTTACGATTATGTGATAAGCGAATAGCAGTAGTCATACAGGAGAGTGGTTGAGTGAAAAAATCGTCGTTGATCTTGGCGAGTGCCGGCGCTTTGCTTCTCATGGCCGGAATTTATCTCGCCTTTTTCGTAGCACCGGATGCCGTAGTAAGAATCGATGATAGAGAACTCGTGCGGTATAGCCAGAAGATCTTCTACTTCCATGTCCCCGTCGCCGAGACAGCGCTCGTCTTCCTTTTGCTCGGAGGTTTTTTTGGCGCGATGTACCTCGGTACAAGAAAGCGCTCTTACGAGCAGATGAGTTACGCGGCGGTCGAAATCGGTTTTATCTTCGTGATTCTAGTGATGATCACGGGAATTCTATGGACACGCGCCGATTGGGGCGTCTGGTGGGAGTGGGAACCGCGGCTTACCACATTTTTAGTCCTCACACTGATGTATGCCGGGTACTTCGTTTTGCGCTCCTCGGTCCAAGAGGAGAGCGCGAAAGCTCGCTTTGGCGCGATATTTTCGATTATCGCGGCGGTAAATGTGCCCTTGACCTTTATGGCGGGGCGGCTTGACTCACTCAAACCCGTCCATCCGAAGGTCTTCACATTACAGGGCGCCTCGATGGAGGGGCCGATGCTCGCCGCGTTCTTGGTGTCGATGTTCGGGATGTTGCTTTTTGCGACTTCGCTTTATATTATGCGCCTCGATTTGCTGCGGGCGCGCGAAGATATTGAGTACCTAAAAGAAGAGCTGGAGGTAGGATAGATGGAATTTCAAGAGGCCTGGCCTTACGTTGTAGGCGTTTATATGAGTATCTGGGCGGTTCTCTTAATTTACGTAATAGTCCTGCAAAAGAAACTTGCTGCCGTAAAGCGAGAACTTGGTTCGCTCAGTAAAGCCGTTGAGAGAAAGGGCTAAGAGCTAGATGGGTAACGGGTTTACCTTAGGCCGGGAGCGAGTATTTTGGAAAAACTAACAGTCGTTGTGTTTTGGCTGGCGCTGGTGTGCAGTGTCGCCAGCAGTCTGGCATATATCGGAAACTTTGCCTCACGGGCGGAACGTCGTGTCCATGTTTACACGGCGCTCGGTACGGCACTGGCATCGTTTTTGCTCCTGCTTGCCGTGATATTCATACGCGCCGGCATGCTGGGCATATCGCAGACCGCGGGTCCGTTTACGGTCCGCGTCATTTTTGCCGCTTTTATCATCGGTGTTTTTCTGTTGATAGAGACCCTGTATGCAGGCAAGAACCCTAAAATCAAAGCGCTAGGCATGTTCGTCATGCCGATATCGGTCGTTCTGCAGTATATGGCGTGGCATTCCTACAAGCTCACCGAACCGTTGACCGAGCAGCTCCGCAATTATTGGGTCGGCATCCACGTGACCTTCGCGGTGCTCGGATATTCCGCGATGACGGTCGCGCTGGCGATGGCGATTATTTACCTCTTGCAGGAGCGGCAGCTTAAGAACATGCGTAAGAAAAAGCCGGGCAAAATATTTCGAAAACTGCCGTCGCTTGAGATGTCGGACGAGTTTTGTCACAAGGCTATAGCGTTCAGTTTCACGTTTTTAACGCTGGTCATCGCCACTGGTATCATCAGGGCCGAGATGTTGCCGGAGTGGTCGCAGTGGTATATGGACCCGAAGATTTTGATGGCAATCGCCACTTGGGTGGTGTATGGCGCATATCTGTTCGTGCGCTCGACTCTCGGATGGCAGGGCAAAAGATCGATCATGTTTGCTATACTAGGATTTATAGTCGCAGTATTCACGTACCTTATAGGCAACAGCAGCATCATAACAGAGATCATACCAAGCATGCATAGATATGGTGGAGGTCTCGGGTAGGTAATGGCTTTTTATCCTCTATATGTTGACCTTGAAGGCAGGAAGTGTGTCGTCGTCGGCGGCGGCGAGGTGGCCGAGCGCAAAGTAGTCTCGTTGCTGGAGTGCGGCGCCGACGTGGAAGTAATAAGTCCGGATTCGACACCGGGATTAGAGGAACTCGCCCGCGAGGGCAGGCTGAGGATGACGCGCCGGGAATATCGCCGGGGTGACCTTGGCGACGCGACGCTCGCAATAGTCGCAACCGACGACAATGCGGTAAACACAGAGGTCTACCGCGAGGCAACCGATAACCAAATACCGGTCAACGTCGTAGACGTACCCGAACTATGCTCCTTCATCGTACCATCGACCATTCGCCGCGGCGACCTTGTTATAAGCATTTCTACCAGTGGGAGTTGCCCTGCGTTGGCAAAACACATTCGCGAAGAGCTCGAAGAGACTTATCGTGATGAGTACGGCCGCTTCTGCGATATGCTTAGGGATTTTAGGGCGCGGGTCATAGACAAATATGACGACCCGAAAGAGCGGAAAAAGGCGTTGGGCAGGTTGATAGAGTCCGACGCGTTAGATTTAATACGCGCGCAAGACGACTTGGAGTTAGAGGAAAGAGTTAAATCATGCATGTAATCGTCGCGGGCTTAAGTCATAAGACGGCCCCAGTAGAGATCAGGGAGAAAGTCACCTATCCCGAGCAGGTTCTATCGGAATCACTCCATGCGCTGATAGGGTATCCCAGCATCAACGAGGCGGTCATCGTCTCGACCTGCAATCGTATGGAGATCTATGTTGTCGCAAATGACCTCGATAAAGGGAAAGATAATATCATCCAGTTTATCTGCGATTGCCACGATCTCAAGCGAGACCAAATCAGCGACTACCTCTATTTCCACGAAGGAAAGAGGACGATGCATCATCTCTTCCGGGTCGCTTCTAGTCTCGATTCGATGGTCATCGGAGAGGCGCAAATCCTCGGTCAAATCAAGACCTCTTACGGTGCGGCGTTCGAAGCCGACGCCACCTCGACCATATTCAACCGGCTCTTTCGTCATGCGCTTCTCACCGGCAAGCGCGTCCGCACCGAGACGGAGATAGGCGAGAACGCGGTCTCGATAAGCTACGCCGCAGTCGAGCTCGCCAAGCACGTCTTCGACTCGCTGGCGGGCAGGACGGTTATGCTTATCGGCGCAGGTGAGATGATAGAGCTTACCGCGACGCATCTCATGAGCAACGGTGTCAACAAGGTCATCGTCACCAATCGCACATTCGAACGCGCCGAAGCCCTGGCGCAGCGGTTTAACGGGACAGCGGTGCCGTTCGATGAGTTCATCGACCATATGGCCTATGCGGATATAGTAATCAGCTCGACCGGCGCCCCGCACGCGGTTGTCAGCAAAGGGCACGTCACGCAGGTAATGCACAAACGCAAGAACAAGCCGATATTCTTTATCGATATAGCGGTGCCGCGCGATATAGACCCGGAAGTCGCCAATATCTATAACGTCTTCGCCTACGATATCGACGACCTTGATTCCGTAGTCCAGACCAATCTGGAAGAGCGGAAGAAGGCCGCCGAAATCGCCGAGGCGATTGTCGACAATGAGGTGGGCCACTTCAGCGCATGGTTGAGCACTCTCGAAGTGGCGCCGGCGATAGCGAGCCTCAGGCATCACGCCGAGCTTATCAGGAAACAAGAGCTCGAGAAGCACCTGCGCAAACTGCCCAACTTGACCGAGTCGGAAATCAATACGCTCAATGCGATGACCTGCGCGATAGTCAACAAGATTCTTCACAAGCCAATCGTGAAGACCAAGGAATACTCTAATCGAAAAGACGGTTATCAATACGTCGACTCGTTCCGCTTATTATTCGACCTCGAAGAAGAAGAGGAGCAGGACGACTCGCCCGGCTTTTTGGCGAAGGCGGAATTAAAGCAGAGTTGACAGGTGATAGGCGTCTAGGCGACGACAAAATAAAGTTTGAGCTTGAAGATAGGTGGTTAAATGGCGAAAGACAATAAATACATCCTGGGAACCCGTGGGAGCAAGCTGGCCCTTTGGCAATCGAATCACGTTGCCGCGACCCTTAAAGAGAAGGCCGGCGTCGATATCGAGCTAAAGATAATCAAGACCCAGGGTGACAAGATTCTGGACGCACCCCTATCGAAAATCGGCGATAAGGGTCTTTTTGTTAAAGAAATCGAGACGGCCCTGCTAGAGTGCGAGGCCGATCTGGCGGTGCACAGCAGCAAAGACGTGCCGACGCAAATTCCCGAAGGGCTCGTGCTCGGCGCGTTCTTGAAACGCGTAGACTCTCGCGATGTTCTCATCGCCAGAGAAAACAAAAACCTCGATGAGCTTCCCGCCGGGTCAATTGTGGGAACGAGCAGCTTGCGGCGTATCGCCCAGGTGCTCAACCGCCGGCCCGATTTGAAGATAAAAGATGTTCGCGGCAACCTCGATACCA
>JAUXNY010000062.1 GCA_030682615.1 Candidatus Aquicultor sp. | reverse complement strand
TAGATGCGCTTCATAACGCAAGCATGCGAATAATGCGTCCCCTCGTATTCCTCACGCAAATCGGCATGGGCGTCGAGCTGGAGCACACTGACATCCGGGTGATAATCTTTGACGGCTTGTACGGCTCCAAGCGAGAGCGAGTGCTCGCCGCCGACCATCACCGGAAATTTGCCGGCGCCGAGCACGTCGAGAAATACACTCTTGACCACCTCGGTCTGATACTTGGGCCCCGCCATGTTCGGCATGATTTCACCGAACGTATGGATTCCTATTTTGTCGCAAATCTCGGTCTCAAGCTCGTCGTCGTAGAGTTCTACCTGACGAGAAGCGTTGATTATCGCCAGCGGAGCCTCACGTGTGCCTCCCCGGAAAGACGTCGTCGAATCGTAAGGAAACGGCAGAACAACGACCTTGGACTCCTCGAAAGAGCCATGCTCGGAAATTCCTAGAAAATTAAAGGGTACCAACGTATACATCCACACCTCCGCACTGCCGGTTTAATCTGCTCAACCACTAAATCTTAAACCCATTATACCTTTATACACGCAAGACCTTCTATCCCTAAAACCACGCGCGCCTGCAATACATTCAAGCGAACATCTCTGTTCTTTTAAGTCTTTCATGTTTGATGAGACCTATTTAGCACACGCGGCGCCAAAAATACCGCGGCATAGCTCAACCCCATCCGCGCATTTTGAAGGTATTTATTATGAGAGTCCTAGAACACAAGTAGGATAATCTACGGGTGCGTAAATACAAGGTCGGTTTGGATTAGCATGAGCCGGTTATACTTTGGTCTTGCGACCGCTGCCATTTAAGCTTTTTAGAGCGTGATCCAATTCACGGACGATTTTCCTGTATTCCTCGATTTCGGAATTGCAGGAACCTCCGCACAGTAGCCGCCTGTATTTATCTGCGGCCCTGGCAATTCGCTCAAGCTCCTTCGTGCGGTCGTAGAGCACTCTTACCGTCTCCTCACTGATGTGAAGGTCGCGCTCGAGCTGCTCGACACGGTCGTGCGACACCATGAATTTTGAGTCCCCCTTATAGCCTTTTTCCCCGTGCTTATTGTACCCAAAATCAACGATTAGTGCATTAATAAAAAGTCTCCCCGCCTCACGAAGGCGGAGAGATTATTCGAGTAACATAAAGTCCCCTTGTCTCGGGTTGGACTTATTAGAAGCGCGGCACGTGCCTCGCCACGACGTCCTCTTCTTTTATATTGAGCTGCCTGCAAATCGACCGGAGAATCCTCTCGCAGCTGGTAGCTCCACAAGTAAACACGTCAAGGGCCATTTTGCCGTCGTCGGCGTAAGTGTGGACCGAAACATGGCTCTCATCGAGCATCACAAATGCGGTGCATCCGGGTGAAGAATTATGGCCAAAATGATACCTCGACTGATTTATAATATTTGCGCCGACCTCATTCGCCGCGTTAACGATTGTCTCCAAAAGCTTCTTGTCGTCAACCAGCACGTCAAACGCCTGGTTGTGGATGTCCACAATCAAATGGTTACCTTTGTTCATCTCTCAATCCTCTCTTGGTCTATTTCAACCCAACTAAAGTTTCTTAATATCCAGAAATCCTTATTGGACTGCTAACACGTGCTCAAACTAAGTGCCAATCCGATGCGCAGTCTACATGCGGCTGCATAATGCGCGTCTTCGACCGCGTCACAGCCATTCCGCGCTTTATAATACAAGCAACCGCTTAGACCACCCCATTTCGAATTGGAATAAGTGTCGCATCGCACTTCATTTTTATTTCCGGAAACGACAACACCAGCCATGCCGGTACACTCCGCTGTCATCTCATCTCCTCACAACATCGAAACCTTTTATTGATTGAACGAGATCACGGCTTTCCGCGAAAGCCTCTCTATTACACGGTCTGGCTGGTCCACACTGTTCGCTTTATACCGATCCAGGGACTGGATAGGATTTTAAACAGAGCCGGTTTTTCCAACAGACCTCCCCATAAGCTGCGATAAATCGTTCTAACTATTAAAAGTCAACCAGATTATGATAACGCTAAAATGCCCAATACTCAATAATTTTTTATGACCGCGCAATCGTTCGAATTATAAAAGCCTGCTCTAATTTTTGAAAAGGCTGAAAACAGCTGCTCGAATAGTTAGCGCAAGCTTACTCAGTAAACAAACAATATATAGAATAGAGATTTATTTCGAGGTCGTCAATATTTTTTTGCGATTCGGCGACCGCGTTGACAACCTGATTTTTGGCTAATTATAAGACGGAACAAACAGGCGCGGTTATACTAGCGCGTGGTCTGCCTCAAATACATGCGGCGCAGTTCGTTTAAGATGAGTTGCAGTTCAGGTGGGATTGAATCCTCGAAGTTTAGAGACTCCTTCGTCCTGGGGTGTGTGAGTTCGAGCTGGTACGCATGGAGAAACTGCCTCGTAAGCCCCAAATCCCTTTTTGCGCGACCCGACCCATAAACGGGGTCGCCGACTACCGGGTGGTTGATGTGCTTCATATGGACGCGGATTTGATGCGTGCGACCGGTCTCAAGTTTTACTTCGACTAAGCTGTAGTCATCGCCAAAAGACTCTAAGACCTTATAGTGGCTTACGGCATCGCGGCTCGCCACACCGGTTACGGACATCTTTTGCCTAAACTTCGGGCTCCGTCCTATCGGCGCGTCGACAGTGCCCTCGCTCTCTTTGAAGGCGCCGTGCACTAAGGCGAGATAGGTGCGTTTTATTTTACGATTTTTGAGCTCACCGCTTAACGCTTGGTGAGACATATCATTCTTGGCGACTATCATGAGGCCGGAGGTGTCCTTGTCGAGACGGTGC
>JAUXNY010000058.1 GCA_030682615.1 Candidatus Aquicultor sp. | reverse complement strand
CCGCCACCAACAGCTCAAAGTCGTTAGAATAATTAAGAACGATTCCTGCGTTCCTGTATTCGTCTTTCAGTCTCCTGATGATTTCTCCGGCGTGCTTTGCTGTTTGGGTGCTCTTCACCTATCACCGCCTCGTCTGTCTATCAATCTATTAATCTATCTGTCCGTCTGTCTGCTGGTTCGTTTATCAGTCTTAGAAATCATGTACTTGGCACTTGGTTTATTGCGAAGGCCGCTCATCGGTTAGCTTGATCGCACCTGCGGGACACTCCTCAGCCGCCTCTTCGCAACAGCCCTCCTCCTCGCAATCGGAGTCCTTTATAACATACGATATCCCGTCGTTATGGACCGTAAATACGCGCGGGCAAAGCAGCTCACAGTTTCCGCACCCGATACAAAGACCGGGGTCTACCTTCGGTATCATCGATATCCTCCAATATTAAAGCGAGTCTACTGAAGACAATTGTAGCAAAAACCAGAGATTATCACCGCCAAACATCCGATATCGCGAAATCACGTGGAAGGTGTGAGAACCACGTTTTCCGGGTAAAGATGAAGGCAAATCGCACGCTATATGCTCGTTCAGGTTATAAGGGCAAGATTTAGGGAGGAATAATCATGGCCGCAGTGGAACGCAGGGAATATTTCGAAGAAGGCGTCGAAAAGTGGCTTCGTCTCGAAGATGATACGATAGCGAGCTGCGAAAAGATCATCGACGCGAGCGATAACGCCATGGTCAAGTTGATGGCCGGACTCGTAAAGACCGACTCCCAGAAACACATCGAGATTCTCAACTTCATCAAGGAAGCGCTCGACGGGACTATCACGCTGACCCCGGATGAGCTCGGAAATATCTCGGAGCTTCTCGACGCGCACATCCAAATCGAAAAAGACTCGATAACGCTTGGGGAGGCCGAGTTTGAAGAAAGCAGGCACTTCGTCGTCCGCCACCTCCTCTCTTACTTGATTATGGATGAGACGAAGCACTTTAAGATATTTAACCAGCTGCGGGACTTCAAGAGAAAGCTCTACCCGTACGTATAGGCTATCAGCAGACAGGTTTCGTCGATGCTACCTGGCGTGCTCGATTAAGTCGACGAAGATATCCTCCAGGCTCGGCTTTACTTCCTGTGGCGTAGAGCCTGTATAGCCGAGGCCCCTAAGATGAGTTTCGATACGCGGCCCGTCGATTTCGGCCGAGTCGACTTTGGCGTGAATGTTGGCGCCATAGAAGTATGCCTCGATAACCCCGGGTGAACCGGCGACCGCGCGCAGCGCCTCCGGCGACGTGCCTATATCGATTTCGATGATAGCACCGGTCGCGTGGTCGCGCTTGACCTCGTCCGGCGTACCCAGCGCTATAATATCGCCCTGGTAGATGAAGCTTAAGCGGTGGCAATGCTCGGCTTCATCCATATAGTGTGTCGTGACAAAAAGCGTGGTGCCGCCTTCGGCCATGCGATAGAGCATATCCCAGAAATTACGTCTCGAAACGGGGTCGACGCCACCGGTCGGCTCATCCAAAAAGACCATCTCGGGCTCGTGTATTATCGCGCACCCCAAGGCGAGGCGCTGCTTCCAGCCGGTCGAAAGATTTTGCGCAAGCTCGTTTTCTCTCCCCTTTAAGCCGGCCATCTCTATGACGAAATCCTTGCGCTCCGCCAGCCTATCGTTTTTGAGTCCGTATATGCCCCCGAAAAAGTCGAGGTTTTCCATGACCGTGAGGTCGTTATAGAGGCTGAACTTCTGAGACATGTAGCCGATGCGGCGCTTAATCTCTTCGGCCTGGGTCGCCACGTCGAAGCCCAAGACCTCGGCGCGCCCCCCGCTCGGCTCGAGAATACCGCAGAGCATGCGTATCGTCGTCGACTTCCCGGAGCCGTTCGGCCCCAGAAAACCGAATATCTCACCGCGCTTGACCTCGAACGATATATTGTCTACCGCTTTGAAATCGCCGAACTGTTTGGTCAACCCATCGACGATTATGGAATTCCCGTTAGACATACGCCACACTCTTTCGAATTATATATTGTCTATCACTGCTCGACACATAGCCGGCCTTATTCGCAACTCACCGGCGTCTAATCCGCAAACCGCTTCTTAAATCTCAAAACGCTCACCCCGAAAATCAAAACACCGAGCAGCATAAGCATGAGCGCTTCGTCCCAGAGCGCCCCGATGCCGACACCCTTCAGGAATATCCCGCGCACGATGACCAGAAAATATCTGAGCGGCACAACATATGTGAACCACTGGATGACCACCGGCATGTTCGCTATCGGGAAGATGAAACCCGAGAGCATCATTGCGGGCATCATAAAGAACCAGGTCGTCATGAGCGCCTGGTTCTGCGTCCGCGAAACCGTCGAGACAAAAAGCCCCTGCCCGACGGTGGTAAACAAGAACGCGACGCACAATAGCAGCAACAGAAATACATTCCCCCTGAATGGGACGCCAAACCAGCCGATACCCAGCGCCAACACCAAACCTATCTCGATAAACGCTATCAGCACGAACGGCAGTATCTTTCCCGATATCAGCTCCGCGCGGCTTATGGGCGATACTATGAGCTGCTCCAAGGTGCCGCGCTCGCGCTCTTTGACGATAGCGAGCGAGGTCACGAGCGTAGTGATAATCGTGATGATAAGCCCCATCAGGCCCGGTATCATGAAATTGACGCTCTTGAGGTCGGGGTTGTACCAGACCCTTATCCTCGGCTCGACCGTTGATATCTTGGGCGCAATCGCCCTCACCGCCGAGAGCCGCTCCTCCATCAATTCCTGGGAGCGCGACGCGATTATACGCACGGCGAACTGCTGCGCCTGAACGCCGGCATTAGAATCCGAGCCGTCGACGACGAGCATCACTTCCGCCGTGCGCCCGCTCGCGATGGCGTCCCGGTAGCCGCTCGGTATTATCACGCCGATTGTCGCTTCGTCGGCGCGGATATATTCGGCGATTTGCCCCTCCCCGTCGACACGCGCGGCTATCTTGAAATAGCCGGCATTGACGAATTTCTCCGTCAACACCCTGCTCTCGGCGGAGCGATCGCTGTCGACTACGACCATGTCTATGTTCTTTATCTCCGTCTGCACCACATAGCCAAAAAGGAGCAGCTGAATAAGAGGGGCGATAAATACCAGCGGTATCATCCGCTTGTCTCGCTTGAGCTGTATGAACTCTTTCTTGGCGAGCATTAAGATGCGCCTCATGCAAACGCCCTCCTCAGCCGCACCGAAGCGACGATAATCGTAAGCGCGGCGAAAGCAGTCAGCGCCAAAAAGTCCGGCCACAGCACGCCAAGGCCCGTACCCTTCAAGAAGATGCCCCTGACCACGACGATAAAGTACCTCGCCGGGACTAAATATGTGAACAATTGCAGGACGAGCGGCATGCTCTTAATCGGGAAGACAAAGCCCGACAGCAAGAACGAGGGCAAGAACGTGGCCATGAACGCGGCGAAGCTCGCCACCTGTTGCGAATCGGTTGCGGCGGATATGACCAAACCCAAGCCGAGCGTGCCCGCAACGTAGATAACCAGGCCCAGGAAGAGCAAGAGCAGGCTGCCGTTCATCGGCACATTGAACCAGAGCATCCCCGTGGCGGTTATAAGCAGCGCTTCAACAAAAGCGATTAACACATAAGGCGCGATTTTTCCCAAAATCAGCTCCCAGCTCTTTATCGGCGATATGATGAGGTTTTCGAGCGTGCCCTTCTCTTTTTCGCGAACGATAGCCAGTGAGATGGTAATCGTTGTCACCGTCATCAAAATCAGGGCTATCAGTCCCGGGACGATATAGTTGACGCTGCGCAGTTCGGGGTTGTACCACACCCTGCTGCTCGCCTGTACCGGCACCTGGCTGCGCGTTATGTCGACTCCCCTGCGATAGAGCGACTCGGCGGTCACCTTTGACGAGAAACGCCCTATTATCGCCGATGAGTAACCAACGCCTACCCGCGCCAGCGTCGGGTCGGAACCATCTACTATTACCTGAAGCTTAGCCTTTTCGTCCGAGAGCAAGTCCTCTTCGAAGCCTTGCGGTATGACTATCGCTACTTTGATACTGCCGTCGTCGAGCCGCGCTGCAAAATCGGCCTGCGCGGGTCGAGCCTTGATATTAAAATACCCCGAGCTGGAGAAATTATCGACAAGCCTCCTGCTCGTGGCGGTTTGGTCGCTATCATAAACACCGGTCGGGATGTTATCGATATCAAAACTGAGCGCGTATCCGAACATCAATAGTTGGAACAGCGGCAAAATCAAGATGATGACGAGCGTCCGCGGGTCGCGGATGACGTGTATGAATTCCTTTCGCGCGATAGCCTTAATCATCTTCATGGGTGACCCCGCTGTCTAAACTGCCGATTGAGCCGGCCTTTATCATCGCGATAAACGCGCTCTCCATCGATGGTGCCTTAGTTTTAACCGAAGCGACCTCCACTTTACCCGCGAGGTCGAGTCGGAGCCTGCGCTCAGCCTCAGTCGCGTCATCGACTGTCAGATGCAAGCGCTCGCCAAATATCTCCACATCGCGAACATAGGACAGGCCTTGAACGAGGTCGCGGGCCGCTCGCTGCGGCGTCGCGATTAGTTCGACGACCTCTCCGCTGAACGCGCCTTTTATGGCCTTCGGGCTGTCGCTAACCCTGATTTTGCCGGCGTCCATAAAGGCGACCGTCGAGCAGCGCTCTGCCTCGTCCATGTATGGTGTCGAGACAAACAGGGTCAACCCCCGGCTCCGGAGCTCGGAAAGTATCGCCCAGAACTCGCGCCGGCTTACAGGATCGACGCCGGTCGTCGGCTCATCTAAAAAGAGGATGTCCGGCTGGTAGATAAGCGTGCACGCCAAAGCGAGTTTCTGCTTCATCCCGCCGGAAAGGAACTCGGCTTGCCGGCCGGTGAACTCTTCAAGGCGGGCAAAGCGTAAAAGTTCTTTGGTGCGGCTTGTCCGTTCACTGTCCGAGAGGCCGTGTAACTCCGCGAAAAAACGTAAGTTCTCCTCGACCGTCAAATCCCCGTAGAGATTGAACCGCTGCGACATATACCCGATGCGTCCCCGCGCGGCGCTCGCGTCGCGCACGATATCGTTGCCCCACAACCAAATACTGCCGGATGTCGGCTTTAAGATGGTCGACAGTGCGCGAATCGTAGTCGTTTTGCCCGCGCCATCCGGTCCGACCAGGCCGAATATCTCGCCCTCTTTCACGCTGATATTGAGGCCGTCGACAGCGCGCACGCCGGGGAAATCCACTATAAGATTTTCGGTCTCTATGATGTGCTCATTCATAACCTAATCCCACGCCCACCCGTTTATACTATTTCAAAACCGCATCCGCCGGCATGCCCGGTTTCAGGTCGCCGGAGCCGTTGTCGACACTGACGGTCACGCCGAAAACCAGACTCGATCGCTGTTCTTTGGTCTGAACGTTCTGCGGGGTGAACTCGGCTTCAGACGCTATCTCGACCACTTTTCCGGAAAACTCTTTCTTCGAAAACGCGTCCACATTTACCGATGCCTTCTGGCCGACCTTGACTTTGCCCAGCTCCTTTTGGTCGACGTATATGGTCAACTCAAGAGACGACAGCCTACCCACGACGGCCATGGTCGCACCCGGAGCGGCCACCTCGCCCTCGGTAATCGGCAGGCTTAATACGACCCCATCGACCGGCGGGGCGATAGTAGCATACGACTCCTGAATCTTAGCGATCGATAACGTAGCTTCGGCCTGCTTCAGCTGAGCTTTCGCTATCTTAAGCCCGGCACTCGTATCCGCGTCGTCGACGGTCGCCTGGGCGGCTTCGACCCCGGCTTGCGCCGCCAATACCGCATCTTTCAAGACTCGATCATCTAAGGCGACCAGGACGTCACCCTTCTTCACGACCGCCCCCTCTTCGACCTTCACATCTACCACCTTGGCCGCGACCTGCGCGCCCAGATTGAACTCGACCGCTTCTAGGGTGCCTGAGCCTTCTATCCGCCCATTGCTTGATGCGGCTCCTTCCCCATAATAGTAATACCAGGCTAAAGCCCCGGTGATAATCAAGACGAGCACCAGGGGAATCATCGCGCGCTTCTTATGCATAACCATCATTCCTCCTCTTCGACTGGGTATTTAATAATCACTTTGCGACTGCTATCCGCGCATCGGACGGCATGCCGGATTTTAAAATGCCGTCCTCGTTGACGACATCTATTAAAACGCGCATAACGCGAATAAGCTCAAGCTCGCCCGAGGCCGAATTAGACGGGGCAAAGATCGCTTTGCCGCCTACCCCGGCGACCTTACCTTTAAAAACATGCCTGGGACGGGCATCGACGCTTACCTCAACGTCATCCCCGGCCTCGACCAGAACCGCCTCATCGACGGGCAGATACACATCGAGTCGCAACGTCTGCTCGTTCGCTATGAGCATCAACCTCTGCCCGGGATAGGCGACCATTCCCTCGCTCGCTTTAAGTTCGCGCACCCTGCCCGATGCCCCGGCCTTGATTTCAGAGGCGTCTTTGAGCTTGCCGGCAAGCGACAAACCCACCTCGGCCTGGTCGCGCCGTTTCTTCAACACGCGCACCTTCTTATTGACGGTAGAACTGCCTTCTTTTATCTTGTCCATGCCCTTAGCTAGATCGCCTCGCGTCCCCTCCAGGCTCTCTATTGTCGCGACGATTTGCTCATACTGCGCCTGCGCCCTATCGAGATTAGCCACGGCAAGCTCCCCCGCGATCGAAAAAAGCACTTCATCGCGCTTGACTATCGCACCAGGCTCGACCTTGACGGCGTCCACACGACCCACGGGTTTGTTCGACCGAGCCGGTGCCGACATACTCGCCGCGCCCCCCCCTGCCTCTGCCGTGAGCAACGCCAGCTCAGCCGGCACACTCACAACGAAGATTTTATCTTCGAGCGCACCCGACGCTTCAATATAGCGATTCTTCTGTCCGGCCTCAGCGAAGACGCCCAGCGATAGCAGTGCCAATGCCAGCGCAATCGCCGAAATCGCCGAAATCCTAACCCTCATCAGCCTTCCTCAACCCATTCAGCGCGAAATCCATCGTGCTCGCTATTATCTCTCGCGCGTTTAACTTGCCTACGAATATCTTGTGCTGCAGAATTTGGCCTATGACCAGACTCAAATTTCGACCGCTAGGTCAATTATATTCCATCCTACGTCCTCTTTCCCATGATAAATTTCCCAGGACTCTGGGTATTATATGGAGGCAGGCAGTAAATCAACTAACCCGCTGCTCGGCGCGTGAAGCAAATTTGCCGAGCGCTTGGTATAATAATCTAATGATCTTCGTCAAGCTTAATCTTTAGATTGATTCCATAGAGGTCTTGAGAAAGGAATGATGTTAGTGGAACAAGCATACTGTGACGCGCTGCGCATAGCCTTCGAATTCGAGCACAACGGTGAGGTGTTTTACCGTCAACTCGTCGACAAAGTAACCGATCCTTTTGCAAAAAAAGTCCTCGTTTTTCTCGCGGATGAGGAAGTCGAGCACACACGAAAAATCGTGGCGTTCAACGACCATCTCTTAGGAAACGGCGACTTCGATATCGCGACGGAGTGCCGCCTCGACCTTACCGACCGCATTCAAAAACTGGTCGAAGACCGGATGAAAAACACCGAAAAAGGTGTCGAACCGTTGGCTGATGATATCGACATATACGACATCGCGCTCACGATGGAGACGCGCAGCTACGAGCTTTATGAGAAGGCGCTTGAGGAAGCCGACGATGAGCGCGTCGAGACTTTCTTCCGTTTCATGGTGGCTGAAGAGCAGCAACACTACGACCTCCTCGCCAACTCCAAGAAATACCTGACCGACCCCGCCTATTACTTCGCGGAGTATGGCGGCTGGATTTTTGGCTAAACCAACGCATTGTCAAAGGGCTCAACACGAGCCCTTTTTCTTTTGCCCGCAATTCGGGTCAAACACGTTCGAAAATTGACATAACAGCACTTTAGCGATAGGATATAGAACCAGACAATAGAAGTTATCAGACGAATCGGGTCAAGTACCCGATTTTTAAGTTCAGCCTGATTTTTACGAGAAAGGATTCGATTATGCTTATCAAGAAAGGGTCGACAGTGACATTCGCATACAAGCTTTTCCACGATGAGACCCTAATGGATGAGACCCTAGACGGCAAGCCCATGACCTACGTACAAGGCGAAGGCAGCCTTATAGTCGGCCTCGAAAATGAGATGGATGGCCTAAAAAAGGGCGACAATAAATCAATAACCGTTGCTCCCGAAGACGCCTATGGGATACACACGGAGGAAAAAATAATTCGCGTGCCGCGTAAGGATATCCCTAAAGAAGCCGACATACACGCGGGCGACAAGGTTCCCGGCAAGGACCCGGAAGGTGAAATGCTCGTCGGGACTATTCTCGATATTAACGCTGAGTTCATCAGCATCGATTTCAACCATGAGCTGGCCGGTAAAGAGCTGCGGTTCGAGGTGGAGATAATAGAGGTCGCAAACTAGGCGAAGACACGCTTAGGAATATTACATGATTTACACCGTTAAATCATGCCGTTATAAAGACAGCGACTCGAGTGAGCCGCTGTCTTTATCTTATTTACTAAAGGCAAACCTATGCCTACTTCTGTGTATCTTCAACGCTAACCTGCGCCGGCTCGGTAGATGTTATCGCTTGGCTAGAGACTTGCCCCGGATGGTTCGATTTTCCGAGAGCCTCGATAATTTTGGCCTCGCTCACCTTGCTCGCGTCATACTGTACTTCGCAGAGCTGGTTATCGTAATCGGCCTTCACTTGACCGATACCGCCGATAATTTGAAACTGAGCCGCGACACTCTCAAAGCAATCTGTGCCCGACAACTCGACCAGCTTAAACGTCGCCACTTTAGCCTTCGAAGCATCGATTGTGCCGACCGTCTTTACGTCCACGCCCGTCATAGCCGGTGCTTGCGGCTGGCTCGAATTGACAGGAGTCACTCCGGCATTGTCCGACGCCTGATTCGTCCCTCCCGATTGCAGTGCATAAAACACCAGCACTGCCAGTGAGATTGCAATCACCGCTATCGCGGCCGTGCGGCTCGTGCTTGAGCCGGTCTTAACGTTAACTTTCGGTTGAGGTTTTGCGGGTGGTCTTCCCTTTGCTTTCCGCTTAGCCATCAAATCACTCCTTACAGTAAATCCTTACCCTGATTTTCTCAATAAATGAGCATCAAGTAAAGAGAATATCCTAGTCCTGCTTTGAACGGCGAGCTAACGAGGCTATCTCTCTCGGGTAAAACGACATCACGGTCCCGACTGTGATGAGCGCGGTCGCAAACCAGAAGATACCGAGATGACGCTGGATATCGGTGACAAACACCAGGTCGAGCACGAAGACTACGAAACCGAGATGAAGCAGGGCCGAGCCTAACTGGACAAGCGCGCCTTCCCGCTCAAATACGAGAGTGCCCGTGCGCGCGCCCGTCAGCACGACCACCACCAGCTGCATCACGGCCGAGACCAACAGCAAAAACCCTAGTCCTAAAGAAAATCCCCACAAGATCCCGACCGTAGTGCTTAAAGCCAGAATAACGAGGCTCGACTGGAGTAGATAGGTTCGCGGGACAAACCTCTTCGGTATGCACATACACAAAGCAAGCACGAGCGCGACGACAAACGGATAGACATAAGCGTTCATCCGGCTGAGATAATCGGCGTAAAGCCAGCCTTTCGTCCAGTCCGGATTGCTTATGCTATTGCTCCAGCTCTCCAAGGTGCCCTAGATAAAGACCGCGGAGAGCGCGACGAGGATTACGATGGTCGCAAGAGCCAATACATAGTCATATGTGCCCGGTTTCGTCACCTTTAACATAATATCACCAGTCTA
>JAUXNY010000055.1 GCA_030682615.1 Candidatus Aquicultor sp. | reverse complement strand
CGCGGTCTTTCTCTCACCGCTCGCATCCTCGTTTCCCGACGGTCTGGAGCGGGTCGCGCACGACCTTGGTTTCATCGGGAAAGAAACGGGCCTTTTTAATTCGCTCATTCCCGACTACGCCATACCGGGGCTGCAAAACGAGTGGCTGGCGACCGGCCTGGCCGGCCTGTTGGGCGTAGGTGTCGCGCTGGGCGTCGGTTTCGGTCTAGCCAGTATTGCAAGGCGCCGGCAGGTGGGTGGAGAGACCGGTTAGAAACGGGTGCGCAACACCATAGGAGTCTGAGCGATGGATTCGGAGCACGAGCATGACCATGACGATGAGATACACTTTCACGACCACGCGCACGGGGCGGTTACGCATCGCCATGCCCACTACCACCAGCACGTGCACGAGGAAACGGCCGATAAAAAGCGTCAAGAAGCGCACCGGCATACCCATACTTACTCATTCGAGCTTTACGCATACGCCGACTCCCCTATCCACCACTTGGACGCGCGGACTAAAACAGTCGCGCTAGTCGCGCTTATCCTAGCGGTCGTGCTCACTCCGGCGGCGGAAGTCTGGCGCTTCGGCCTGTACTTCGCCGCGATAACCCTGCTCTATATTTTTGCCGGCGTGCCGCTCACCTTTGGCGTAAAGCGCTCACTCATCGTCCTCCCTTTCGTGCTCTTTGCGGGGGCGCTCCTGGTGTTTATGCCGGACAAGCCCCACCCAGACGCTTACAATCTCGGGTTTGCGAACTACACGATAACGCACGGGGGTCTCTACACCCTCTTCAACGCGCTCATCAAATCGTGGCTTTCGGTACTGACCACGATACTTCTCTACTCGACAACGCCGTTTCCGAAGTTTGTGAAGGGACTCGAGCTTATCCAGGTGCCGCAGGTTTTAACCATGCTCTTTTCGTTTCTCTACCGCTTCATGTGGGTGCTCACGAGCGAGGTCAAGACGATGATGCGCGCCAGGGACGCACGCGCCTTCGGCGGTAGCCGTATCTGGCACCTCAAGGTCATCGGGCAGATGGTGGGGAGCCTCTTTATCCGCTCCTACGAGCGCGCCGAGCGGGTCTACGCGGCGATGTCGGCGCGAGGCTACGACGGGACAATAAAGACCCTCGAGGTGCCGGCGTTTGCGGCGCGCGACGCAGTGTTCACCGTGCTCTTTTTCGCGACGCTCTCAATTATTTTATTCTGGAGGCTCTAGATTTTGGATACTGTTTTGCATACTGTTTTAGATACTATAATACAAGCGGTCGGCTTGACATATAGATACCCGGACGGGACCGCCGCGCTTAAAGGCATCGACCTTGCGGTGCGCGAGGGGGAGCGCGTCGCGCTGCTCGGCCCGAACGGCGCCGGAAAATCGACCTTTCTGATGCACTTGAACGGGACGCTCAGGGGCGAGGGCGAGCTTCTGCTAGATGGCCTCGCGCCGACCAAGCAGAACCTTAAGAAGATTCGAAGCCTCGTCGGTCTCGTCTTTCAAGACCCGGACGACCAGCTCTTCTTAACGACCGTCTTCGACGACGTCGCGTTTGGCCCGATAAACCAGGGCTTGAAGGAAGCTGAGGTCGCCGCGCATGTAAAAGATGCCCTGGAGGTAGTCGACATGCTCTGGGCGACGAGCCGCTCGGCGCATCACTTAAGCTTCGGTGAGAAGAAGCGGGTGGCGCTCGCTACCGTGCTCTCGATGAACCCCAAGATTCTAGTACTCGATGAGCCGACCAGCAACCTCGACCCACGAGCCAGAAAACGCCTGGAGTCGCTCATGCTCGGCCTCGGCCACACCATGATAATCGCCACCCACAACCTCGATTTCGCCTGGCGCTCCTGCGACCGCTCGGTCATCCTCTCGGGCGGAAAAATCGTCGCGGACGCCCCGACGCGGGAGCTGCTGGTCGATAAAGAACTTCTTGAGGCACACGGTTTAGAGCTACCGCTCAGCGCGGAGCTGGAGGGGTTGCGGGGTTAAGGGTGCGCGACGACTCGGCGTCGCCGCTATCAAACATTAATCGCACACCGCATCTAGAATTGCCGTATCTGCCTTAATCACCGCAATACCCGAAGCATTCTCTCTTCAATTACTATGGACTAGTAACATCTTGGCAGATTATATTGACGCCTATATTTTTTGCCATTAGTATGATGAAAAAGAATAGTTGCGCGGGAGCTGCTGTTAGCAGCTGAGAGGCTGGGTATGACCCGGCGACCGTATGAACCTGATCTGGGTAATACCTGCGAAGGGAGGTGTACGGCTTAATACTGCAGTTGCTGCAGCATTATTAAGAGACTTAGAAACCGCACCTTTTATTGGTGCGGCTTTTTTGTTTTATTGGGCAGGATAAGAAAAGAATGCGATAGAAGATGCGCAAAGCAACTTGAGGAGGTATTTACAAATGGAAGAAAGAATATTTGCCCCTGTGGGCGAAGCCGCGGTAACAAGAGCTATCGTTGGTGAGTTTATGGAAGAGTTTATGGATTATGTCGAGAGCGATGTTATTGTGGTCGGAGCCGGACCGAGTGGCTTGATAGCCGCAATGGATATGGCCAACGCCGGATTAAAAACGCTTGTTATTGAAAGCAATAATTATCTCGGAGGCGGTTTTTGGATAGGCGGCTATCTCATGAACAAGCTAACCGTTCGCGCACCCGCCCAAGAAGTATTAAATGAGCTGGGCGTGCCCAACAAAGAGATTAGTGCCGGCCTTTATGTCGCCGATGGTCCCCATGCGTGTTCCAGGTTGATTGCAGCCGCGTGCGATGCCGGGGCAAAGGTAATAAACGCGACCAGATTTGAAGACCTGGTTGTCCGTAATGAGGTTGTGCAGGGCGCTGTGATTAACTGGAACGCGGTGGCTTCGCTACCGCGAGCCATAACCTGCGTTGACCCGGTAGCGATCGAGTCGAAGTTTGTAATCGATGCAACCGGACACGATGCCCATGTCATTAGCGCCTTAGCGAAGCGCGGTGTTTTAGGTTTGCCGGGCTGTGGGAGCATGTGGGTAGAAGAATCCGAAGATGTGTTGGTGAAAAAGACCGGTCTGGTATACCCCGGCCTTCTGGCAACCGGCATGGCGGTTGCTTCGGTTTACGGCTTACCGCGCATGGGTCCCACCTTCGGCGGGATGCTCTTATCCGGTCGAAAGGTAGCAAAGATAGCCGTCGAATCTTTAAGGGCAGCGGAATCTTTAAAAATACCGGTGAGTTTAGCTTAGTTGACAATAAAACTAAAAACATATAAATTGTTTGAAAACACATATTGTCCTATATCCAGGTGCCCAGAGATGGGAGAATAGGGAAGCCGGTGCAAACCCGGCGCGGGCCCGCCGCTGTATTGGGGGACGACACCTGCAGAATGCCACTGGCCGTGCAAGCAGTAGACGGTCGGGAAGGCGCGGGTACTCGGATGATCCCAGAGCCAGAAGACCTGCCTGGATATGCCGCGAAAGACTTTCGAGCGCTAGGAGTGCGGCGGTTGAGGATATATCTGGACGATAACCTCAAGCCATTTTTTGGCTTGAGGTTTTTTTATTTTTCTAAGCTTTCAGCCATCAGCTTCAATGCATAGAAATCAGGAGGTACAGATGAAGACACAACTTGAGTTGGCAAGAGACGGTCACATCAGCGAGGAGATGCGCAAAGTGGCACACGCCGAAGGCATCGACGTGGAAATATTGCGACAACGTATCGCCAAGGGCACTGTGGTCATCGTCGGCGGCTTGCGACAGAACTCGCAGCCGGTAGGCATCGGCGACGGCCTGGGCAGCAAAGTCAACGCGAGCATCGGCACATCGACCGAGATAGCCGACCTCGGCCTTGAGCTTCGAAAAGCCGCGGTCGCGCTCGAGAGCGGCGCGGACACGCTCATGGAGCTGAGTGTCGGTGGCGACCTCGATAAGATACGGCGCACGATTATCGAAGCCACTCCCCTACCCGTGGGGACAGTCCCTCTCTACCAGGCCTTCTGTGAGGCGACCGAGCGCTACGGCGATCCTAACAAGCTCACTGAGGAACTCCTCTTCGATGTGCTCGAGCGCCAGTGCGCCGACGGTGTGGCCTTTATGGCCGTGCACTGCGGCATCAACCTCTACGCGATAGAGCGCCTCAAACGGCAGGGGTACCGTCACGGGGGCCTTGTCTCGAAGGGCGGCGCGACGATGGTCGGCTGGATGCTCGCCAACGAACGCGAAAACCCCCTCTACGAAAGATTCGATAGAGTCGTCGAGATATTGAAGAAGTACGATACGGTCTTAAGCCTCGGCAACGGCCTGCGCGCCGGCGCGATTGCCGACTCACTCGACCGCGCGCAGATTCAGGAGCTGCTCATCAACTGCGAGCTGGCGGAGGCTGCCCGCGAGATGGACTGTCAGGTGATGGTCGAGGGACCGGGGCATGTGCCGCTCGACGAGATAGAGACGAGTATCATCCTCGAGAAGAAGATGTCGGGCGGCGCCCCCTACTATATGCTCGGGCCACTCGTCACCGATGTCGGCGCGGGCTACGACCACATAACGGCGGCAATCGGCATCGCCATGTCGAGCCGCTACGGGGCCGACCTCCTCTGCTATATCACGCCCTCCGAGCACCTGGGGCTACCCAACGAGGAGGATGTGCGCATCGGGGTCAAGGCCGCCAAAGTGGCGGCGCACGCCGGCGATATCGTGAAGCTGCGCGGCAGGGTCGCCGAGCGCGACCTCGATATGTCGCGTGCCCGTCGCGACCTCGACTGGGAGAGACAATTCTCGTTCGCTCTATTCGGTGACGATGCGCGGGCAATGCGCGACAGCCGCAGCCCGGGCGCGGAGCACAACTGCACGATGTGCGGCAAATTCTGCGCGCTAGCCAACGCAAACCGGCATTTTATGTAATGAGTGAGGGTCAGGGCTAAAGCCCTGAGCTACGATAGGGATTAGAGGTTGATGGTTGTTTTCAGGTTAGCGAACACATAAACCAACGTCGCTTACTATTCCCCAAGCGCAACAAGCTTACCGTCGCTCAGCCCTACGAAGAGCATGTCGTCTTGCGCCGCAAGCGACCCGTCGGCACCCATCGCACGCTGCCATTTCTTGGTGCCGCTCTTTATGTCGAGCGCGTAGAGGTTGCTGTCGTTTGAGCAGACATAGACCGTCTTGCCCGTAATCAGCGCCTTGGCATGTATGGGGCCGCCGGTCTCGAACCTCCAGATGAGCTGACCGGTCGCTGCGTCGAGCGCGTAGAGATTCCGGTCGCCGGAGCCTATATAGAGCACCCCATCGTGTGCCGCCGGCGTGGCATAGATGGCCAAGCCGGTCTCAAACTCCCATTTCTTCGCGCCGGTATCCGCGTCGAGCGCGTAGAGCTTGCCGTCGTTTGAGCCGAAGTAGAGGGTCTCGCGGTAGACGAGCGGATCGCAATAGATATGGTCGCCGGTCTTAAACGACCACTTCTTCTGCCAGGCCGAGGTATCGAAGGCGTACATATGACCATCGTTCGAGCCGACGAACACGGTCTTCTTATAAGCCACCGGTGATGAGAATATCGGGGCGCCGGTCTTATAGACCCAGATTCTCTTACCGCTCTCGGCATCGACCGCGTAGAGCTTGCCATCCGCCGAACCGCAGTATAGGATACCTTCGGAGACCACAGGCGCGGCAAAAAGCCTGCCGCCGGTCTTGAACTTCCACTTTCGTACCCCGTTTGCCGCATCGAGCGCGTATACCGACTCATCCTTCGACCCTACGAATATCGTGGCCTTCGACCGGACTGGGGATGCGCTTATCGGCCGGCCGGTCTTAAACTTCCACTTCGCGCGGCCGCTCCTTGCATCAAACGCGTAGAGCTTGCCGTCGTCCGAGCCCGTATATATCGTATCTCCGGCCACGAGCGGGGATGCCTCTATCAAGTCGCCGGCTTGAAGTTGCCATTTCACACTAAGCGGCGGCTCGAGATGGCTCGCGCTCAGCACTGCCGAATCATCAGCGAAAGATTTCTTTGGTGAGCCGTCGTTTTGGCGGCCGAGCGCGTAGACCATGCCGTCGGAGGCTCCCACATAAAGGTAGCCCTGGCTCACGACGGGCGCGGCATAAAGCGGCGAGTACGTGCTGCAGACCCACCTCTGCTCACCTGTCGCAACATCAAGGACGACGATACGCCCTTCGCTCGTGGTGATATATGCGTAGGAGCCCGATATGACAGGTGACACCGTTATCGCGTCGCCGGTGTCGAAGCCCCAGAGCTTGGTACCATCGTGTGGATTCAGCGCGAAAACCTTACCATTGTTGGCGCCGACAATCAGGACGCCCTCGGATAGCGCCGGTTTTGCATATACAGCACTGCCGACTGAAAACTCCCACCTCTTTTTTCCGCTTGCTGTTTCAACACAATAGAACGTGCCGTTCCACGAACCGGCATACAGAACATCATCGTATGCAAGGGGCGAGGCGCTTACCGGACCGTCCGTCTTAAACCGCCATTGCGCCGTGCCGTCGAGTAAATCGAGCGCATAGATAGCGCCGTCCTCCGAGCCGACGTAGACTTGGCCGACACCGACGGTCGGCGTCCCGACGACCCGCCCGCTCACCTCGGTATCCCATACCGGCGTCCCGTCATCGGGTTTGAGCGCAATGACCCTGCTGTCGCTATTGCGCCCGGTCGTATCCCATGCCGACACAAAGAGCATTCGCTGCGCCGGTACCGGAGAGGAGAGGTTCATGTCTGCCGCAGCCGAAAACCGCCACAACTGCCGGCCCTCCGCCGAATCGAGCGCGTAGAGGTAGCCGTCGCTTGAACTGACATAAGCGCTGCGTCCCGCCACGACCGGCGCCCGGGCGATGCGCTTGCCGGTCTTAAAGGCCCACTTCTTCTCGCCGCTTCGCGCGTCGAGCGCATAAAGCATATGGTCTTCCGAGCCGACATATACGAGTCCATCAGCGACGGCTACCGGTGAGACCACGGCACCCCCCGCCTGGTACTCCCAGGCCTTGAGGAGCGGTGGCGCCAGCTCGGCCGGCACATTCACGGCAACCGAAGTATTAGCGGTACTAGCGGGCGCCTGGGTGTCCCTGAGAAGCGATATGGTCGTGAGGATGGCGACGAGCGCAATGAGAATGAGCAAAACAGCGATAAACGCGATTGAGGTACGGCTCAACGCGCGAGATGAGGCGGTCTCTGTCTGGGAAGCGCTTCCACGCCTAGGCGTGAATATCTTCGTTATCCTGCCGGCGCGGCGCTCCCGCTCAGGGCCTGTTGGCATATGGCTTCTCCTTTGTTTGCATATAGCACTATCGGTGAAAAAGCCGGTTTTTTTGCGACTGTAAGGTGCCCCTGGTAAGGCCTGAATCATTTACCCGAAATGACAGTTACGCTAACATCCGCATCTTAACTATACTACCTTACGCTCGTATTATCCAGCCGAAATCATCGCCTGCGTGTGCGCTATACC
>JAUXNY010000053.1 GCA_030682615.1 Candidatus Aquicultor sp. | reverse complement strand
CAGAGACATAGGTCTGGCTGTTTCCGATGATGATGGTGGTGTTCATGTCTATCGGTAAATCTAGAAACGTTGAGATGTCGCTTATGTGGCAACTCTGCGCACCATTCGACTTAATATAGACACCAACCGGGGTCTTCGCGTCTCTGTGCTGCATGAATATATCCTGGGCGGTCTTAATCTGCCAGTTTCGCTTGATGCTTTTGGGGTTATATAGCGCCGTTACAAAATCGGCGGTCGCGGCGGCGCGCAGGCGCTTTTCGATCTTTTCCCAGGGAGTAAGCAAATCGCTCAGGCTGATGACCGCGAAGTCGTGCATGAGCGGAGCCCCGAGCGCGGATGCTGCGGCGTTGACCGCGCTTACGCCCGGCAATATCTCGATATCTATATCAGTATCGGCGGCCAGCTCGAGAACGAGGCCGGCCATTCCGTAGATGCCGGGGTCTCCGCTGCTGATAAGGGCGACCGTCTTTCCCGCCTGCGCCAGCTCGATGGCTTTATTGCACCGCTCTATCTCTTTGCGCATGGCAAACTGGTGGACCTCTTTGCCCGCCGCATACTTCTCGATTGTCTTTACGTAGCTCTTATACCCGACGATGACATCGCATTCTCTGAGCGCGTCGCGCGCGCCTATCGTCATATCGGCTTCGTCGCCCGGACCGATGCCGACTACTATTATCCCTGCTCGGCCAGTGCGACCGTTACTTTTCCGTGCACAGTCTTCGGTAGTATCAGGGTTCCGCCCTCCGAGACTAGAATCGCTGCTGGTTCGCATACGCCATCAGCACCCACTTTCTCTTTCACAAAATCAGATTTATTGACGGCAACGGCATCGAGCTTGTCCGCCGGATATAGCTGTACTTCGACGCCGAAGTGCTCCGCCGCCTCATAAAACGCTTTTTCCTCGTTCTTAATATCTATACTCGCGATGCCTTTCAAGTTGTGAAGATGCAAGCCTTGGCTACCCAGAGCGCTCCGAATCGCATCGCGCACCTCGTCCAAAGTGACCCCTTTTCGTGAACCGATACCGGCATATACTCGCCGGATTTTTAGTATCAAGGTTCCGGGCCGCACCTGCGGCACCTCCTCATCTACGACAATGACCACGTGCTCGTAAGCGCTCCCGTACCGTTTCAACTGGTCGAGCGGGCGAACACTGTACACCGCCCTCACCCGGTCACCCCAGCGCCCCAGGCCGATATCGGCGAAAATACACGCCGACTCGCCCCTCAGGATGCCCGACGAAACGCGCGTCAGGCGCGGCATATCGTCGGTCTTGAGGCCCAGCTCTTTCATAAACAAATCGAGCGCCGGTTTTCCGTGGATATCCGTTGCCGTTGTTATGACCGGAATCGCGCCCACGGCGTCGGATACTTTTATAGCGAGGTCGTTGGCACCGCCGATGTGCCCCGAGACGAGGCTCACAGAAAACGCCCCGGCCTCATCGACGACTACGATAGCCGGGTCGACGGTCTTATCCCTGAGGTGCGGGGCTACCGCCCGCACCGCTATACCGACCGCCGAGATAAAGACCAGGCCGTCATAGTCTAAGAATATCTCGCTCACCAGGTCCAAGAGCCACGGATTGTCGCGACCCGTCTCCGGCGGAGCAAATATCTCCAACTCGTCATCGAACCGGGTCTTCATCCGGTCTGCGATTATCAGGCCGTTCTCGGTAACGGCTAAAACGGCGATTTTCACTTTATGTCGCCTCCATATATTTCATGGCCTGCCCTTTTTAATCTTCTCTGCCCTTTTCTAACCTTTGCTTACGCGATACTCGTGACTGAATACCGGGTCGTAGAGTTTTGAGCGCTCGTACGCGCCATCGAGAACGCCTCCGACTATTATCATCGCGGTCTTGGTTATACCCGCTTCGCTCACTTTCGAGGCAATGTCGCCGAGCGTACCTTTTATGACGCGCTCATCCGGCCAAGATGCTTTCTCGACCACGGCGACGGGCGTATCATTCGGGTATCCCTGCTTAAGCTCGCCCACGAGCGAATCTATCATTTGAACACTTAAGAATATGCACATCGTCGGCTTGTGCTCCGCCAAGGCATGGATTTCCTGGCCTTGCGGAACCGGCGTGCGCCCCGCCATCCTCGTGATGACGACCGTCTGCGAGATGCCCGGCAACGTCAACTCCGCACTGAGCGCCGCAGCCGCGGCCGCAAACGAGCTGACACCCGGGACAATCGCATACTCTATCTCATTGGCAACCAGCCAATCTATCTGCTCTTTTATCGCTCCGTAGATGCTGGGCTCGCCGGAATGGAGGCGAACCACGGTCTTAGCGGTGCCTTTGGCCGCCGCATAAATGGCGGTTACTTCATCCAGGTTGAGCGCCGCGCTGTCATGGAGTTCACAACTATCCTTGCACGTTTCAAGAAGCCGCTCGTTGATGAGCGAACCCGCGTAAACGACGATATCCGCCCGCTCAAGCAAGCTTTTTCCTTTGACCGTTATAAGGTCGGGGTCGCCCGGACCCGCGCCGACAAAATATACCATCACAATCTATATTACCTTTATTCCAATAAAGACGCAGGCTTTTTACGAGCCGCCCGCGCTTTCACATCAACGGTTATGCGAACTCCACATCGCGCTTGACGATGACTGTCGACAGGTACCCGGCGTTGTCGAGCGCTTCGTCATCGAGCTTAGACAAACCCATGACGACCTTCTCGTCCGCTTCATGCGACGCTTTTTGGACCAGGACAGCGTTGTCCGCAAGGCCGAAACCGCTCAATACTTTGACCAGAGCGCGCAGCCGCTCGCCTACTTTTAAGATGATGACCGTGTCGAATGTCTCCAGGTAGTGCCAAATCTCACCGATTACCTCCGGCAGCGGCACTATGGCGACCTTCTCGTCTCCGACGGCTATCGGTATGCCCGCCGCCGCAGCAGCCGCAAATGGCGAGCTTACGCCCGGCAACGTTACTATCTCAATTTCAGGATGTTCTTCCTTTAGTTTTCTGTACAAGTAGATGTATGTGCTGTAAAAGAACGGGTCACCGAGGGTGATGAAGGCTCCGCTCTTGCCCTCGCCCAACGCCTTCGCGACTTCGTCTGCGGCCTCGGACCAATGCTTTTCAAGCTCCGCCTTATCCTTGGTCATAGGGAATACAAGTTCCTTGAACTCGGCCTTGCCATTTAGCACCGGCTCGACGATTTTCCTAGCGATGCTCTCCCGTTTTGGAGCCGAGCGCGGCGAGAATATGATATCGACCGATTTAAGGACGTTTACGGCCTTGATGGTGAGCAGCTCGGTATCACCAGGCCCGATGCCTACTCCAAATAGTTTTCCTCGGTCAGCCAATCTAATCACCCTATCCGTTCCGATTTATCTACGGCTGCCTGCCCATGCAGGCGCTTGCCGTCCCAACGATTTAACTGTCTATCTCTATATATAGCACGCTTGACTCGAATCCTTCCAGTTTTGCCAATTC
>JAUXNY010000047.1 GCA_030682615.1 Candidatus Aquicultor sp. | reverse complement strand
CCTTCCGGCGTGAGTGTCTATGAAAACAAACTGGGCGGCGGCGCCTTTGTCGAAGATAGGTTTGAATACAACGGTTCTATCCCGGCTTTAGCCGATGGAAATTACCGGGTCGATATTATTAGAGTAAACAACCAGGGGCTGAAAGAGCCGCTCCACGGTGTGTCGGCGCTTGTAGTCGGCCCTAACGGCTCCCTCGGCGAGGTCACAGTTAGCCCAAATTTTGTCAGTTCAGACGTTTCCACCAATGTGACCATATCGGCCAACATATCGGGTGTGCCTACCACTGTCGAGGCATGCTGGCCTAAACCGTCGGGCGGCATCAACAAGTTGACGCTTTCACAGCAAGGCGTCGGCGTCTACGGGGCTTCAACGAATATCGATCTCTCCGCGTCAAAGGATGTCGGTTACGACGCCTATCCGGTGACCATCAAAGTAGACGGCACGGAGCTGCCGACGGGCGGCGCCGGCGCATATATGGTTGTTCGGGATGCGAGCGTCGAGGTAATCGATACCGACCTGGGCGTAAATTATGTCGCTAGCGGTGCGTCGGTATCCATTGAAACTAAGATTGAGGGGTTCGAATACGAGAAAGAATACACTCTCTTTCTGGATAACGGAACCAACTATAGTGGCAACTACTACGGATTGGATTTAGATTATAGGGAAAAGGCTCCAGGCAAGGGGATGCCATACTCCCCTACGGGCGGACAAGGCAATGCCCCTGGAGCGGACGGTTGGAGAAGTGGGCTCGCTGCTGAATACCATGCCGATCCCTGGGCGCCAGACCATGACTATCATTACTATAAAGTCGGCGACTATGTCTGGACGAAAACCGGCGGTATGGTCGGGCCGCTTGGTCAAGGCATTACGAGTCGTTTGACGGGCGATTCATGCTCATGGACGTCGTGGCGAGGCAACCTCTCTCCGACAACTACCAACCATGAAAGCAAATACCAGTGCAAGCATTTGATGACGGTGCCGCTGGTCGAGGAGACGACGTATGAGTCTGGCGTTCATGGTATCTCAAAGGTGCGCATTGTCGGCTTCGCCCAGTTTTTCATCGACATAGCACCAAGCGGCACCGCCCTGAACGGGCGATTTGTAGAATACGTCAAGGGTGGCATGTATCAGAAGACGCCGCCGCCCGAGCCCAACATAAAGACCATCCATCTGGTAAAACCGGATGGAGAGAATCCTTAAACGATATTACGAGAAACGATATTAGGAGGTTGTTTTCGTGAAGCCGAGATTTGTGATAATAGTTGTCGCGGTAGTTCTGGGCCTAGTGGCCGTGCTTGGGGTCAACAGTTACCTCAGCAACATCAAGAAACAGGCGGTGGAAGAGCAGAAGACCGTCGAGGTGTGGGTAGCCGTGAAAGATATTCCCAAGGGCACGAGCATAGAGAACATACAATCAGATAAACTGGCGGAATTGAAAAATATCCCGCGCAGGTACGTGGCCTCGCAGGCGATATCGTCGACGCGAAACATCGAAGGAAAGGTGCTGAGCGTGGAGATAAACGCGGGCGAGCAGCTTACGGTCGGTAAGTTTAAGCACCCCTCGGAGGCCGGCCTTTCGTTTAGCGTGCCGAAGGACTTTATCGCCGTGTCAATACCTTACGACGAGATAAAAGGCGTGGCAGGGATGGTCAAACCCGGCGATTTGCTCACGGTCTTTGCGACGTTCAACCCCGGACCTGACGGTGAAGACATCACAAAAATACTCCTGCAAAAGGTTCAGGTAATCGCGGTTGGCGTGACTGTCGGCGCGGAAAAGGTCGACGACAAAACGCGCGCTATCGGCGGAGCCGAGGCGTCTGAGAGTGAGACTAAGGAACAAAAGACAGTGACACTCGCGCTCAAACCGACCGATGCCGAGAAAGTCGTATTCGCTCAGGAGAACGGCAAGATTTGGCTCGGCCTTCACCCGACGAGCTTTGCCGAGTCGGCGAGCACTAAAGGCATTACATTAAAGACAGTCTACAAATAGGTGGCTTATATGATACTGGTTATCGATAGCAGTTCACAGCTTAATACACGCATTGGCGGCCTGTTCATAGGCAGCAGCGAAGTCGTTGTCGGCGTCGGCGATGTTTTACGCATCGACGAAGCTGTCGCCGCCCACAAACCCGACGTGATAGTAATCGGACCCGCCATACCGGTCGATACGGCGTTCGCTACAGCAGAGGGGTTTTTAGCAGGCCATCCATACGCACAGATGTTAATGGTGGTCGAGGCTCTAGATTCGACCGTGCTTCGCAACGCGATGCGCGCGGGCATAAAAGACGTCATCGAGAGCGCGTCTCTGGATGAACAGTTAAAGCCGTCTATCGAGAGGGCGCTTGCGATTTCGAGTCGGCTCAAAGAATCTCTGGATATCAAGGATGAGACGGTGACCGAAGAAGCCGGTGACCAGCCCGGCAAAGTCATCACGTTTTTCAGTACAAAAGGCGGCGTCGGCAAGTCGGTCATATCGACGAACTGTGCCGTCGCGCTCGCGAAATCGACCGGCAAAGAGGTCGTCGTTCTCGACCTCGACCTGCAATTCGGCGATGTAGGCATCATGTACCAGATGTCGCCAAACCATACGATATTCGACGCGGTTCAGGCGATCAGCCGACTCGATGAAGACATGCTCAAAGGGTTTTTAATGGTCCACACATCCGGTGTTAAAGCATTGCTTGCGCCGGTGCGTCCCCATGAATCCGATTCCATCACGGCAGCGCATGTAAAAGAGATAATCGACTTGCTTAGAAAGCTCTTTGATTATGTGGTCATCGACACGCCGCCGAGCTTTACCGATGTCGTGCTTACGGCGCTCGACGAGAGCGACCAGATATATCTTATCGCTACAATGGATATGCCGAGCATCAAGAATATCAAGCTGGCGATACAGACCCTTAAGCAATTGGGATATCCGGAGAGCGTCATAAAGTTCGTCCTTAACCGCGCGGATAGTAAAGTATGGCTCGAGGTCGACGAAGTCGAAAAATCGCTCGGGCTAAAGGCCGACGCGAAAATACCGAGCGACCGTATTGTGCCGCGCAGTGTCAACAAGGGTATACCTATCGTTCTCGAGCAGCCGAAATCCTCTATAGCAAAGAGCCTGTTCGCGCTCGCCGAACGTATTAAGGATGCCGAGATAAAGACGAATAGAGGGAATCACGACCGTGGCGGGATGTTGCGCGGGCTTGTAAGGAGGCTTTCATAAATGTCGTTAAGTGATAGGCTGGCCCAGTCGGCACAGACCGATGCCCCGTCGAGTAAAACAATTGAAAGCGGAAGAATTGCGGAGCTGGAGAAGCTAGTCAGAAAGTATCATTACGCCATCATCGATGAGGTAGGCGCTGATATTGAAAGCGATAACAGCAGCGAGGCTGCGCTTAAGGTGAAAATCGAGCAGATAATGCGGGGATTACTCAACGGCGAGCAGACCCCGCTATCGAGCCAGGATAAGGAGTATATCATTCAGGATGTGCTCGACAATATCGTAGGCTATGGCCCCATCGAAGGTTTCTTGCAAGACCCGGAGATAACCGAGGTCATGGTAAACAATCCGGACAATATCTTTGTGGAGCGCGGGGGAAAGATCTACGCGACTGAACGAAAGTTCTTAGACGAAGAACACCTCTTGCGAATCATCGACAAAATCGTCAGCCAGGTCGGGCGCCGTATCGACGAAAGTTCCCCGATGGTCGACGCGCGCCTCCCGGATGGTTCTCGTGTTAATGCGATTATTCACCCGTTGGCGCTTAATGGTCCTATGCTGACAGTGCGTAAATTCGCGAAAGACCCGCTTATGACCGATGATTTGATACGGTTTAATACTATGACACCCGAGACTGCGGATTTATTGCGAGCTTGCGTGCAGGGACGGCTCAATATCCTGGTCTCCGGCGGAACCGGTACCGGCAAGACGACATTGCTCAACGTTCTTTCGTCGTATCTGCCCGGAGATGAACGTATCGTCACCATCGAAGACTCCGCTGAGCTGCAGCTCCACCAGGAGCACGTGCTTCGGCTCGAGTCGCGCCCGGCTAACATAGAGGGCAAAGGAGAGGTGGCTATCAGGGATTTGGTACGAAATTCCCTGCGCATGAGGCCGGACAGGATTGTAGTCGGCGAGGTGCGCGGCGGCGAGGCGCTCGATATGCTCCAGGCGATGAATACCGGCCACGATGGCTCGCTCTCGACGGTTCACGCCAACTCACCGCGCGATATGCTGTCGCGTCTTGAGACTATGGTGTTGATGAGTGGTCTCGACCTGCCGATACGCGCGACGCGCGAGCAGATAAGCGCCGCAGTCGACGTCATCGTCCATCTCGTACGTCTGCGTGACGGCTCTCGTCGCATAACCCAGATAACCGAGGTGCAGGGGATGGAAGGCGATACCATCACTTTACAGGATATATTCAAGTTCGATTTCTCCATGGGCATCGATGAGAATGGGCGTTTCAACGGCAAGCTCAAATCGACCGGTATAAGGCCGAAATTCACGCAGAAACTCATGGATTTGGGCATCAAGCTAGCTCCTGAGATATTCAGGTATGAGCCGCCGGCTCGCAGTTAGGAAGTGACGTTTTATGAGACATAGAATCATCAATAAATCGTATATCGCAACGGTGTTGTTGCTCGCAACGCTGGTCATGCTGGTGCTGGTGTTTGGCGCATATGAAGTTCAGGCCAACACAGTCCTTCAGGGTATCGATACGAAGGCGTACCCGACGGTTAAGCTTTCGATTTCAAACACCGCGTTTGACGAGCCGGGCAAAGCCGGGGAAGGCGAGCAAGCGATAAAGATCGTCGAAAACGGGAAGACGGTCGAAGCGGTCGGCGTCAGCCCGCTTCAGACCAAACCCGAGCCGCTATCGGTGGTGCTTATAATCGACTCGAGCGGCAGCATGAAAGGAAAGCCGATAACAGACGCTAAAGCGGCGGCCGGCCACTTTATCGGCCTGCTCGGAGAGGAAGACCAGGTATCGGTAATAGCTTTCAACTCGACCCCGAGTCTGGTCGCAGATTTTACTTCGAACAAGCAGAGGTTGGTAGAATCGATAAACAAAATCGAAGCCTCAGGCGAGACAGCGGTCTACGACGCGCTTTCGCTGGCGGGGAGCCAGATATCGAAGTCGGGCTTGAAACAGGAATTTATCGTGCTCCTCTCCGACGGTGGAGACACGGCTAGCAAGATCAAGTTAGGAACGTGCATAGAACAACTCCAGGCGCTAAAAACGCCGGTCTACACAATCGCGCTGAAGTCGCCGGAGTTCGATGTCGGCACGCTGGCCAGCATCTCGACTCAAACGGGCGGCAAGCTGGTCGAAGCGATACGCTCAAGCGAGCTAAAACCGTTCTATTCGCGGCTGGCAACGCAGATTAAAAGCAATGTCGAGATCACCTACAAGAGCCCGGG
>JAUXNY010000043.1 GCA_030682615.1 Candidatus Aquicultor sp. | reverse complement strand
GTTATGCTAAGGTATGCGCCTAGCAGTACCGGGTTTCCAAACGTCGAGAAGCTTCTTGATGTGTCGAACGCGATGTAACCCCAGGGCGTCGGGTCGATGCCGAACTGCTGAAGTATTCCGTAGAGCGACACGACGGACGCCGAAAAAACGAAGAGCTTAAGAAAAGTCTCGCGCCGTTCGTCCTCCGCCAGATACTGGACCGCGAGGAAAAACAGGGCGAAATATATGAGATAACTATAAAGCCCGTCATATCGCTGAAACGCCCCTTCCAGGCTGGTAGGCAAGTGTATCGACGACCATGTGGATAAGAGAATGAAGAAGAGAAATAAGGCGAGCGGCCACTCTAACCCTGAAACCCTTAGTTTAATCCCGTAAAGAAACACGCGGCATGCAAAAAGCGCGACCACCAAGAGAGTGCCCACTTTGAGGATGAGGTATTTTATGGCAAGCGCCTGGTCTAGTGTCCAGGGGAACAACGCAAGCGGCACGAGAAAGACGGTTCCATATAAGAGAAACACGATTGCTCTGTCCAGAACCTCCGGCGATAGCTGCGATTTTAGCTTTTTCTCTTCAACATCTAGGCTGCTTATCAAGTCTGTCTCCCATAACAAATGTTCTCTTTATTATCGGCGGGAATGCAAAAAAAATAAGGGGCGGCTTTCGCCGCCCCACCTGCTAGCACAAAGCTTAACAGGATTTTTACGGATAAGAATGACCATTTGGATTAGCACCAGCGTTGCCTGGGCATGAGACCACAGGGGCAACAGTAGCACCTGCGCCACCACCAGCACCTATAAGATAGGCGCCTGCGGATGGGCATTCCGGCCATTTCTTCATATATGCCGGCTCTAGCGTCGCTTGTATAGTAGCAGCGGTCGGATAGTCATTGCCGGTACTTGCTTTGTAAGTCTCGACCGCGCCGTCAATGGTCCTTAAGTTCGCCTGGCAAGTAGATTTGTAAGCGCTCTCCCTTGCGGCGTTAAACACCGGGACGGCGATAGCTACTAAGATACCGATAATAAGGATTACGACCATCAACTCGATGAGGGTAAAACCCCTCTCATTGCGGAACATATTCATTCAATTCACCTCCCTATTATGAGATTTAAAAGCGGCGATCTTTTTGAGCAAAGAAAAAGGCACGGCGTGTGCATAATTGCGCCACCGCCTGTACCTGAAGATTAGAGTTCGATTTGTACGGTAACCCGGCCGACTCTTAAGAGCCCCGTGGCTTTGCGTCCCCGCCTCACGACGGGTTTGCCTTTATCGTTGTAAAAGACCGTTTTATAAGTTATTTATCGGTCTGAAAACAACTTACTTTAGCTTAATTTGAAATATACTGCCAGTTTCTGGCAATATTTCTTATTTGATGAGTGTTATGATTTGGAACATCGGCATGTAGAGAGCGACAATGATGCCACCGATGATAAGACCCATCACAATAATCATCAACGGCTCGATGATCGAAGTGAGCGCATCTACCATATTGGACACCTCTTCGTCGTAGAAATCGGCTATCTTTGACAACATGCTGTCAAGCGCGCCGGTCTCCTCACCTATCGCAATCATCTGAACGACCATCGGCGGAAAGACTTTATCCTCAGCGAGCGGTTTGGCTATCGTCTCACCCTCCTTGATGCTTATACGCGTCCTTTTGACGGCGGCAGACACAATCGCGTTGCCGGCGCTTTCAGCGACAATATCGAGTGCCACCAGGATCGGCACGCCGCTCGATAGCAATGTGCCGAAGGTTCTAGTAAAGCGGGATATCGACATCTTGCGCACCAAAACACCCGCAATCGGCAGGTGAAGTTTTAGGTTGTCGATATTCTCCCTCCCCTTTTCGGTCTTGCTGTAGACTCTCAATAAATAGATAGCGGCAATTATAACCGGGATTATTATAAACCAGGATGAGCGAATGAAATTGCTTAGTGTGAGCAGAACTTTCGTCGGCAAAGGCAAGTTGCCGCCCATATCCTCAAACATCGCGACAAAAAGCGGGACTATGAAAGTTATCAAGACGAACGTTATCGCCATTGAAAATGTAAACATCGCAGCCGGATATGCCATCGCCGACTTGATCTTCGACTTTATCGAAGCCTCTTTTTCAAAATGATCCGCGACCCGCATGAGGACCACATCAAGCACGCCGCCCGTTTCACCAGCGCGAACCAGATTGATAAATATCGGTGGAAAAGTCGAGGTGTGTTTCGCCATGGCGTCCGAGAGCGCCTTGCCTCGCTCGACATCCTCCAGCACGCTTGCGATTACCTTCTTCAAGGCCTTGCTCTCGGTCTGTTCGGCTAGAATGTTAAGGCACCTGGTCAGGGATAGGCCGGCGTTTATCATCGTGGCGAACTGCCGGCTGAAAATGGTAAGGTCTTTCGATTTCACCCGGTTTGAAAAAGGAAGGTTTATCTCTTTCTGAGCGAGGCTCTTCTCTTTGAGCTCGATTACAACATAACCCATCTGGCGCAGCTTAGTCGCGACCATGGTCACACCATCGCCGTCAATCTGCCCCTTCAGGAGATTCCCCTTGCTATCTCTTACTTTATACGCAAATGTGTTCGCCATTGTCGTTTCCTCTGTTTACGCGGCTTTTCCGAGGAGCTGCTTAAGCTCTGCCGGGTCGGACGCCTTCATCATCGCCATCTCAAACGATATCTTGCCGCACCTGTATAGGTCGGCTAGGCAATAATCCATTGTCATCATGCCATGCTGATGACCTGTCTGCATGGCATTGCATATCTGGTGCGTCTTCGCCTCTCTTATCATGTTGCGTACGGCGGGCGTCGGCACTAGACACTCATAAGCTACGACCCTGGCTTGCCCGTCACGTGTCGGTAACAGTTGCTGGCACATAATGCCTTGGAGCGTTCCGGCCAGCTGCACCCTGATTTGCTGCTGCTGGTGTGATGGAAAGACATCGATGATTCGGTCGATGGTCTGCGGTGCGTCCTGCGTATGGAGTGTCGCAAAGACCAAGTGACCTGTCTCAGCGGCGGTCAGCGCAGCCGATATCGTCTCCATGTCTCGCATCTCACCGATCAATATAACGTCGGGGTCTTGGCGCAAGACATATTTGAGCGCGGTCGCAAACGATTTAGTGTCGGTCCCGACTTCACGCTGGTTTACGATTGATTTCTTATGTTTATGGAGATACTCGATCGGGTCTTCGATGGTTATGATGTGAAACGAACGAGTTTCGTTGACGATGTTCAGGAGCGCTGCCAGAGTCGTCGACTTACCGCTTCCGGTCGGGCCGGTGACTAGAACCAGCCCCCGAGGCTTGCGCACCAGGTTCTCCAGCGACTGCGGCAAGCCCAGCTCGTCTAAGGTCTTTATCTGCATAGGGATGATTCGAAACGCGGCGCCGACGCTGTTGCGCTGGAAGTAAGTGTTGACCCTGAAACGCGCATGCCCGGTCAGAGAATAAGAAAAGTCGTATTCCCAATTTCGCTCAAGCTGCTCGCGCTGGTCCTGGGTGAGTATGCTATATATGAGTTCTTTTGTGTCCTGAGGGGTCAGTTCGGGATAATCGAGTGCGACCAAATCGCCATGAACCCTCACCATTGGCGCCGTGCCGACGGTTATGTGTAAGTCGGATGCATCCTTCTCTAAGACGTGCATCAAAAGATCATTAATATCGAGCAATGCTAAACCTCCCAATCGAGTGTCTTCTGGGTCTTAATGAATATCGGCGACGAGTTGGACATGCTTGAGTCGAGAAACGACTGCTAAATGATTACGCGGAGAATCTCTTCGAGGGACGTCGTCCCAAGCTTTACTTTTTCGAAACCATCTTGACGAAGGGTCTTCATTCCTTCATCGACCGCAACGCGTCTTATGTCGTCAGCCGTTGCGCGCTCGACGCATAGTCTCTTTAAGGTGTCGCTAAGAAGCATGACCTCGTACACACCGATTCTACCTTTGTAACCGGTGTTATTGCATTTATGGCAACCCCTCGGCCTATAAAGCGCCGGCGACTCGTCGCTATCGAGCGGGAACGCCACCCTTTTGAGAACGTCGACGGCGACCCTGTACTCCTCTTTACACTCGGGACATAAGCGCCTGGCCAAACGTTGAGCTTGCACGCAATGTATGGCCGAAGCCGTGAGAAACGGGGCGATTCCCATCTCATTCAACCGGCTCACGGCGCCGGGCGCGTCATTTGTGTGCAGGGTCGATAGTACCAGGTGACCGGTGAGCGCCGCCTCAATGGCGATTTGTGCCGTTTCTCTATCCCGGATCTCGCCTACCATCACGATATCCGGAGACGCCCGCAATATGGCCCTGAGCCCTTTCGAAAATGTCATACCGGTCTTGCCGCTCACCTGTATCTGGTTGATGCCGGGCAGGCGATATTCGACAGGGTCCTCGACCGTGATAATGTTCTTAGCGCTATCGTTGATGACGTTAAGCGCCCCGTAGAGCGTGGTAGACTTGCCGCTTCCGGTCGGCCCGGTAACAAGGATGGCTCCATATGGTTTGGAGAAGGCTGCCTTGAACTTGCTGAGGCTCTCCGGCAAGAAACCAAGGTCATCTAAGCTTAGAAGGATGCTGTCTTTTCTAAGAATCCTCAGGACGACACGCTCGCCATAGATCGTCGGCAGCGTAGCGACACGAAAGTCGATGACCTTACCGCCGACGCTCAAATCGCAATGGCCATCCTGCGGTATCCGATTTTCGGCGATATTGAGCCCTGCCATGACCTTGATTCTGGAGATGAGGCCCGCCTGGACATGCTTTGGCGAGCGCATCACCTCGTGCAAAACACCATCTACCCGGTAACGGATGCGCAAATCCCGCTCGTGCGGCTCGATGTGTATATCACTCGCCCGCTCATTGACCGCTTTATTTATTATCATGTTTACGAGCTTTATTACAGGCGCTTCTTCTGAGACCGCCCGCATATTACCTATGCGGTCATCGACTTCGTCCGCGCGGAAGCTGGAGGCCTCGTTCTGAACCGCTTCGCTCGCTTTATATAAGCGATTGATTAGGGTAAGAATATCTTTTTTCTCGGCGACAACCGTTCTGATTTGAAAGCCTGTTATCATGTGCAGGTCATCGAGGATGACGACGTTCGCCGTGTCTTCGACCGCTACGGTAAGCTCGTCGCCGTCGATATCGACGGGCACGACATTATACCTTCGCGCGAACATCTCGGGCAAGGCCGTAACAGCCGCTCCATTGATCTTGTAATCGGCTAGGTCTACCCTGTTCGTGTCTTCAGTTGGAAACATCTCATCAGCATGTTCAGCTAACATATAACGGCCTCCGCCGATAGTGACTATTTCATGGTAACGCGCTCGACCTCTTCGATTGAAGTCCAGCCTAATTTCACCTTGGCTAGGCCGTCCTGGTGTAAGGTGCCCATGCCTTCCGTTACAGCAACCTTCGCTATCTGCTCGGCAGTTACATCGCCTACCAGCAGGCGCTCTATCGTCTCCGACATTCGCATAACCTCATACAATCCGATACGGCCGTGATAGCCTGTCTCGCCGCACGACTTGCAGCCTCTTGCGCGATACAGGACTTTCGGCTCATTCCCGTCTATAACAAAGCCGGCCCCTACGAGCTCTGGCTCAGTCGGGACAAATTGCTCCCGGCACTTCGTGCAAAGCTTCCGGGCGAGTCTTTGCGCGACGATGCAGTCTACCGCGGACGAAACCAGAAATGGCTCTATCCCCATCTCTACAAGCCTGGTAAGCGCTGCGGGCGCACCATTTGTATGTAGTGTCGATAGAACCAGGTGCCCTGTGAGGGCCGATTCTACCGCAATCGTCGCCGTCTCTTCGTCCCTAATCTCTCCTATCATCACGATATCCGGGTCTTGGCGCAAAATCGAACGGAGAGCGCTCGCGAAGGTCAAGCCGGTCTTCGGGTTCACCTGCACCTGGTTGATACCGTGCAGCCGGTACTCAACCGGGTCTTCGACGGTGATGAGGTTACTCGCATCGCTGTTAATGAGATTAAGGACACCATAGAGAGTGGTCGTCTTGCCGCTCCCGGTCGGGCCGGTTATGAGAATCGCCCCGTACGGCTTAGTGAACGACTCCTTGAAGCGCTCGAGGTCTTCAGGAAGAAAGCCCAGGTCATCTAGGTTCATCGAGATGCTTTCTTTCTCAAGGACTCGCAGTATAAGCTGCTCTCCATATATAGTCGGCAATGATGCCACGCGAAAATCGATAGGCCTCTTATCGATGACCAGACCGAAGCGACCATCCTGGGGAAGCCGGCGCTCGGCGATGTCCATGCCGGACATTATTTTGATTCGCGAGATTATGCCGGCCTGGATTTGCTTTGGCGAACGCATTATCTCATGGAGGACACCGTCTATGCGGTAGCGCACCCTTAAATCATATTCCTGGGGCTCAATGAAGATATCGCTCGCCCGTTCGCGGACGGCTTCGGTGACTATGAGCTTGACGAGTTTTACGACCGGTGCTTCCTCGGCATCGCGCTCCTCGCCACTTCTCGCGGCGATATCCGCGAAATCCTCGCTTATACTCTCAATGGCCTCTTCAACGACGTCATCATTTGTGCAGAACTTGTTTATCGCATTGATAAGGTCGGTCTCGCCGGTAACAACCGGTGTGATATCGAAACCGGTCATCACATGAAGGTCGTCTATTGCGAAGATATTTGTCGGGTCGGCCATCGCCACAACCAGGTAATCATCCTCAAGGTTAATCGGAAGGACATTATAGCGGCGAATATGTTCGTTTGAAATAAGGGCGGCCGCCTGCGGGTTGATATCATAGCCTGCCAGGTCGACATAGCCAAGGTTTAACTGCTTGGCAAAATTCTTGGCAATTTCAGCCTCGGATATATAGCCTAAATCGACCAGCTGTCGCTCGACGTCATCGCCGCTGGAGCGTTCAATGGCTTCACTAAGTTGATCTTTAGTGATTATGCCGGTATCAACTAGAAAATCGCTTATCTTTCTTTTGAGCATGCTTCGACCGATCTCCGCCTTCTAATCCAATCAATAGTGCGTCACGCATAATCGCTATAGGCGCGGGGGTACCAGTCCAGATTTCGAACGCCGTGGCGGCCTGGTAGAGTAGCATCCCTAGTCCGTTTACCGCCTTAGCTCCCTTATCCTTGGCTGCTTTTATTAGTGCCGTTTCCGACGGTGTATAGATGAGGTCATAGATAAAGTGCCTGGAATCTATATATTCTAAAGGTACCGGTAGGAGGTCTGTACTTTCTTTCATACCGACTGGCGTTGCATTGACTACCAGGTCTCCTACTTCAAAGATATCGGCCAAATCATCGTCAAAACTGAGAGCTTTTATTGAAAACCCTTCGAAGCTACCCAATAGATGCGCTTTGAGTGCCTCGACCTTCTCCGCTGTGCGCCCCAACAGCATGATGCTCGCCACGCCTTCGTTTATCAGCGCAACTGCGACCGCTCTTGCGGCTCCGCCGGCCCCGAGAATTATCGCGTGCCGTCCCTCCGGGTTGACCAACTCTTCCCTGAGCGACCTGATAAAACCGGTGCCATCGGTATTATAACCCTTAAGATGGCCATCGACGTTGTGTACGGTATTTACCGCCCCGATCATGCGAGCCTCGGGTGATATTTCATCGAGAAACTCGATGACCGTTTCTTTGTGGGGCATGGTAACGTTGACGCCCGCGATGCCGAGCGCGCGAATACCCGCGATAGCGCTCGCCAAATGTTCGGGTGAGACCACGAAGGGCAGGTAGCGGTAGTCTAACGCGACGTCTTTGAGTGCGGCATTATGCATCTTCGGGGAGAGCGTGTACGTCAAAGGATAACCAATTATCCCTAATACTCTGGTCTGACCGGTAATCTCGTTCATGCGCCACCTCCCCATGTCGAAAAGTCGTCTTCTACTAAGACGAGTATATAGAAGCATCGGCAAATAGCATAAGGGATATTAAGGAGTTTCCTGATCGAGCGGCAATTTTGGCATTAAGATGAAGAGCTCGCAATAGCGGTCGTAAGTGCCGTTGAGGGGACGCTACGGCCCCCTGCAAAAAACCCCGTTGCTTAACGCAAATTCGGCGCTTCTCGAGTTGTCCGGCGCTTCATTATCCGGCGCTCGAGTTTTCTTAAGATTTTGGTGTGCGGGGCTTCGTGGTTGCTCATCGGGACGACTAGAATGGTATGGATGCCCGCCAGGTTCCCACCGAGCACATCCGTAAATAACTGGTCGCCGATGACTACGGTCTCTTCTTTGCTTGTCCCAAGGACCTTCATCGCCTGTGCGAAAGCGCCGCGCCTCGGTTTTGCGGCCCTTGCCACCAGCGGTAATCCAACCTGAGCCGCGATAGAGCTTACTCGTTGCTTCCAATTGTTCGACAATATGCAGGCCTTCATCCCTTGTTGCTCTAACCTGCTAAGCCATTCTTTAAGCTCGTCGGTGGCTACAGCGCTGTTTCTTGGGACAATCGTATTGTCGAGGTCTAGGATCAAGCCCCTAATGCCTCGGGCTTTTAGTTCCTCTATGTCGATTTCGAATATCGTTTTTACAAAACTATCCGGATATAGTAATTTAAGCACTCGATCCCCTCTTTTTGTGCCGCTGCCGCATGAATATTCTCCCCGCTCCTACTCCAAGACCAACTGAGCGGGATTTCTTCTGCCGTCATGTCGAGCAAGCCAATCCATAGTAGAACAATCGTATATTGCCACAAAACGGTTCACCGGTAAAGGCATGATAGCATCTCTAGCATAAAAGTGCGTCTCTTCAGTCTATAGGGGCGCCTTGCACGTGGCGTCTAAGAATCGCAAACTCGGGCCAGGGCTCCGGTGATGGTACGCCGACGCGATAACCCGCATGTGAGACCGTGACGGAATCATACCTCTTCAAATCAAACATCTCGGGTATCATGAAATCCTTCACCAATGAGCTAGGACCTAATATCTCGACCGGCTCATCCAAAGACAAGCGATTTCTAACCGTGACCTCGACCAAGCCACGCTTTTTGTCATAACCGGTCACGAGACCAACAAAATCATGGGTCTTCTCATAGCGGGCATAGTCCAGGACTTCCTCGCCTCCCCCACCGAGAAAAAAACCGGTGGAATATTCGCGGTGGCTGACCTTTTCTATCTCTTCCAGCCACTCCGGGTCGACCTCGTATGCGTCGGGGTCGGCACAGTATCTGTCGATTGCCTGCCGGTAGATTTTGGTGATTGCGGCCACGTAATGGGTGCTCTTCATGCGCCCCTCGATTTTGATGCTGTCGACACCCGTCTTAACGATTTCAGGAATATGCCGAATCAGCGATAAATCCTTCGAGTTAAAGAAATGTATTCCCTTGTGGTCCTGCTCGACCTCGTGGGGCTGACCGGGTCGCTTCTCCTCTACCAGATGATACTTCCAGCGGCATGAGTGGGCACAGTCTCCCCTGTTTGCATCTCTGTCGGCTAGAAACTTGCTCATCAGGCAACGCCCCGAGTAGGCGATACACATCGCGCCATGGACGAAAATCTCGGTTTCGACACCGCTATCGCGGGCTATCTCAATAATTTCTGTCTCGGAAAGCTCGCGGGCGAGCACGACGCGCGCGGCTCCGGTGTTGCCCCAGAATCGCGCGGCCTCCGTATTCGTGATATTCGCCTGAGTACTAACGTGTATGCGCATCTGGGGCGCTGTTTCCCTGATGACGGCCATGACTCCCGGGTCGGCGACGATGACGGCGTCGACTCGTGCTTCGGCGAGTTCGCGGACGTACGCCGCCATATCTTTGAAATCGCTGTTTCTCGCGAATATGTTCATGGTGACATAGAGCTTCCGGCCGACGGCATGCGCTATCTGTGCGGCTTTCTTGATGTCCTCTACGGTGAAATTGCCGGCTTTGGCCCGCAGACTATAGTCGCGGCCGCCGATATAGACCGCATCGGCTCCATAGGCCAGCGCGTACTCTAACCGCTCCATATTTCCCGCCGGTGATAATATCTCCGGCTTTTTCATGAAATCAACCTCATAACCCTAAAAAGTGCCCTGCCTTGCTCCAGTTAACGGGCGTTTGCCTTGCCGACTTGCGCACATCGACTAATTCGGACGGTAAACCACGACAGCCGAGGTCTTAAGCCTCGGCCGCCATATTTCGAACGCAGCGCCTGCAATTTGCTTGCTCCCGCGATCCGATTCCTTTTTCGCTCAGGTTCTTAAAGCCTAGAGACCTAGACTGCTTGAACCGCTTTTACCTCGGGAACCATCTCTTTCATGGTCTGCTCGACGTAATTCGTCAGAGTCATCTGCGACATCGGACATCCTGCGCAAGAGCCCCTCAGGGCTACCTTTACGATTCCGTCATCCGTGATATCGATCAACTCAATATCTCCACCGTCCGCCTGCAACGCAGGACGAATACGGGCGAGTGCTTCTTCGACCTTCTCTTTCAATACTTCCACCTCCTGAATTTATTGACACCCGTATATCCTACCATAGGATATTGAAATAATATAGTGGATGTTGATGACGCCCGCGCGCATATAGAGAGTGGTCAAATCGACTGCTTGTGATACTCTAGTAGTATATCGGGTGCATCTTCGCCTGGCAGGTACCTGGGGGTCAAACAAACCTATGGCAAAATCGCCATTTTTGTGGCAATCTATTTCTTAATAGTATTATTTATTGAAGAAGTCGTGGCAACTGGAGGAACAACAGTGGGTTGCATTTTTAGTCGCAAATTTCTAGCTACCATAATGGTGATGTTCGTCTTGACCGGCATCGCCGGAGGCATCTTTGTCTACGAGGCAACAAGAGACCTGCCCGATATCGGAGATGTAAAAAGTGTTATCAAGACCCAGACGACGCATATTTATGCGGCCGACGGCACCCTGATCACGCGTCTTTTCCAGGAAAACCGAACTATCGTCCCGCTCAAAGATATCTCGCCCACCATACAGAAAGCCGTGATTTCTGTTGAAGACCAGCGCTATTACCAGCATCGAGGCGTCGATTACATAAGAATCATCGGCGCTTTGATAAAGGACGTCCGCCAAATGGATACGGCGCAGGGTGGCTCGACCATAACTCAACAATACGTAAAGAACGCTTATTTCAGCCCCGAAAAGACAGTCTCGAGAAAATTACGGGAGGCTTTTCTCGCCACCAAACTCGAACGCACTTATAAGAAAGAAGAGATTCTCGAAAAATACTTGAACACTATCTACTTTGGGAGCGGCGCTTACGGTATCGAGGCCGCAGCGCAGTCATACTTCGGTGTCCCGGCAAGCAAGTTGAACCTCGAGCAAAGCGCGCTCCTTGCGGGAATGATCAAAGCTCCCGAGTCGTATAACCCATATAAGAATCCCGAGGGTGCCGTAAAGCGGCGCGACCTGGTAATCGGGCTTATGATCGACCAAGGCTATGCCGACGAGAAAGAGGCCGGTATAGCAAAAGAGCGCCCGCTCGCCCTGCAACCCAGGCAGCGAAGTTATCAGGGCATCGCTCCATATTTCACCGAATGGGTAAAGACCGAGCTGAAAGAGCTCGGCTACGATGAAAAGGCGATATACTCTCAAGGCTTTAGGATACATACTACGCTAGACCCGAAAATACAGGAGAGCTCCGAGCTTGCCTGGAAGAAATATCTCCCCAGCTCGACGGACCCGGACGTCGCCCTCGTCTCGATTGAGCCAAAGAGCGGAGCAGTCCGGGCCATGGTCGGAGGCAAGGATTTTGCGAGACAGAAATTCAATATTGCCGCACAATGGCCGGGAAGACAACCGGGGTCGGCATTTAAGCCGTTCACACTGACGGCGGCCTTGATGGAAGGCGTCTCTCCCGACGACGGGTATGAAGCGTCTTCGCCGAAGATATTCAAGGTCGCGGGAAGCGCGAACTGGAAAGTACATAACTCTTCGGGTGAATCCGGAGCCGGCTATATGGACCTTCGGCGGGCGACTGCATGGTCGGTAAATGTAGTCTATGCCGGTCTAATCATGAAAATCGGCGCTAACAATGTCGTCAAGGTCGCGAAAGACCTCGGCATTACAAGCAAGCTCGAAGCAAACCCGGCCATCACGCTTGGCGGTCTAGAGCGAGGCGTGACCCCGCTTGAAATGGCCAACGCCTATGCCACTCTCGCGAATGGCGGGAAGCATAATAAAGCCTACGGTGTGGATAAAATCACGACCGCTCAAGGTGAGTTGATATATAAACATAAGGCCGAACCCGAGCAAGTAGTCGACAAGGCTGTGGCTTACCTCGTGACTGAAGCGCTACGAGGCGTAATCCAGAGTGGAACAGGACGACGAGCCGCGATTGGAAGGCCGTCTGCGGGAAAAACAGGGACGAGCCAGGATTACGTCGACGCGTGGTTCTGTGGTTATACGCCTGACTTGGCTACGGCGGTATGGGTCGGATACTTGCGCGAGCCGGGCGACCCGCCGAAGCCGATGAAGAACGTCCACGGCATCAGGGTTTCCGGAGGCTCGTTTCCGGCTCAAATATGGGCGGCACACATGAAGCGGGCGCTCAAAGACGTAAGAGAACACAGCTTCGATAAACCGCCGAGGGGCAGTTTCAGTCAAATTCAAATGTGCGACGAAACCAACCTCTTAAGCACGGAGTGGTGCCCGAAGACAAGCTATCATATCTTTGTGCGAAAATATAAACCGAGTAATGTAAAGACATGCAACGTCCACCAGCCCATACCGCTGCCCGACCTTATCGGCCTGACCCAGGATGAAGCTATCAAGAAACTCACGGAGCTTAAGCTCGGCCACACTTTGGTCAACAAACCGTTTGCGGGCCCTCCGGGACAGGTCTTTGAGCAGAGCCCCGCGGCGGGAACGGAAGTGAGGAAAGAGGCTATCATAGCGCTTTCCATAAGCACTGGCGGCGACGTCATAACCGAAGACGGGAATGGAACGGTTGTACCAAACGTCATAGGTCTCGCAATCGATACGGCAGTCGATGAACTGGAGGCTCGCGGTTTCGTCGTCACAGGTGAATACCGCTTGAGCAACGAGCCACAGAACCAAGTCATAGGCCAAAGACCGCCGGCGGGTTTTATCGCAGAGCCGGGTGCTAATATCACTATCGTTATTAGCGGCGAAAGCGGTAAGGTCATCATGCCGGATGTACGCGGCAAAAGCGAAGCGCGAGCGCGCGATATACTCGAGTCCAAGGGATTTGAGATTACGACATACAGCGACTCCAACAAAGAGAGTTTCGAAAAGTACGGGGCCGGAAACATCTCCAAACAAGAGCCTAAAGCACGGGCGCGGATTGAGCGCGGGGCAAAAGTCGTTCTCTACGTGACAACCTAGCGCACCTCTGTCTCGCCCGAACCGCTTACGGTGCTAAATCAACCATTGAACTTGCGATTAGCGCATTAGCGGAATAATTATTCATACTTTACAGAAAAGGTAGGATAATTTAAGAAGGCGCCTTATATCAACGCCTTGCCCGATATCCGGGCTCGGCGGCCAGGTGTCTCTAGGGTGAAGGTTGAGGAGGTGGGGTCATGGCAAGAACATCGATCTTAACAGGTTTTTTGGATAAAATACGCGCTCCGCAAGAGGCGCATCCTGACTGTTGGAGCGTTATCAAGGTTGAGAAACTCCTTGAGGATGTCGGCGTCAAGGGATACGAGGTATCCAACGAGCAGAAGGTTGTGCGCATGAACAACCGCTCCGAGCTAATGCAAATCCTTGTCCACCTTGTCCCGTCCGAGGTCTCGAGCGATTACAACCTGGTCTTGAGCAAACTCGAGAACGAGATGAGGGTTGAGATAGGTTGCTGGCAATTTGAAACTAAGGCTTAAGTTTCAAGAGTTTATCGATATCCGTTCATGATACCGTTCTCTCAACTCCAGGGTTATCTCGCCCGGCTTGCCGCCCCCGATGTCGGTTTGGTCGACCCTGGTAAGCGGCATTATCTCTAAAAGGGAGTTAGTCAAAAACACTTCTAGCGCCGACTGCAAACGGGGCACGGAAACGCTCTCCTGTAACACCTTGAGTCCCGCGTTTGCCGCCATCTCAAGGACGCACTCGCGTGTGATGCCGGGCAACAGACCGTCTTCTATTGGCGGTGTAAACAAAGTCCCCGCTTCTATCGCGAAAATATTGGTGAAAGACCCTTCGGCGACGTCCCCTTTTTCATTGACGAGAAGTGCCTCGTGACAGTCTTCGGCCAACGCCTTTTCTCTGGCGATGAGCGATGGTAGGTAGCTCGTGGATTTGAGCTGATGAAGCGGGCTTCCGGAGATGCGGTAACCGTGCAATGTAATTGCGGACATGCCGCTCGCATAAAGCTCCGGCTCATAACCATGGTATCGCTCCGCGCTCACGACCACAGTCGGCTGCTTCGCCGTGACGGTTCCCCTTGTGATGGTCAACCGGATTCTCGCGTCGTCAAAGCCGTTCGTTGCCAGCGTGCTGCGACACGCGCGCGACAGAACATCATGCCCGGGCATGGTCTTAAATCCTAAGGTCTTCATCCCGGCAACAATCCGCTCAAGGTGCCTGTCGAGCATGAAGATAGCGCCGCTGTAGGCGCGCATCGTCTCGAAGAGCCCCTCTCCCAGGAGCAGGCCCCTATCGAGCGCGCTTACCGAGGCCTTACACTCATCCATAAACTCGCCGTTGACGTAGACTTCCATATGGTACCTATCTTTCGCAAAGATGTTTGAGAACCGGATTACTAGCCGCCGACGCGCACACCGAGCGCATTAAACAAAGCGTGCCCCTTGTCGAGCGTCTCCTGGTATTCGGCTTCCGCGTTCGAGTCTGCGACAATACCGCCGCCTACGTGTAGGTATGCCCTATCGTCTATTGCGACTATCGTCCTGATGGCAATATTCGTGTCCATCTTGTGGTTTGTGCTTAGATACCCTATCGCTCCTGTGTAAATATTTCGCCTGCAGGGCTCGAGTTCCTCTATTATCTCCATCGCCCTGATTTTCGGTGCGCCGGTGATAGAGCCGCCCGGAAAACTGGCGCGCACCAAATCCAAGTCGCTAACGTCTGGCCGAAGCTGCCCTACGACCGTCGAAACCAGGTGGTGGACAGCCTTATAACTCTCTACGACCATCAGCTCCGGGACTTGAACACTGCCGAACTCGCACACCCGTCCCAGGTCGTTGCGTTTGACATCGACTATCATCACATGCTCGGCGGAATCTTTCTCGCTCCGTGAGAGTTCGTCGGCGGCTCGGGCATCCTCTTGCTCGTCGGTAAAGCGCGGCCTGGTTCCTTTGATAGGCCTGGTTTCGACATAACCGTCTTCTACCAGCATAAACCGCTCCGGCGAAGAGCTCAATATCGAGAAATCCCGATACCCTAAAAACGCGGCGAATGGGGCCGGGTTGCATGCTCTGAGCTGCTCGTAAAGGTGATAGTGCTCGACTTTTAAGTCCGCTTGAAACCGCTGGGCCAGGTTTACTTGAAAGATGTCTCCCTCGGAAATATACGACTGCGCACGCTCGATAATCTCGCGATACCGTTCCTTCGTCATGTTCGAGCTAAGATTTTCCGCAACTCGCCGGTTTCTGCTGCCATAATCCAGCCTGCCAAACTGGACACTATTTGGGGATGTCGCTTTTGTAATAAGCCCCTTCAACCTGACCGACGCGTCCCGCGCTGTGAAAGATATGTTAGTGGGAATATACGAAATCGCGTATGTTCGACGGTCCTTGTGGTCGACGACTAAAGCCTCTGTGTAGAAGCCGAGATAAGCGTCGGGTATCCCTTGGTCGTCGAAGGCAATATTGGGAAGCCTCTCAATTTGCCTGTTGAGGTCATACCCGAAATAGCCGACCGCGCCGCCCGTAAAAGGCAACGAGGCGAGTTCGGAATCGTCGGCATGACCGAACTCCTTAATCTGTTCGTCAATGACCCGCAATGGATCTAAGCGGCTGATATTCACCGCGCCGCCGACCGAATACTCGGTGACGCCGTTCTTGGACTTGATGAAGCTGACCGGATTGCTGCCGAGAATCGAGTAGCGCCCGTATCGCTCCATCTGAAGCGCGCTTTCAAGCAAAAACGGCATATGGTCGCGGAGCAGCCCGCAAAACGCGATATCAGGTCGCTCGATATGCTTGATTTCCTCAACAAGAACACTACCTGCTGTGTTTATCATGGCTCCCTATCCACACAAAAAAACAAGCATCCGCTTTGGTGGGATGCCTGTTTACAGGCTGACATACCAAATTCTAAATCAACATATTAACGATCGACACTAGATTAGCAGCACCGAGACTATTTTTTCAAGTGATTTGTCGAGCAACTTAAGACCAAATCGCTTAAACGCTGTTCGGTACTGAGTTGGGCGCGGGATCCTTCTGGCCAGAGCGCGCTATTGTCCCTTTCTTGCGGGCTTTGCTTTTGACGGTCTTATCTTGCGCTTGTTTGGGCTTTGCCTCTTTAGCCTTGGTTGTCTTCTCTTTGTCCGCTTTTTGCGATGCGGGCTGCTTCTTGTCCGCTTTTGCCGGCGCCAATATTTTACCGATTTGCTCGACCATGCTAAGCTGCAATTTTGTTTTGTCAAATAGGTACTCTACCGGCATGCGCATCCGCGAAAAATCATAGCCGACAAAGACGCCGTCTTGGTTCAGCAAGATGAATTCCGCGTCCAAATCGATTATCTCTTCTCTCAGCTTCTCGACTATCTCCAGGGCTTTCTTCACTTTCGGCGACGCTATCTCATATTCATCTTCTATCTGAATCCCGTCGATTTCGATTTCAAGGCGCTTTAAGTCGGGCTCCCAGCCCTCGTCCTCGGCTAGCTCCACATACCAACGCGGCAACTCGAGGCGAAGCGCTTTAAAATAAACCTCAGGCCATGCATGGGGCCTGTTAATTATCGTATCATCGACTTTGAAGTCAGCGCCCGTCATAATGCCCGCAATCTTATTGTTTGAGAGGCTCCCCTCCGCGCCAAATATTTGCACTACTTTCCCCTGGTATTCGCCTTCTGCAGCAGAAAAACCTATAGGAACATTGGAGCCCTTGTAGCTGATGTGAAGATTTTGCGCGGCATAGTGAACGGCTTCATCATAACGAACCTTGCCCAGATTTATGAAGCGATAAAGCAACCGATTGGTTGGATGCGGCATTCCTTCCGCATAAAGAATCGCCGGGAAAATCGCTATTCCGGCGACGATCAGGCTCAACCATGCCGGTCCTACGGCATGCGCGTCCCTATAAGCGGCCGACGGCAGGCCGATGACGACAATCGATAGCGCATATGCGGCAAACATAGGTGCCGCCGATGTGGGAGAATTCGGGCTGCGTCGCCAAGCTGCGAGAATCACCATAAGAATAAAGACGAGGGGTATGGCTAATGCGTATTGTCCTTCACCGGCGATGAGGTCATAGGCATTCTGCGAACCTGTGGCACCGTAAAGCCAAGGAAGCCAGTTTAGAGCTAAAACAGCGAACGCAAAGGCCGTTAACGTAGCCCTCAATACCAAGATAGTTTTTTCTGGATGACCGTCGGCTGAATTCTTTGAGATTTCTGCATATAGCCGCTGGAAGAAGATGAGTGCGATAAGCAGGATGCCCAGCTTTATAACGATAGCAAGTATATCTAATATGAGATTCTGCGTACCGGTCCCGAATACAATTTCTGTAAACATAATTCGTCTTCAATTATACCACGATACAGGCGCTTTTTCATATTTATTAGAGCCTTTTTGCAGAAAAAGCGGGTGGTTGTAGCCTATTAATTGGTAAACGCTTCTCTACCGAGCCGCTGAAAAAGACAGAAGGCGGTATTTTACACTACAAGCAGATCCGAGCCATGGCCTGCTTGCTAACTAAGCAATGGCTTGATAACCGGTCTGCTCAAGCTACTTGCCGGTTTATCGACCAACCAACTAGCGCACTATTTTAGAAATTACGAGTTCGATAATATCTTCGGCCCCGGCGGCCTTGAGTTCAGGAATGAGCGTGTTGACGCATGCTTTTTCTACAACCGTCTCTACCGCAAAGTAGTCGGAGTTGTAGAGCTGGGAAACGGTCGGGTTCTTGAGCGCCGGCAACACGGAGACGATGGAATCGAGCTGCGCCTTGGGTACGTTCATACTGATAAGAACCTTGCCACGGGCTTCTATGACGCCCAGAAGAAGCGTCTTTATCTCCTCGATTGCCCGCCTCTTTTGCGGGTCGGCCCACGACGCTTTGTTGACCATCAGCCGTGTGGTCGATTCAAGAACGGTGCCTATGATCTTCAAGCGATTGCGGCGAAGCGTTTCGCCCGTCTCGGTTAGGTCGACGACGACATCGACGAGCTCGGGTATCTTGGCTTCCGTCGCCCCGTATGAAAACGACAACTTGACCGGGACGCCTATATCCTCAAAATATTTTCGGGTCACATTCATAAGTTCAGTGCTGACACGACTGCCCGGCGGGATGTCTTCGGGCCTTTCGATCGGCGAGCCCTCAGGCACCGCAACGACAAGTTTCATTATGCCCGCGCCGGTTTTAGCATACGGCATATCGGCGACCTCTATGACATCCGCTCCCGTTTCTACTATCCAGTCGTGACCGCCGATTCCGAGGTCGAAATAGCCTTCGGCGACGTATGTAGGGATTTCTTGCGGCCTTAAAACCTTGACCTTGCTGATTCGGGGGTCGTTTGTGGTCGGATTGTAGCCCCTGGCACTCTTCTTTATCTCGAGGTCCGCTTGCGCGAAGAGCTTGAGGGTCTGCTCTTCGAGACTTCCTTTTGGTAGCGCGATGCTTAACATTTTAGCTCCCGTACTGATATCGGTTTAATTAAGATATTTTAACACATTAAAGTGTTAGAGTGCTAGGGTTTTCGATATCGGTTGCTAGCCGACCAACACTCCGCTATCGCGCAGAGCCTTCTTCAGGAACTGCCCGGTATACGAGGATTTGTTCGACGCGATAGCCTCGGGCGAGCCGGCGGCGATCACAAATCCGCCCGCCTCCCCGCCGTCGGGACCGAGGTCGATTATCCAATCGGCCGTCTTTATGACGTCGAGATTGTGCTCGATGACTAGAACGCTGTTGCCCTGGGCTACGAGACGTCCCAAAACCTCGAGCAGCTTCTCGATATCGGCGAAGTGCAGGCCGGTTGTGGGTTCGTCGAGAATATAGAACGTCCTGCCGGTCGCTATCTTGCACAGCTCAGCCGCGAGCTTCACCCGCTGCGCTTCCCCTCCGGAGAGCGTCGGCGCGGGCTGGCCGAGCTTGATATAGCCGAGGCCGACGTCGAAGAGCGTCTGCAGCTTACGGCGAATCTTCGGTATGTTCTCGAAGAAACCGAGTGCTTCCTCAATCGACATGTTCAGAACGTGCGCTATGTTCTTGCCTTTATATTTGACCTCCAGCGTCTCTTTATTGAAACGAGAGCCCTTGCAGACCTCGCACGGTATATAGATGTCCGGCAGAAAGTGCATCTCTATCTTGATGGTGCCGTCGCCGCTACAGGCCTCACAGCGCCCGCCTTTGACGTTGAAGCTAAACCGCCCCGGCTTGTAACCCCTTACCTGCGCCTCGGGCACTTGGCTGAAGAGTTTCCTGATGTCGTCGAAGACCTTCACGTAGGTCGCGGCATTTGAACGCGGTGTGCGCCCGATGGGTGATTGGTCGATTTCGATTGCCTTGTCGATATGCTCCAGCCCATAGACCGCCTCGTGTTTTCCAGGAAGCTCCCGCGAGCGATATAACTTGCGCGCCAGCACCTTCGACAAGATGTCGGTGACGAGCGTGCTTTTTCCGCTCCCCGAAACACCGGTTACGCACGTGAGAAGACCGAGGGGGAATTCGACATCGATGTTTTTCAAATTGTGCTCGGCGGCACCCTTGATGCTGAGCCATGCATCGCCGGGCACCCTTCGTTCCTTTGGCGTCTCGATTTTACGCCGGCCGCTTAAAAACTGGCCGGTGATCGAATCGGGCGCCGCCAAGATATCGTCGAATGTCCCGCTTGCCACGATATGGCCGCCGTGCTCACCCGCGAAAGGACCGATGTCGACGATGTGGTCGGCCTCGCGCATCGTCTCCTCATCGTGCTCGACGACGATGAGTGTATTGCCGAGGTCGCGCAGGCGCTTGAGGGTCTGGATGAGACGCTTGTTATCCCGCTGGTGAAGACCGATACTCGGCTCATCGAGCACATAGAGCACTCCGACCAGACCCGAGCCTATCTGGGTAGCCAGGCGGATGCGCTGCGCCTCCCCGCCGGAGAGCGTCCCTGCCGCACGGTTTATCGTCAAGTAGTCGAGCCCGACATCGATTAAAAACTGCAGGCGCTCGCGGACTTCTTTCAGAATTCGGTGCCCGATCATCTGCTCGCGCTCGGTCAGCGTGAGATTGGTTATGAACTCGTGCGAGGCCTTAGACGACATCTCGCTGAACTGGTGGATGTTTCTACCGCCGACCGTCACCGCGAGGCTCTCCGGTTTTAGCCTCGCCCCGTCACAGACCGGACAAGCCCGCATCGTCATATATTGCGCGATTTGCTCGCGCACATAGTCGCTCTCGGTGTCGCGATAGCGGCGGGCCAAGTTTTGGATGGCGCCGTCAAACTTCGAGTTGTAGCTGCGGCTCCGCCCCGTAAGAGTACGGTACTTTACATGGACAGGCCTATCGGTACCGAGCAGTAGAATCCGGTGGGCTTCCTCGGGGAGGTCTATCCACGGCGTGTCCATGTCGATATCGTACTCTTCGCAAACCGCCTTGATTATCTTGGGATAAAAATCGATGCGCGTATAGAAATAGGGGTGAATAGCCCCTTCATTTATGCTTAAGCTCGCGTCTGGGACGACGAGTTCCGGGTCGACCACCATCCTGGTGCCGAGCCCCGCGCACTCACGGCAAGCGCCGTAAGGGTTGTTGAACGAAAACATCCTCGGCTCAAGGTCCTCGAAACTTATCCCGCAATCGATACAAGCAAAAAACGTGCTGAAGTCTTGTCTTTCGCCATCGGTGATATCGATAGATATGATGCCGTCGGAAAGGCTTAAGGCCGTCTCGACCGAATCGGCAAGCCTGCGCTCAATACCCTCTTTCATCACGAGCCGGTCGACGACGACATCGATATCGTGCCGCTCTTTCTTGTCGAGCTTAATATCTTCATCCAGGCCGAAGATTTTGCCGTCTATCTGAACACGGGCGAACCCGTCTTTTCTCAAGCGCTCCAGAAGTTCGCGGTACTCGCCCTTGCGGCCGCGAACGACCGGTGCGAGCACTTGAAACTTGGTTCCCGGCTCCAGCCTCAAGACTTGCTCGACGATCTGCTGTGAAGTCTGCTGGGCTATCTCTTTGCCGCAATCCGGACAGTGCGGGACGCCGATTCGCGCATAGAGCAGGCGCAGGTAATCGTAGATCTCGGTGATGGTCCCCACCGTCGAGCGCGGATTTTTCGAGGTCGATTTCTGGTCGATGCAGATAGCGGGTGAGAGGCCGTCGATGTGGTCGACATCGGGCTTGTCCATCTGCCCTAGAAACTGGCGCGCATAGGACGAGAGCGACTCGACGTAACGTCGCTGTCCTTCGGCATAGATGGTGTCGATTGCCAGTGACGACTTACCCGACCCGCTCAAGCCGGTCATGACGATCAGTTTGTTTCGGGGTAGTTCCAGACTAATGTTCTTTAAGTTATGTTCACGCGCACCGCGTATTATTAACTTGTCGTCTTGCATAATCCTCGCAGTCCCAGACTGTCTTGTTTCTCCTAGAAACACAACGATTAAAGCTGTCCGTGGACAGCTATCGATAATCTCTTCCGCCTATCGCATTCCTAGCTAGCTAATATCACTTTCCGTCCTAATTATACCAGGGTTAGCAACGTTCAAACGCTTGGTTGTCCGAGTGCGTGGCTCCTAACCCTATTTAAGACGCGCCTCAATCTCCCGCTCTATATTTCTACGCCTCGCGAGGCGCCTTTCTTGGCCTTCTCCAGTTCCTTTTCGCGCTGGTTCAAAAGAGCGGCCGCAGTATCTTTGATGATGGCGAGTTTTTTCTTTGGAATGAAGACATTTCCGGATATTGTGTTACTCTGCGGCTCAAGCCTTCCGTTTTTTGAAACTATATGCCTAAGCTCTGTCAGCCCCGATTCTTTGTTTATTTTAGCCTCGCCCAGTTTCTTATACTTGTCATACCAGCGAATTACGTAATCGCTCTCCCGCTCAGGCGATTCGCTCCCGGCAATCGCCGAGGTGATTGCGCCCATTATATGCCAGAACTCTATCTCGTGAGAGCTGAAAGCATTAAGCGGCACCTGTTCCCGGTCTTCGAGAGGGTCTCCCATATCGCCTGCGATAATGACGACCTTGTTCGCGCCCTTCACGGCCTTATAGAAATCGGCGGTGTCTTTTGTCGGCTCGATATCCCTGATGCGGGCGGTGTCTTCTGCGCTGGGCTCGGCACTTTCACGTGTCTTGAGCTTTTCTCGCTCGGTCGCCGTTTCTTTTCCGGCCTGCCCGACACGTAAGCTATCGCAGCCTGTCACTATTAGAGATACAATCGCCACGACTATGCACAATAGATATACGGCGTTTCGCTTTCGACGTAAGCTCAGACTCATACGCACCCCTTCAGAAATCCTCCCCGCTGTTCTAATCATACACCCCCAACACCTACACGTGCACGGACTTTAATTCCCGGATTCGGTCAGGCCGGCCAGAGCTTAGCGCCATCCCGACGCGCATGATGAACGTCTCCCGCTTGTTGTTACTTTTACGCATTCTCACTACAATGCAAGATATGGATACATTATTTTCCTATTCCATGCATAACAGTAAAAGGACGCCGCTTGCCGAGCGGATGAGGCCGCGTTCGCTCGAAGAGTTTGTCGGGCAGGAACACCTGCTCGGTCCGAAGGGGTTGCTGAGAGCCCTCATAGAGAACGACCGGCTCAGTTCTATCATCCTCTGGGGCCCTCCCGGCACCGGCAAGACGACGATTGCGCGGATAGTCGCGCATATGACTAAAGCATACTTTAGCGAATTCTCCGCAGTCACCAGCGGCGTCGCCGATATTCGAAACGTCGTTAAAGAGGCGACTGATAGGAGAGACTTCGAGGGCAGGCAGACAATCCTCTTCGTCGACGAGATACACCGTTTCAACAAAGCCCAGCAGGACGCCTTTTTGCCTCATATCGAAGCCGGCACGATTGTATTGATTGGCGCGACGACGGAGAACCCCGGTTTTGAGGTGAACGCGCCGATACTCTCGCGCTCGCGTCTTTTCAGGCTGGAACAGCTCTCGGATGACGGCATAATCGCGATTCTCAAACGGGCGTTGGCCGACGCTCAGCGCGGGCTGGGCAATCTGGGACTCGAAGTAGAGGATAACGCGATTGAGCATATAGCGAAAAACTCCAACGGCGATGCGCGCGTCGCTCTCACCGCGCTCGAACTTGCGGCTAATAGCCTGGTAGGGGATTCAGCAGAGAGCGATGTCGTACCTACGCCTGCCAGCCGCGAGACTGCCGGTAAGAACGAGACGGGGGAGGAATCGGCGATATCGGGGCAACGTCCCATGGTAATAACAGTCGCAATGGCCGAGGAGGCTATCAACAAGAAGCAGCTCCCATATGATCGGGCGGGGGACGCGCACTACGACATCATCAGCGCGTTCATCAAGAGCCTGCGCGGTACCGACCCGGATGCGGCAGTCTATTACCTTGCGCGAATGCTCGAGAGCGGAGAAGACGCGAAATTCATTGCGCGCCGGATGGTCATCTTCGCCTCTGAAGACATCGGCAATGCCGACCCTCAGGCGCTCGTGCTGGCTACGGCGACCGTCGATGCGCTCACCTTCATCGGAATGCCCGAGGCGAAATTCGCGCTCACGCAATGCGCGACCTACCTCGCGAGCGCCCCGAAATCGAACTCGGCAAAGACAGCGATTTTCGGCGCGACCGCCGACTTGCGGGATAAACGGGTCGAGCCCATCCCCAACCACCTGCGAAACGCGCCGACCGCTCTCGCCAAGAAACTCGGCCATGGCAAGGGCTACAAATATCCGCACGATTTTGAAGAGAACTACATCGAGGAGACCTACCTCCCCGATAATCTTAAAGACAAGGTCTACTACCAACCCTCAGACAACGGGCACGAGAGGACAATAAAAGAGCGCCTTAATAAACTGCGCAAGAAACAAGTGTAAAATCAAAAGGCCCGCAACCGCCGGCCTTTTGATTCATGAGCTTTCTGTGTTCTCGGACAATTTATACCGCGACTCAGGCATGCTCACCTGAAATAACAGTATTAACCAATAGCTATATCTGACAACTATTTCGCATTAAGCGTTATAATTAACGACGTATTCTCTTCGTCCTTTGCAATCATGACCGAGCCGACATCTTCATCGCCTTTCTTAAGGCCTAGCGTGAATGCTTCGTTAAGGTCGAGCGTGCTCGACACCTCATAGTCGCCCAACTTATCCTTGCCATTGTAGAACTCGACGACCTTGGCGTAATCGTCCTTGCTCGTAAGTGTGACGATCATCGATGTCTTACCGTTCTCTTTTGTCGACATGGAGCCCTGTAGCTCGGCTCCTTTATAGAGCGGGAAATTCTTCGGGAAGCCATCGGGGAGCTTCTTGCTGCCGATGCTAACCTCGGTGTCGCCCTCTTTTGTTTTAATCGTGACATCATCGCCCTTAATGTCGACTTTGCCGCCGGTTCCCTTCTCGATCATCTTCTCGGCGGCCTTCTCACCGACCTTTTCTGAGACGCTGCCACAGCCTGCCACCATAACCGCCAACATCAAAGCGACCAACACTACCACGACTTTCTTTAAATCCACACACTCCTCCATTCTTCAATTACCCTATATTGAAAATCCTTCTATTATTAGCTCCTAAAACCGGCGCAAGGTCCGACACAATCCCGTCGCTCACCTTAGCATTATATCCGCAGCTTGTAAGCGAACGTACGCGCGGCTATTCGTTATATTCGCGAGACCGTCTATTATTCCTGCCGCTTTCCTAAAATGTGTGGGTCCGGCAAACATTATCATGTAGGCTATAAACAGAAATGACCGAATCTTCGATTCAGTCATTTCCCAGGCGTTGACAAAAACAGAGGCATGTTTTTGCGTCAAGACAGCCCTTGAAGTTCTTTTAGAAACACTCGCACTCATAAACAAGGGCTTAACTTTTAAGTTAGCATATACCATAAAACACGGCAATACACACGGACTAATTTGAAGATTATCGGTTGGGGCTACATCGCCTTGTCTGCCGTGCTCAGCCCCGGTCCTTACCAGAAATCGACTCCACCGAGCAGCATGCGGAGCGCTTCTAAGAAGCGTTCGAAGCATCCGCCGATACAAATCTCGAACTCGTCCGGTCGCCAGCCGGTCTCATTTGCTGCCACAATAACTTCTCCCAATCTACTCCTCTGTGTATCCGGCTCCGGCGCGCGTCTCAGGCTCGGCTAAGCCGTGCCGCAAACAACCCAATCCGAGACAGTAAAAAAGCTGCATTACGACTAGTCTCGGCTGTACACATCTTTCAGGTTCGTAACTGCGTCGTTCATGCGCGCCCGGCCCCTATGCAGCCTCCGAATACATCTTTCCTGAAGCACTTTATCGTTCTCCGCCGAAGCCGCGATCAAGTTATCTGCGGCCCACTTGAAATCGGCAAAGGCTTCGAGATAAGCTTTATGAATCGCTTGATAGCCGGGAGAGGCCGGCGGAACAACCTCTTGTGCATTATTAGCAAGTGTCTTTAAGAGTGTTATGTCTACGGATAGCTCCTTGTGCCAAGCGCCGTCCCGCCCTACTTCTACATCCGCAAGCTGCAGCAAGCGCTCGCTTAAGAGCATCGACTTCTCGTAGTAGTCGACAAAATGCTTTTCGTAATCGAGTTCTTTCATTGGCTTGCGCGAATCAGCGGGCTGTCCATCGACCGAAGCTCCGTCTTGACTGCCGGCATCGACATTGACGTTTGTCGTCACGGAGCTGACGTAGGCGATTATAAGCACATTGCTTAAGACGATGATAACGCCCGCGACAACTAGTATTTTGATGACAGGGGACGTCGTTTTGAGCCAGCTCAACAGCGCCTTAGGCTTTTCTTCATCGTTGTCGAACTCACTCGGCAAGCCATTTTCGTTGTCCAATTCCTAAACCTCCAGATAACTAACGGCGAGGTACGCTGTCGCAAAGCGTCTTGCGCGTTGCCGACGCATCCGTAAAACCATCCTGGTGCTATTGTAAGATATTGGGCGCAGAATGCGAAATCAAGATATCGAAAGGCGTTCAGGCGGAGTTAATTGCAATATGTGCGGTTTAATAAGTCGATGTCAGCAATCACGGAAAGGGGCTTTAGATGCACTGGCTAGAATACGAGGTTTCCTGCTCGGTCGGGGTCGATTCACCACTTGAATATACCTCCAACCGATTCCTACCGGCACCCTTAGACTTATAGAGGGCAACATCCGAGCACTTGATGAGACCGTCTTTGCAGATAGAATGTGAAGGATATGCGGCGATACCTAACGAAATTGTAAGATTACCCAACGGCTGCTTTTCTTGACCGACAAAATTGGCGGCTTCCACCTCGTGGCGAACGCGCTCCATTACAGTCACGGCACCTTTGGCATCAGTATCTCGCAGCAGCACGCAAAGTTCTTCGCCGCCACAACGATAGACGGTATCAGTATCACGAACGGTTGTGGTCATAATGCCCGCTATTCGCCTGAGCGCCTCATCGCCTTCCTGGTGTCCATTGTTATCGTTATAGTGTTTAAAGTGGTCGATATCGACCATCGCGAAAGCAAGCGCGCCTTTAGTCCGGCTCGACCGCTGAAACTCGAAATCTAAATCGCGGCTGAGCTTGCGGTAGTTGTACAATCCGGTAAGCGCGTCGACAAGCGTCAGATACTCGGTCCGGGCGTGAAGCTTATTGACATCCCGGCCAATCCATATCCAGCCGAACAAGGCTATAAGCAGTAACGGTATGAATACCATAAAATGATAAGCAAGTTCTTTCTTTAGCTGCGAATAAACATATTCGTTATCGACACCAACGCTCACGCGCCACGGCACGCGCGTCGTCGAAGCATAACCGAATAAGCGCCCGGTTCCATCCAAGCCCACTGCTTCGATATCGCCCTCCGACTTGCCGTTCATAAGTTTGAAGACCGGTTTGTCGTGAACATCCGCACCTACCCATTTATCGGGGTTGCTGCTCCGCGCGATAACAACACCCTTATCGTCAAAGACCGACACCACACTGTGTTTCGGCACGTTAGACACCATGAGCTTATGCTGTATCTTGGTAAGGTCGAACGATGCGGCGACTAAGCCTACTCTTTCACCTTCCATGTTGAAAACCGGATGCGTGACGTGGACGACCGGTAAGCCTGTCAACTTACTGTACATAAAATCTCCGATGGACAGGGCGTGCGATGTGGCCGCACGTTCAAAGTAGACTGTATCGCTGACGTTGACCGTACCCCGCTTCGCTCCTTTGGTCTGCTTTACAAAAGCCTTAATATCCCCCTTCGTGTCTACAAAAATGATGTTCACATAATACGGGTAGTCCGGCCCTATCTCCTTAAACCATTCGTTGATAGCGGTATAGTTTTGAGTTCGCACGTCGTTGTGGTTCGAGATGGATATGAGTAAATCACCTGTCGCGCCGATGTAGTCATCAATGCTCTGTGAGATGCTCCTTGCCAGATTTAAGCTCTCCACTTGCGCGTCTCTTTCAAGTTTCTTGTTAATATCGTACGCTTTGTAGACTGAAAAAATTATGAAGGGAAGTATCATCCAAGTCAGAAGCATAATCAGCCTCGCCTTGAGCGACATCTTCGGTTTTTGCCCATCGAATTTATCTATCTTCAAAATGCGTACCTCTGGAAATGAGCTTTCGCTCGACAGTGTATATATAATATCGGCAGTGCTAACCAACAACCTTATACTCAATATCACGGTTGTCGTATTTTTTTCGCACCCAGAACAGCCGAAGTGACAGATACCGGGCGGTCGATGAGCGAAACGTAAAACAAGGGTTTCAAGAACAGCCAGTCGTAAAGCATATTTTTGCGGCTGCTCGGCAATAAAGAATATATGGTTTGAAGCCGGCGCGCTGAAAACGACACTCACAAAGGTTATGTCAACAACATGACATATCGCATATAATTTGTATGAAAAGCAAGCGCATGACAAGGAGGACGTATGAACGAAGAGACCCGAGATAACCTTAAGGAAGCCTTTGCGGGAGAGTCGCAGGCCAACCGGACATATCTGGCCTTCGCGCAGCAAGCCGAAAAAGAGGGCTTTAGCCAAGCGGCAAAGCTTCTCCGGGCGGCCGCCGACAGCGAGACCGTCCATGCCCTAAAGCATATCGCGGCCACGGGCAAAGTCGGTACCACTGAAGAGAACCTCAAGGAGGCTATCACTGGCGAGAACTACGAGTTCCAGAGTATGTATCCGAGAATGATCGCGGCCGCTGCCGGTGAGGAAGAAAAAGCCGCCAAAATGAGCTTCGAGAACGCCAATGCCGTTGAGAAAGAGCATTCCAGGCTCTTTGGCGAGATGCTGGCGAACCTCGCAGGTGCTCCTACCGTAGAATACTGGGTCTGCCAGAACTGCGGGCACGTCCACATCGACGAGGCGCCGGAGAAGTGTCCGGTTTGCAACTGGCCGCAGAAATTCTTTAAGAAAATAGATTAGAGAGCGGTTGTTGGAGCAAAAATCGATAAAATTATTTGCTTTAATCCGTAACTTAGATATCTCCCCTATCGTTATATATGATGTGACAGTCGCATCCTAATATAAGTTTAAACCTATTACGAAGGAGGAATCTATGAAGAATCATCGTTTGATGATAGTCATCGCACTGGCGCTCGTCGCGAGCCTCGCCATTGCCGGCATCGCGCTTGCGGGCCCGAAAAAGCAAAACACTAGCAAGACATGCCCGACTACGACTAGTACGACGCGCTGTATGTGTCCATCAACACTAAGTTCGACATGTTCTACGCCAACCGCATGCAACACTCCCTGCACATGTCCAAAGGGTAAAGAGAACAAATCGGCTAAGGCTAAATTCGGGAACTTCGAAGGTTTGACAATCCTTGAGACGACTATTACAGCCAGTGAAACTACCACGACCCATCTAGCCAATGTCCACCTGCGGCTCTTGAACAGCGACGGCAAGATAGTCCGCGCGGCGCAATCGAACAGATGCGGGGTTTTCAGGTTCAAGAACATTAAACCGGGAACCTACACGCTTACAGCCAGAACCAGGGGATACGAACTACACAGAGCTATTATTAATGGCATCGCATACACACCGCCGGCCCCCATTACAATCAAAGTTGAAAAAGGCAAGCCTATCAAAGTGGCCGATGTAAACAAAACGCCTATCACCAACTTCACAATTTACTTCAGGAAATAGGCAAAGCTTAACATAATGCTTCTAAGAAAAGACGCGGGACTCGCTCCGCTGAGCGAGTCCCGCGTCTTTATTGCGCGGCCAATGCATGCGCATCAAAGCACCCCTAAGCAAACTGGTGCGATAAAAATACCCTTCAGTCCCGTTGTGGTAAAATAGCTGTGTTAGAATATATGTTGTCAGGTCCTGAATTGTGTAAGGACCGCAAGCCGAAACATCCAAGACCTTCAGGGAGCTATGAAAATAGGAATCGTTACGGAATGTTACCGTCCCGTCATTAACGGGGTCGTGTTTTCAATCCTTAACTTTAAAGACGTCCTTGAGAGCAGGGGCCATGAAGTTTTTGTTTTTACCCCGGCTACCGGGCACGAAAACGGTGAAAAGGGTCTTGTTGCTTGCCGTTCGATTGGTCATCCAGCGTACCCGGGGTATGGACTTACTTTACCCTTGACCAGAAGTCAGCGTGCCATTGCGGCCAACCTTGATGTGATACATGCGCATCACCCGTTTGTCATGGGTCGTCATGCGCTGACCATGGCTCGCAGCCATAATAAGCCGTTGGTCTTTACCAACCACACGCAGTACACCCAATACTCTCACTATATCCCGCTTCTGGGCGGCATGTTGCGCGGAGCGCTCGAAAGTTACGTTACCAGCTTTATTCAGCAATGCGACCTCGTCGTGGCGCCCTCGGAGGGTATCAGCCGCTACCTTAGGGCACAGCACGTCACGCGGCCTATCAGCGTAGTGCCAAACGGCATAGATACCGCTAAATTCACCGGCATTAAACTCGACCGCCGCGAGGCGAAAGTGTGGCTCGGACTGGAGCCGGATACCGCGGTTGTCCTCTATTCGGGGCGTATCGCGCTCGAGAAAAACCTCGATTTCTTGCTCGACAGCTTCAAAGCGCTGCTCGGTAAAACGGCGGGTTCTAAGGTGAATCTGGTCGTTGCGGGGAGCGGCCCGCAAGAGGAAAACTTCCGCAAGATGGTAACGGCGCGAGAACTCGATGACAATGTCGTGATGCTCGGTGCCATAGCCTACGACGAGATGCCGAAGGTATACCGGGCGGCAGACCTCTTTGCTACGGCTTCGACGACCGAGGTCCACCCGCTTACCATCATGGAGGCTCTCGCATCGGGCCTGCCGGTCGTGGCGGTCACCGCAATGGGCACCGGCGATATCATCACACACGGTGAGGACGGCCTCCTTACCGAAGAGACTCTCGAAGATTTCACCTCGGCACTCGCCCGCCTGCTCGGCGATACGGCACTGCGGGAGAATATGGCGCAGAATGCTCAGGCTGGAGCGGTTCGATTCGGCGTAGAAAGCTCGACAACGACACTGTTGGCGGCGTATGAGCTGGCGATAGCGGAGCACGGTGAGCGCTCGATTTCGGTCGGAGCCGCTACGGCGCGTTAATAAAGACTACTTAAGCACCACTGGAGATGCACTCTGGTCAAATGGATTTGCCCTCATGGCAAGCGAAAACAGATAGGGGTAGTTGCTCTTCAGATGACTCATATAATCGAGCCACTGATACACGATTAGACCGTATATCCGCTCTATGTCTATGGCTAAATGCTCGCGATCGCTACCCGGCAATATCTTCAAATTCTTCCTAGCTTGAAGCTCTTGGCTCAAATGGAAGATGGCCTGAAGAAGATCAGTAAACGATTCGTGTTCCAATAGGTTTGGGTTTTCCAGCAATCTCAATAAAAAATCGCTTTTCTCGGCGAAGAATTCGCGCAGGTAATCCAAATCGATGCTGTCGGCCTCGACCTTATAATCATACTTCTTAAGAAGGTTACCGACCTCCTTGAAGTTCTGTTCGGCCCAGTCGTTTGTAATAATAAGATCGCTTTTGATAGCGTCGAGGTCGGGGTCGATGTCGGAGAAGTAAGCCATCAGCTTTGTCCCTATCTCGCTGAAAAACACGCCGATAAGCATATTGAGCTTCTGTAACATAACCGACTTGGCCCTCGCTTCCATGAGCTGGTGTAGAACCATGCTGACCATCAATACCTCGATAAAGACAAATGCAATGTCTCCCACCATATAGATGAAGATGTGGTGCGCGTCTCTAAAAATCAAGTAATGAATCGTATAGACGGTGGCGGACAGAAGAATCAACGACAAACCCATGCGTATTTGCCAGCTGGAAATTTTCATTTTGATACTTAACCGCTTTTCTCTAGGAAGGCTTCGACTTGCCGGACGAACTCTATATATTGATCAACCGCTTGGCCTATGCTTTCGTACACGATTTCATCCTTTATCGCTTCATACTCGTGCACTATTCTGTTCCTTAAGCCTGCAGAGGGAGCTAATTTGTCTGCTAGCTCTCGTGCAATAAGACCGATGTCGGCGGCCCGCATAAAAGATGTATAATAATCGGTTGGCGGATTGCCGGTCACTTCTAAAGCGACATGCGCGTTGATATCGGAAGCCGTCTCTACCAGAAGTTGAATCAGTCGCTCTACCGCCCTTCGCTTGGTAAAATCGGCTTTGTACTCTTCAAATGTAACACCGGAAAGTTGCTGTAACTCTTTTAGGTAACCCTGAAGTGAAACTAGTTTCCTTCTTACTAGGTCTGTGTTAAGCACCGGGCTTCATCTCCGATAAGAACTTTTTTATCGCAAGCTTGTCGAGCTGAAAGAACTTCTTCGCATCCATCCGCATTTTTACTGCTTTTAATTTAAAGTCATCCGCTAACCCAGCTTGCCTTTCGTAAACTAAAACGCCCTTGGTGGCGACCTCAAACATCAAAAGCGGGTTTGCGGTATTTAAAATCACAAGGTCGACTTTATCGGTACCCAACATTTTCGCAAGTTGCTCGCTGAGCGATAGCGAAATTTCCGCACATTTATGCCTATCCCGGCAAGAACTCAACAGAACGGCTACGTCGATATCGCTATCCGGATGCATCTTTCCTGTCGCAATCGAGCCAAATACAAACGCCAATGCAACATTCTCATCAGAGACAAACAAGTCCTTTATGCTGGTCCGTATCTTTTCTATTGAAATCATACTTAACCACCTATCTGTTTTCTAACTATAGCTTATAGAAAAGGTACGTTCAATCATTACCACGGGGATGGTAGCCCCTTCCCCTTCTACCCAAGCGCCTCTTTCCAACGCTTGTCGGTACTGTCAAAGGTTATGTCTTCTATTTAGACCCTGTAATGATCGCGATTGTTATTGTAGATCGAGCGTAAGTTTAGCAAGTAAAGAGCGTCCCTGGCCCAGGCTTAACCCTAGCCCGGTTCGCCCGCAACACAGATAGCCACAATGGCGGCATCGTCAGACAACCTACCGCCTGTATGCTCCATTACTGCCGCGAATATGCGCTTTGGCACTTCTCTGGCCCTTGCCGGACCCATTTTTTCCACAAACTCCAGCAGTCCCTCTTCACCAAAGAAATTGAGGCCGGCTCTTGCTTCGGTGATTCCATCGGTATAGATGATAAGCAAGTCTCCCCTGTCTAGATTGTGCCTGTGGCTTTTATAGCTCACCGCCTCAAACGCTCCCACCATTGGATAGTGCCGGTCGAGCAATTCAACGGCCCCGATTTTCTTTTCAGCACGGCGGGAGGATGCCCCGCGGAGCTATATAATAGCTTGCCGGTCATGGTATCCAGTATGCCAAAAAAGATGGTGACAAACGCAAATGGGGAGTTGGTGCGGCAAATGAAGTTGTTGGTCTTCGCCAACACCCGCTCGAGTGTTGGCGCCTCGGTCGCGGAACGGTAAAGATAGCCATATTCGAGGCCTTTTATCTTTTCGGGGAGCATAAGGAGGGTTTCCTGCAGGGCATGTGCTATATGTCGCTCTGCCTCATATAGCCGGGCGTTTTTGAGAGCCAAAGAGAGCGATGCCGCCAATTTTATCGCAAAATCGACATGGCTCTTCGAAAACTCCACCTGTTTTGAATGATAGGTGAAAAAGAGCACCCCGATAGTCTCATTTCTGACTATCAAAGGCATGATTAAGACCGAACGAATCCCGTATCTTTGCACCATCTGTTCATTGACGCGCTCGTCATTTACAGCGTCGCTAATGACCACAACATTCCTGGTCTTTTCAGCGGACACCAAACCTTTGGCCTGCGTATCGGATAGCCTGACGCCTTTCAGCTCTTGCATAAACCCATGCAAGTATTTTACTTGCCACCCGCCCCTTTCACGCAGTGCCACGGCAGCGGTTTCCGCGCCTATCGCCTCGGCGGATTCCACGACGACTTTTTCCATGATGGCGTCGAAATCGAGCGTCGAATTTATCGCTTTGCTTATATCGTTGAGGGCGTCACTCAACCTTTTCGAGATTCTAAGCTCTTTCTCGACATGCTTGCGCTCTGTTGTATCGCGAATAATACCCGTGAAAAAGGCTCCTTCGCTACTCTCCCATCTTGCAAGAGAAAGCTCTATGGGAAATTCGATGTTTTCTTTTTTAAGCCCGGCTACTTCGACTACTTGACCGACGATGCGCTGTTCTCCTGTCGAAAGCAGCCTGTATAAGCCCTCTTCGTGAAACTTTCTGAACCGCTCCGGCATTATTGTGCTAAGCGCTTTTCCGGTCATTTCCTCGGCCGAATATCCAAATATCGTTTCTGCTGCTTTATTCCAGAAGATTATGTGTCCTGAACGATTGATACTAATAACGGCATCGCTCGCAGTCTGTACGACCGACCGGAAGCACTCCTCGCTATTCCTCAATAAGCCCAATAGCCTGCTATTATGCAGTGCTATGGCAGCGTTCTTCGCAAACGCCGGATTGTATCGGCAGCGACGGGTTTACATTGCATGACAGCCCTCCGGCATCGAGAAATAAGAGTTCATTCTCGTCTCCATCGTCGTTGAGCAAGGCTACATAGCCGGCGGTCGCGCCGATTAGATCTTTACACGCATCGTATATCTCGCGGGCTGAGTTCTTAAAATCGCTATGTAACAACTTATTACGACTATCGTCCGTCACTTTATCAACCTCTAGAATCCTGCGGGCAGCTACGAGCACGAGAACCTCTCCACTAGCCTGCGTTTGCAATCTTTACCGTTGCCGTCTTCACCGCATAAAAGCTTGTTCCCGATGTAGTATTTCCTACCCGGTTTAATGCTATTATATTCATTTACCGGTCGGTCGCTTTTAGGGGTGGCAGAATATCGGCTGGGTCAATCATAAAACCCTTGCGCTATTTCGTTGAACTCCAGTAACATCTCAATGCGCTCGCATAGTTTTCCCAGCAGCTGCTCGCTGCGGTGGTTCGATTCGTGGTTAGCCTCGAAAGCGATATAGCCTACCAGATCGTCGAAGGCGCCAGGCGCTGCCGCAAGCTCAATGCCCTCATCGACGGTGGTTGCCGCGTGAAGAATCGCCTCACCCTCCTCGGAGAGCGTGTCGAGGCCGGCGAGCGTGTCGTATTCTGCGCGCGAGACGATAAGCGTAACGGCATCGAAGCCAAGGTTCGAATCGTAATAGCGGCTTTTATCCCAGTAGGTGGCCTCCCAATTGTAGACAAAGCCCTCATCGTCACATTCGGGACAGGTCCATTCTATGACGCCGTCGTAGCGCCGGTAGATATGAATACTGCCCTCGCAACGCTTGTGCCCGGGCCGCGTGCCACAGCGTACCGCCGAAACGACGGTACCCTCGACAGGCAAAAGCGATGCGGCCGCGACGATGTTCCCAAAGAACCTGCTCAAGCGGCCTGCTGAGCCGACAAATACCGGCAAACCCCGGTCATCTAGATAATGGGTGATGTCTATAACACTCGACATTGCTATCAACCTCATCTATATTCTTATCCACTATTATAGCCGGTTTTAGCGGGATTTGGGACTCACAATAATAGGGGATTGACACAAGATGGCGTCTGTTGCAGATCTTTGTAGCTCATCCCCGTCAACACTAAAACCGGACGCTTAGACGGGCTAAACCTCCGGACGCTCCAGGCCGAGACGCTCCCACAGCCACGCGATATCGACATGCGGCTGCCCCTGCTTTTTGTTGCGAAGCTCGCTGTTCTCGATGGATTTTAATGTCTCGATGACACCATGTTTCCCGTCTTCGGTCCTGACCGCCTCAAGCGGTGTCTTGCCGTCCAGCATCGGGATGCGATCGTTGAGCCAATTCTCATAATATCCTTGCATAAACTGCTCGTATATCTGCTGCCGCATCTCCGGCGGGATGTCGTCGGCGTCATCTTTGGCCGCACGCGCGCCGGGTTTCTGGTTCTCAAGCGCCTGCAGGATATCTTGAAACTCATCGGCCTTGTGCATAACCAGACCAGCGGCATGCTCGCTAATGAGCGCTTTTCCCTTCTCGAGTCGCTCTTTGGAGTTGGTCTCGAGAACGAGCCGGTCTCCTTCGAAGACGACCTGCCCCAGGAGGACCAGGCCATTCATATGCTCAGTCTCACCGAGCCAGACAAAGCTCTCATCTTCGCGCTCGAAACCATCGATGGCGGTGAGGGCGGCGATTACCGCATCTTTGTCGTTAACATCAAAACGAGCTTTGGAGATGAGAACCTGCTCGCCGCTGGAGGTTGCCAGCTGCGGCGGCTCGGGGTAGAGAAGAGGCTCATACCAGTGGTACATGAACAAATCGCCGTTCTCCTTGAGAGAGTCACGCATCGTAAAATCGGGATAATCCCCTTTGAGCAGCTCATAATCGCTCTTGAACTCCTGGATTAGCTTAGCCTTGCGGTGCCGGTGGTACGAGTAGATACTCCCCGACATAGCCCACTCACCGTCTATCTCCAGGAGGCGCACGGCGATGATGTCCCATTTGTTAAGATAGCGGGTGGCCGTGCGCTCGCGCACACTAAACGACCCGCCGAGAAGCAGATCTTCAAAGAATAATCCCTCCTCGGGATAGACCTCCGCGACCTCGTAGAGACTTAAATACGAGTTTCTTAACTTCCCGAGAACGCTCAAATCGTCGCCGGTAAGTTGTTCGCGGTTGTCTTCGATATAGAGGTCTAGCAGGGTTGTTCTGTTATCCGGGTCGTCGTAGTCGGCCAAAGCGTCGCTGACCACCCAGTCCCAGAAGTTTATCATCGCCATATTCTGCAGTCCGCCGTCGAGATGCTCTTCGGGGTCGAATTCTTCAAAGAATACCTCGTAGGCGTCCTCGATGGCCTCGCGGTGCTGTTTGCTCAGGTACGTGAGTATCGCATCAACCTGGCGCTTCTTCGTCGACGCCTCCGGTTTTATCTCCGCGAACGGCCGCGCGCCGCAACACTTTTTGAACTTCTTGCCGCTGCCGCACGGGCAGGGCTCGTTTCTACCTACTCCTGGCATCTGATTAGTCCTCTTAGAATCCTCATCCGGTAATTGTTCTAAAATCCTTGCTTAGCTAGACGATACAAGGCTATGCTTTCATGCTATTTCTTATACGCGCAGACCTTGGCGCTGAGCACTGTCGCCGCAATCGACGCGAGGCGCTCATCGGTTATCTCGAGGTCTTCGATGATGGCCTGAATCGCCGGCCCGCTTATTAATTTCTCCACCGGATAGGCGGTCTCCTCTAGAACTTCGACACCGGTAAAACCGGCCTTCTCCATCAAGGCGAGATACTCGTCGCGCATGACCGCGCCGCAGAGGCAGCTCACGTAGCCGGTGATGCTGTCTTTGATAAAGTCGGGCAGCTCGGAGAGGAGGACGATATCGGATACCATCAGCCTACCTCCCGGTTTGAGAACCCGCAACGCCTCGTCGAAGACCCGCTGCTTGTCGGGGGATAGATTGATGACACAGTTCGAGATGATGACATCGACCTCGTTGTCGGCGACCGGCAGGTGCTCTATCTCGCCCAGTCTGAACTCGACGTTGGCGAAACCGCTTTTCCGCGCATTGGCGCGTGCTTTTTCCAGCATCTCCGGGGTCATATCGACGCCGATGACGCGGCCGCTCTCCCCCACTCTCGGTGCGGCGAGGAAGCAGTCGAAGCCCCCGCCGGAGCCGAGGTCGAGCACGACCTCGCCCTCTTTGAGCGACGCGAGCGCCACCGGGTTGCCGCAGCCCAAGCCCATATTTGCGCCATCGGGAACCGAGTTTATATCCTCATCGGTGTAGCCCACCTGTTTGCTGATGGATTCTTGGGGGTCTCCGCAGCCACAGCCGCAACCGTCCGAGCTTTTCGCCGGCGCCGGCGCCGTCCCGCAGCATGACTCCTCGAGCTGTGCTATCTTCGCGTAACCTTCACGCACTATCTTCCTTACGTCATCGTTCTCCAACACGAACACCTCTCTCGAATCCCTGACTATATTCCATAGCTTCAGCCGAAAATCTCATGGTTTGGTCAATCATGCGATATACCTATTATATAATAAAGCAATATTTCAATGCAGTTTGAATATACTTTGTAAATATTGAGGGGGCGAGAGCCTACGGTATTCCGCCACCTTCTAGCGCCCCGGCTATCTAAATACCGGCTGCAATGGTAGTTTATGTGTATGAATAAAATATCGAACACAGACAACGGTCACGAAATATTGGATCTCACCGCCGGTGTGCCCATATATGGGGGGCGGGTTCTCGTTCGCAAGA
>JAUXNY010000040.1 GCA_030682615.1 Candidatus Aquicultor sp. | reverse complement strand
AAAATCGAGTCTCTTAAGAAGCTCGAGATAATCCTGCGGTTCGACTTCTTCCCACTTTTTACCCAAAAGAGCTAAAAAGACCGCCTCCAGCACATTCGTCCCGAACGAGCGGCCGTTGAAGACCGGCGTCGTCGTGATTAGCAGCTCGACTCCGCGCCGCTTCAGGTCCGCGACATCATCAGCGGTGGTCGTGTTGGTCAATATCCATTTACCCTTAAGGCTCGCGGGCATATATTTCCTTATAAACAAGTAGTCGCCGGCTATTATATCCGCTTCCTCGTAAAAGCGCGCATACTTCTCGTTCGACTCCTGCTCCTGCTTGCTTCCCGTCGGGTATAGCAGCTTAAACGGCATCCTGGTGACAATCGGCAATACCATCTTGGCGATTCTCGTGAAGTTCGCCATCGTACGGATGGGAAACGGTATGTTCAGGCCGAATATCAAATCGCCGAATATCATCCGCGAACCCTGCGAGTTGATTGCTTGAGCCATCCCGAAACGGTCGACCGCACTGACCATCAAGACCGTCTTATCGGAAAAAGACAATCCGGCTTCCTCGACCAGATATCGGACGGTCTCGCGCTCCAGCGTGTCTTTGAGCCCGCTCCCGTCGACGACCGGAGTCTCCTTGACGACATCTTTCAGTCTTTGCGCATCGCGGATAACATAACGCCGGCCATCGGCAAAGAGGTACAAATCGATGCCGCCGAGGCCTATCGCATCGACCTTGCCGTCTAGTTCGCGCAAGACCTCCATGGTTTTTTTCATATCCCCATCGGTCCCGATGCGCTCGATTGTCATTTGTTGACCAAGAAGCTCTACTTCAACTTTATGGTTTCTTTTTGAAGACCCTAAACTTGCGCTTACGACCCGTTTCAAGACTCAGCCCCCTTCCGTCGGTGACGCTTTCCAACACATCGTATAACAACTCGGGTTTTACCTTCTTATCCCTTTTGATGGGAGAGTTCCCCAGGGGGATACCGATTACTTCGCGGTCGAGGATTTTCTCGACCATAGCGATGCGCTTATCCGAAGCCAGAAAGACGACCACATCGAAATCTTTGAGACCTGCCAAGAGCTCGAGTAGTTCATTGAACATCTCCGCTCCGCTCCGCCTCAACACATAGTCCTTGCGCTCTTTCTCGCTCAAGAAATGGACTAGGTCGACCGCGAACTTTCCCGCGACCGACTCCAACTCTTCTTTGTTCGCTATAGGAAAGCCGATGACGGCGATGCGGTTTCCCCGCCGCACTTCCCCCAAGCCTTCCAGGTGCGATACGAAAGCCCTCTCGACACCGAGCGAAAGCGCGACTTCCTGCTGGGTCGCCCCGACCGCACGGCGACTTAGAATCTCGCCGATGATGTTTGAAAGCCTGTCGCGGTCGACTATTTTATCGCCGATTCTGAGAAGCCTCATCGTTCTCCTTGTGCACAATTTTGTGTACAATTTCTTCTACATCTTAAACCAACGCTCACGAGAGTTCAACTAGAAAGAGCCCGAATCTTAGGCCAGTGAGGCACAAGATTCAGGCTCTCGTTTCTTCAACAATCATTTTCGACCCCGCCCGGTTTCGGAAAGAACAGCTCTCCTAGACACGGAGCGTTGGGCAGAGATTTATCACTCGCTCGTGCTTTGCGGAAGCTCGCCGAGCTTTAGCGAGAGCGATTCCTTTTTGCCCCCTCTGTAAATTTCGAGTTCGACAGTCTCCCCTACTTTGTTGTCCCGGACGATGCCGATCAACTCATCCATGGTCGTGATCATCGTGCCGTCGATCTTTGTCACAACGTCGCCGCCGATTATTATCTCGCCCTGGTTGGTGATAAGCCGCTTGTCGCCGCCTTTTATCCCGGCAGCTGCGGCCGGGCTTCCCTGCAAGACCTGTACTATCAAGACTCCCCTGTCCACGGGTAGCGTAATGAGGTCGGCAAGCTCCTTGTTGATCTCAATACCGCTTATGCCCACCCACGGATGGCTCGCTCTCCCCTTATCTTTGAGCTGCGCGGCGATGTCTTTGACCGTGTTGCTGGGTACCGCAAACGCGACGCCGGCAAAATCGCCCGAGCGCGCGGCAATCTGCGAATTGACTCCGATTACCTTTCCGGTCACACCTATCAAGGGCCCGCCGCTGTTGCCCGGGTTGACCGCCGCATCGGTCTGGACGACATTGCGGATTTTAAACTGCCCATTCGGCGAGTCGATGGTCCGGTTAAGGGCGCTGATGATTCCTTCGGTCATCGTCCCCTCGAGCCCGAACGGTGAGCCGATGGCATATACCGAATCGCCGACTTTCAGCTTCGAGCTATCGCCGAGCTCGAGGACTTCCAACTTGCGTGTGCCCGGGTCGATTTTGAGAAGCGCGAGATCCGTGTTGATGTCGGTGCCTAGAAGTTTAGCTTCGACCTCGGACTTATCGCTTAAGACCACTGTGATTTGGCTCGCCTTCACGTTTGAGCCTTCGACAACATGGGCGTTGGTGACGATGAGACCTGTGTCGTCGATAATAAAGCCGGAGCCTTCGGCTACCTGAGTCTCGACTATCGGAAAGCCGAAGAAGTCGGTTCGTGCTCCGGTAAAGACAGACCTTACATGGACGACACCGTTGTTGTATTGTTTATATATCTCAGCCGGCGATAAAGCCTGCTGAGACGTTTTAGCCCCGGTGTCGAGTGCCGTCGTAGTGGTCGTCGCTCCGGTGATCGTAGCGTCCCGTTGCGGGATAACGTAGGTGATGCCCCCAAAAACCAGCGCGCCGCCGACAATAGCTGCGATAAGGCTCGTAATGGCTGTTTTCCACATACATATCTTCCTTCCCTGACGTAAATAGGCTTAAATGGGTGCTCGGATGTAATGATTTGCAGGATGTGCTCGTTCTTATCGATAAACACTTCGATTTTCGTGTGTTATGACTTGCGAGATAGCTACAGGTCGCTGAATCCTTTGTGTGGAGGCGGAGCTCTGTTCTAGCCTGGGATTTCCTTGTTGCGTTCGTAGATGCGCTGAAGGCCGGTGAGCGTTAGCAGGGTGTCGATTGCGGTAATACGTTTGCACTCGGGCGCCATGAGCGCAGCCAGACCGCCGGTCGCTACGACATGCTCGACCTTTCCCATCTCGTCTTCGAAGCGCTCCACGACACGGTCGACGAGCCCGCCTGTTCCTATCATGACCCCGGCCTGGATGCTCTTTCTAGTGTTCGTGCCGATTGCGCAAGTCGGATGGACCAGGTCGACCTTGGACAGTCTCGCCGCCCTGCCAAATAAGGCTTCGGCCGAGACTTCTACCCCGGGCGCGATAGCCCCACCCAGATACTCGCCACTCTTGCTTATCGCGTCGAAGGTCGTGGCCGTCCCGAAATCGACTACGATGAGCGGGCTGCCATAGATCTCTACTCCGGCTACGGCGTTAGCGATACGGTCGGCTCCCATCTCAAAGGGGTCGTCATAAAGTATAGGTATGCCTGTGTTTGTCTCCGAGCCGACAAAGAGCGGCTCCATATTGAGGATGCCGGTCGACATCTCGCGCAACGCTCCGGTCACCGATGGAACGACCGATGAGACAACTACTCCCGTGATGTCCTTGAACGTAAAGCCGGCTAACTTAAAAAGATCCGAAATCGAGACGGCAAACTCATCCGAGGTCGTATCGCGCCTCGTGGAGATTCGCCAACCACCTACCAATTCTCTCTTCTTGAAGAGACCTAGGACCGTTTGCGTATTTCCGACATCAATCGTTAGTAACAAGCGTTGAGGCAATTACCGAGAACCCCCTTTATTTAAGGTAAAAATATAAACCACAAACATTATAGCAGGAAGACGGCGAGGGGTTTATATATAAAAATACATTTGTTACTAAATCGATTGCCCTACAAGCCTATCCATGTTGTAACGTCCGGATTGCGAGGTGTGACCGCGGGTTCCGCTACCGGATATCCCATCGGCAGGACGGTCACAAGCTCGAAATCTTTTAGTCCTAAGTGGACCATGATTTCGGACTCTATCCAAAGCGTCGAAGTTAGGCAAACCGATCCAAGCCCTAGCGACCAGGCCGTAAGCTGCATGTTCTGGATGGCGGCGCCACATGCCAACAAATCGATCCTGTGCGCGTAATCGCTTCTCCTCTTGCCCATATAGACAATGACTACGACCGGGGCTTTGCCCAGGTCTTTCGCAAAATCGGTTATCGATTCCTCGCTAATATATTCCGCCTCTTTCGGGTAAAGGGCGAGTATATCCGCCAGATAGGCCGGGAACTTCCTTAGGATTTTAACCAGTTCATCTCGTTTTTCGCCGGCTACGACCATAAAGCGCCATGGCTGACTATTGAGAGGCGAGGGAGCCGCAGTACCTGCCTCGATAACCTTCTCCAGAATGTCTCTGGGCACTGGTTTGGACTGGAAATCGCGGACGGTTCTTCTGGTGAATATAGCGTCTTCAAGACTGAGCGAGCCGTCTCTTATTACTTTATCCGCTCTCATAGGTCGTCCCTTTAGGTAATCTCGAATAATCTCGAAATATACTTAGCATTAATTCGAATATAATGTATTGCTTCGAAAATGTCATTATTTTAGCAAATCTATATTTCTAAGTGACCGCGAAACTCCAGAGCTTTTGAGCGCGGCACCTACAGGCTATCGATAAGCGGCCTGCAGTGGCCCTCAAACCATGAGCAACCATTGCATACGCCGATATACTTACCCGAGCGAATCGCTTGCGCGACGCGAGCACGCATGATATGGGCGATAAAAAGCTGTCCCGGCTCGATGCCGAGAGCCTCCTCGGCCGCGGCGTCCATCGCGGCAACGTCTCTTCCGGCTTTTTGGCAAGTAACACCGTCGCTAAAGGGACACGCGGAACAGACATCATCCACACCCTCGACGAGCAAGACCATGCGCGCAGGAGAAGAGCAAATTCCGGCGATGCGCTCCATATTATCGGTAAAAGCTCTATCGTAGCCGTCGCCCGAGAACGTATACACACAGAAGAGATGATGGGCCCGGAGCTTGATAGTGCTGTTATCGGCGGGTCGACCTACCGTTTGCAAGACCGATCCTCCTCGCTACGGCCACCGCGGCGACCGCTTTAATAACGTCAAAGATTATAAACGGCGCGGCGCCGGCGAGAACCGCCTGCACAAGCGACATGCCGGTCACGAGAGATAGCTGGACGACACCGAGAACGTAAATGGCAACGATGCCTGCCCCCATCGCAATGGCCAGCTGCGATATGGAGTTATTCCCTCGCATGCCTATAGTGCCGACTACGATAGCCGCCAGAATGAAGCCGAACAGATATCCCCCGCTCGGTCCGACAACCACACCGATTCCCGCCGCCCCGCCGGCAAAGACCGGCAGGCCGACGATGCCTAACAGCATATAGACGATCATGCTGAGCGCGCCGTATACCGGTCCGAGCACTAAACCCGCGAGCAGCACGAAAAAGACTTGAAGAGTAACGGGGACAGACCCGATAGGGATTGCGACTACGGCGGTCGCGGCGGTAAGCGCCGCGACTAGCGCGGCTTTTGCCATGAGAGAGACGTTCATATAACTTAGCTCCTTATTGTAAACCTTGCATATCATATTGGTTTACAATTATATTAAGGAGTGCCCGCCAGGTCAAGCAACTTATGCTTTGACCGTGACATCACCGGCGGCAAAGGTCTGGACTTCGCCGTCCGCCTGGCGTAAACGAATGGCTCCGAAATCGTCGACGCCCGCAAAGACGCCCTCCTCGACGCCTTGGAACGTGTCGAGCACGATATGCTTGTTGACCATGTTGCACCGCTGTATCCAGTCGGAAAGGACTCCCTCCCAGTCCCCGGCGAGCAGACGGCGATATTCTTGCTCAAACACCGAGAAAAGCGTTGCGACAAAAGGTGCCCGCGCTATCTCCCGGCCGAGCACACCGGCTAGGCTGGTCGCTCTCTCTCGCGCTTCAACCGGGATATCGCGTTGCGTGATGTTGGCGTTGATGCCGAACCCGATGACCAGGTGCTCGATACGGTCCGCTTGGGCGCTTAGCTCAAGCAGTATTCCGCAGACTTTACGGCCTTCGATTAAAACGTCGTTCGGCCACTTGATTTCCGGGGTTATGCCGAGCGTTTCGATAGCCTTCGCGGCGGCCACAGCGGCCAGCAATGTGAAGCGGGTCGCCCCGAGCGGCGCTAAAGGCGGGCGCAAGATGACCGAGAGCCAGATACCGCCGCGCGGCGAGGCCCAGCTCCGCTCGAGTCGCCCCCGACCGGCCGTCTGCTCTTCGGCTATGACGACGGTCCCCTCCGGAGCCCCTTTTTCCGCCAATTCCTTGGCTAGATTGTTTGTGGAGTCGACCTCCTTGCGGTGGACGACTCTAAGGCCTATGGTCTCGGTTCTAATGAGCGCCGCAAGCTCCTCTGGTATGAGAAGGTCCGGCGAGGAGACAAGCCGGTAGCCGCGCCTTGGGGACGCCTCTATCACATAGCCTTTAGCCCGCAGACTCTCTATCTGCTTCCAAATCGCCGCCCGTGAAACCGACGCGCCGGTAGCGAGTTCTTGCCCGGATACATAGCGGTCCTTACGCTCCTTGAGCGTCGCTATCACCGCTTGTTCCTTTGTCTGCTCGACCACGTCTCCTCCTTACGATATATAGCGCTATCAATGCGATGACCACCGCTAAAACGATGAGACTGAAGTTACCGACCAGCTTGCTCAGCAACTTCCAATTCTGTCCGAAAAAAAACCCGAGCAAACCGATTCCGACCGTCCATGAGACGACAGCGGCTATGGTGTAGACGAGAAACTTCCCAAAATTCATCTTGGAGGCGCCGGCGATGAGCGGCACAAAGACCCTTACCCCGGCCGCAAACCTTCCGATAAAGACCGTTTTGGAGCCGTGAATCGCGAAATACTCCTCTGCCGCATCGATTTTTTCAGGCGATACCAGGCGACCTCCATACCGCTTGATAAACGGGCGACCGCCTTTCCGGCCGATCATATATCCCGTTATATTGCCGAGAATCGCGGCTACGGCGGCTATAATGATGACGTAGGTGATGCTGAGGTTTCCCTGGGCGGCGACAAACGCCGCCAGGAGCAGGACCGTCTCCCCTGGGAGCACAAGACCTATTACGAAAAAGTTCTCCAGCAGCAGCAGCAAGAAGACAATATAATACCCGTATATATCGAAATAGCGGATTAGAAAATCCAGTATCTGGGCTTCGTTCAACTCCACGGCCTTTTAATTATTATCTTAACCTACGACCGCCAAACCAGACCGGCCGACATGGGACTCTGTACATATTAAAGTGGAGCCGCTCTAGAAATACAAGGGTATCGCCGGGTAAACCAGTTTTTACCGGCGCGGCGACTACCCGACGACCTCAAGCGATATGTCGAGCGGCTTCGCCGCTTGCGTTATCGCCCCGACCGAGATGCGGTCGACACCGGTTGCGGCAACATCGGCGATATTCGCGAGCGTAATCCCGCCGGAGGCCTCCTTAAGCGCCCGGTCTCCGATGAGCCCCACCGCCGCCCTTAAGAGCGTCGTGTCCATGTTGTCGAGAAGGACGATATCGGCTCGCGCCTCAACCGCCGCCCGCACCTCGTCTAAGGTCTCTGCTTCGACCTCGACGACAAGGCTCGGGTATGCGTCGCGGGCCTTGCGCACGGCCTCTTCGATATCCCGGGTGACCCCGATATGATTGTCTTTGATGAGTATCTGGTCAAAGAGGCCGAACCGGTGGTTGCGCGCTCCGCCGGTTCGCGCGGCATACTTCTCGAGATAGCGCAGCCCCGGGGTGGTCTTTCGTGTGTCCAAAAGGTCAACGCCGGTCCCCTCAAGAGCCTTCGTATACTTGGCGGCCTCGGTCGCGATGCCGGAGAGGTGCTGCAGAAAGTTGAGCGCGGTCCGCTCGCCCGCCAGCACCGCCAGCGCGTCCCCCGACACCTCGGCAATCCGGGTGCCCGCTTCGACTGCCGCCCCGTCATCGAAGAAAGCGTTAAACTCGAGCGCGTCGTCGAGATAGGCAAAAGTCCGCTTCGCCACGGCCAGTCCGGCAATCACGCCCGGGCTTTTGACTATTATCTCGGCGCGCACCGTAAGTCCGGGTCCGATGGTCGCTTTCGACGTGACGTCCCCGTCCTCGCCAAGGTCCTCCTCGAGCGCACGCACTACCGCTATTTCGATTTCCCGCTCCATCAGATGATTATCCGGCAACCATATCCTCCGTATAGCGATTTTCAAGATGTATCAACCAGCGGTCACTCGGCTCCGGGTAATCGTCCCGGTAATGAACGCCGCGCGATTCCTTACGCGTGAGCGCCGATTTTATCAGCAAACCCGCGATACACAACATATTTTGAAGCTCGAACCCGGCCGGGTCCATAAAACCGGCTTTAAGGATGTCGTCTTTTTTGTCGACCTCGGAGAGCGCGAATAAAAGGCCTTCTTCGTTACGGACGACCCCGGCGTAATCGGTCATCAGCTTCTGGAGCCAACTCCGCTCCGCGGCGATATCGATATCGCCAACAGGCTTTACCGCGCTATATTGGAACCTGATATCTTCGACCTGCTGGTCCTCTTCGGCCGCGAGTTTTCTCATGACGGCCATCGAGATGCGTTTGCTAAAGACCAACCCCTCCAGAAGCGAGTTGCTCGCCAGCCGGTTTGCGCCGTGCACGCCCGTGCAGGAGGTCTCGCCGGTAGCGTAGAGGCCCGCGATGTTGGTCTCGCCATTAAGGTCGGTTCGAACCCCGCCAACCGTATAGTGCGCCGCCGGCCTCACCGGTATCAAATCCTTCGAGATATCTATGCCTACCTCCCGGCAACGGCTCCAGATGTTGGGGTAGCGCTCCCGCAGTAGCGATTCGGATATATGGGTGGCATCGAGATAGACCGGCTTGTCGTGGCAACGCTCCATGACCTGGACCATCACCCTGGTCACGACATCTCGCGGTGCCAGCTCGGCGAGCGGGTGCCGGCCGACCATAAAGCGCTCGCCGTTGCAATCTCTAAGATAAGCTCCCTCTCCGCGCAAGGCCTCGGTTATAAGGAACCTCGGCATAGCGTCACGGTCTAGCGCGGTCGGGTGGAACTGAATAAACTCCATATCGGCGAGGACCGCTCCCGCGCGGTAAGCCATCGCTATGCCGTCACCCGTCGAAATCGTCGGGTTGGTAGTCACCGAATACAACTGCCCCGCCCCGCCAGTCGCCAGAATCACAGCTTTGGCGAAATGGGCGATTAAACTTCCTGTGGGCTCATCGAAGGTAAGCACCCCGACACAGCGCCCTTTATCTACCAGCAAGTCTATGGAGAACCGGTGCTCGAAGACCTGAACGCTCTGCCAGGCGTTGGCGGTTCGAATCAGGGTAGCCTCTATCTCGCTGCCGGTCGAGTCGCCCGAATGGAGCACCCGCGCCAGCGAATGGCCTCCCTCCCTGGACAAACCTATACGGTCGCCCTGCCAGTCAAACTGCGCACCCATGCGAATCAAGTCGCCGATGCGGTCGGGACCTTCACTTACCAGAACACTGACGGCCTCCCGGTCGCAAAGACCGGCGCCGGCCTCGAGCGTATCCCTAAAGTGGAGCTTTGGAGAGTCTTCCTGGCTCACTGCGGTAGCGACGCCGCCTTGGGCATACCAGGTAGCCGTCTCTTTAAGCTCGCTCTTCGTGACCACCGCTACGTCGAACTGCTTCGAGATTTCAAGCGCAGCCGTCAAGCCCGCGATGCCGCTTCCGACAACCACCGCATCGGTGAAGACCTTTTCAATATTATCCGTATCGTAATTTATTAAATACCTGGGAATCATGTTCGCAAATTTCTCAACGATGATTACTGCGCGAGCCGCGTCTGCGGCCCGCTAAAACTACAAAATTTAGACTATCTCAAGCATCCGGTCGATAGCCCGTTTTGCCTGCGCCGCGATATCCTCCGGAACCGTGATGACATACTCCATGTCCTGGAGCGACCATAAAACTTTTTCCAGAGTTATCCGCTTCATATTTGGGCAAACCGAACGCTCGGAGCCTGTGTAAAATATCTTGCCCGGATTTTCCTTCTCCAGGCGATGGATTATTCCCATCTCGGTGCCGATGATGAATTCCGTATCGCTCGACGCCTTGACGTAACGGAGTATCCCCTCGGTGCTCCCCACCGCATCGGCAAGCGCGATGACCTCCTCCATGCACTCGGGATGAACGACTATCTTGGCGTTCGGGTGCGCCTCTTTCCGCGCGGTGATGGACTCGGCGGTAATCCGGCGATGGGTCGGGCAAAAACCGTTCCAGAGAATTATCTTCTTCGTCGTCTGCGTCGAGACATAATGCCCGAGATGTTGGTCGGGCGTAAAGATAATCTCATCGGAATCGACCGCGTTGACGACTTTTACAGCATTAGCCGAGGTGCAGCAGTAGTCGCTTTCGGCCTTGACCTCGGCGCTGGAATTGACATAAGTGACGACCGGCACCCCCGGATGCTCCGCTTTCAGCTCTCTTAACTTGTCTACTGTGACCATATCGGCCATCGGGCACCCGGCATCGATATCCGGTAATAGCACCGTCTTTTGAGGCGAAAGAATCGCCGCAGTCTCGGCCATAAAATGAACGCCGCAGAAAACGATGACATCGGCATCGGTATCGGCCGCCTGCCGGCTCAAACCGAGCGAATCACCGACAAAATCGGCTATGTCCTGAACCTCACCTATCTGGTAATTATGGGCCAGGATTATCGCGTTCTTCTCTTTTTTCAGCCGGAGAATCTCGTTTACTAAATTATCGCTGCAATCCAAGACAGATAACACCTCATGTTTTATTTAGTCACGCCTCTGCTTTGCCAATTATAGCGCCATCAATCCAAACTGCCAATTATTTTGACCGCTTGACCTTCGATTCCGGCGAGGCGCTCACTTACCGTGCGCCCGCTCGGTAACATCAGCTGCGGCGCGATATCGCCAAGCGGCGCCAGCACGAACGCCCGGTTCTCCATCTCCGGATGAGGAATGACCAAGTCCGTCTCGGCAATCGAGGCCTCCCCATAGAGAAGAATATCGACATCGACGGTTCTGGGACCCCAGCGCTCGACCCGGACTCGGTGGAGCCGTTCCTCGACTCGCTGCGCTAAGTGGAGCAACTCCCTCGGGGACAAACTCGTCGTAATGCGCGCTACTATGTTGTAAAAATCGTCCTGCTCAACGCCGCCAACCGCGCCCGTCTCGTAGAGCGGAGATAATCTTTCGATGGAAACACCGTCGGTCTCCCCTATAATTCTTAGCGCTTCTTCGAGGTTGTGACGACGGTCGCCCAGGTTGGAACCTAAACTGAGATAGGCTTCGATCGACTCGGTCACGAACCCGCCCCGCCGGCTATAGCGTCTACGACAGCCACCGCCCGGCGTGCCTCTTTCACATCATGGACCCGGACGATGCCCGCGCCCTTGGTTATTGCGTAAGCGATTGTCGCGAGCGTCCCCTCGAGGCGCTCTTCGGCCGGCGCATCGAGTATCTTGCCGATAAACGCCTTACGCGACGTACCGAGAAGTATCGGAAACCCCAGGCTCTTAAACTCTGATAAGCGCCGCAACAGCTCCAGATTGTGTTCGAGAGTCTTGCCGAAACCGATACCCGGGTCGACTATGATATTATGCTCTGCCACACCGGCCGCCATCGCCTGCCGCGCCTGCCCGTCGAGCCAGTCGATGACTTCGGCGACGACATCTCCGTAGACCGGGTCTTGCTGCATATCCTTGGGCGTGCCCTTCATATGCATTATGACAACCGGGACGTTTCGCTCAACCGCCAGCTCTATCATCGCTCCATCGCGAAGGCCGCTTATATCGTTGATGAGCGATGCTCCCGCATCGAGCGCGCTCCTCGCAACTTCGGGTTTATATGTATCGATCGATATCGGGACATCGAGTTCGGCGGATAACCGCTCAATCAGCGGGACGACCCGCTTCAGCTCTTCATCGAGCCCGACCTCCGCCGCTCCCGGACGCGTCGACTCGCCGCCGACGTCGATGATATCGGCCCCTTCGCTTACCATTCGTTTCGCTTGAGCAAGCGCGTCTTCCAAACTAAAGTACCGGCCTCCATCGGAGAACGAGTCGGGTGTTATGTTTAGGATACCCATGATATGTGTCCGCGACGCCAGCTCCAGCGCAAACCGGCCGGCCTGCAACGTAGGGGGTTTTTTTGTATAGCTTTCGAGCGTTTTCTTGATGTCTTGGGCGAGCGCCGTCAGACCAAATGGTTGTCTGGAGAGCTTGTCGAGTAACGCCTCGAACTGCTTGGCTGTGCCCATGAGAATCATATCGATTTTTCTCGCGTCGAGCATGTAGAGTTCATATGGTGCGGCGGCTTCGCCGCCACGGGCCAGCATCTCCTGCTTGATTATGTTTGCCGCCCTGCAGTCGATACCGGTAATCTTGACCAACCGGTATATCCCCTTCGGAGACATGATATCGATGCCCTCCGGCGACACGCGCATCATCTTCAGCGCTTCGCGAACAGATTCTACCGAATCGATATTTAAAACCCTTGGCCGCATCGACCACCAGCCTCCTTATTTCAAGGTCGCTAACTACATACGGTTCGTAATGAGCGACAGCGCTTCGGAGCGAGCCGCCTTCTTTCTAAATTGGCCTCGCACGGCCGAGGTGACCGTAGTCGAACCAGGCTTCTTAACGCCGCGCATGCTCATGCAAAGATGTTCGGCTTCAATGACGACCATGACCCCCTGCGGGTCGAGCGCCTCTACCATCGCGTCCGCAATCTGCGTCGTAAGCCGCTCCTGAACCTGGAGCCTCTTTGTGAGCACATCGACGACGCGCGCCAGCTTACTTATCCCCGTTACTCTCCCGTTTTCACTTGGGATATATGCTACATGCGCCTTACCTATGAAAGGCATCAAGTGGTGTTCGCACATCGAATAAATCGGTATGTCTTTGACCATTATCATCTCATCGTGGTCCTCGCCGAAGGTAACGCTAAGGACCGCGACCGGGTCTTGCTCCACACCTTGAAGAATCTCTTCATACATAGCCGCAACACGGCGAGGTGTGTTGAGTAGGCCTTCACGGCTGAGGTCTTCCCCGACACCTTCCAGGATAAGCCGTACTCCCTGTTCGATCTTCTCCCTATCCAATCAAGAAACCCCTTTCAGAGGAATTGCCTAGCATACCATATTATGTCACAATTCCGACGATTTGCGAATATGGGTAAACAAAAAGGCCACCGTCGTAGTGGCCTTTTTGTCCTATTCTAATCATCCAGCTTATTTCAAGCCTTCGGTTTCAAGATTACCCTTCGGCCGGCCTAAGCTTGCCGGGAATATCAACACGTTCTTTTTCTTGCTCTTTGCCCTTGGCGGGAGCTTGCTCCTCAGCCGGTGTAGCACTGCTGAGGCTCTCCTTTACTTTGGGGGCAAGCTCTTTGCCGTCGAAAATGAATTCGAGCTCTTCCCGCGCGAGACTCTCTCTTTCTATAAGATGCTTGGCGATGCTATCGAGAAGTTCCCGCCGCTCGGTCAAAATAGTCTTTGCTTTCTTAAACGCATCATCCACAATTCGACGAATCTCTTTATCTATCTCGAATGCTATCTCTTGGCTGTAATCGGGGTGCGACGCAAAATCGCGTCCCAAAAACACCTGCTCCTGTTTTTGTCCGAGCGTAAGCGGCCCGAGTTTCTCGCTCATACCGAACTCGCAGACCATCTGTCGCGCGACCTTGGTCGCCCGCTCCAGGTCGTCGTGGGCTCCCGTTGTAACGTCATTGAACTTCATCTCCTCGGCGACCCTGCCGCCAAGAAATACGGCGAGATTTGCCGTAAGCTCTGCTTTCGATACCAGGAACCGGTCCTCGGTCGGAAGGGTCAAGGTATATCCAAGCGCCCTTCCTCTCGGGATAATCGATATCTTGTGAACCGGGTCGGTGTTGGGCAGCTCATGCGCTACGAGCGCGTGACCTGCTTCATGATAAGCGATAATCTCCTTTTCATGGTCGCTGATGAGACGCGTCTTGCGCTCCGGCCCGGCCATGACCCTATCAATCGACTCTTCAAGCTCGCGCATGTCTATCTCTTTCTTTCCATGGCGAGCAGCGAGCAGCGCGGCTTCGTTTACCAGGTTTGCCAGGTCGGCTCCGGTAAAGCCGGGCGTCCTTCGCGCCAACACATCCAGGTCGATATCTTTGGCGAGAGGCTTGCCCTTGGCATGTACATCGAGGATACCCCTCCGGCCATTCAAATCCGGCCGGTCGACTATTATCTGACGGTCGAAACGACCCGGGCGAAGCAGCGCCGGGTCTAAGATGTCCGGCCTGTTCGTCGCCGCTATCAATATAACGTTATCCTTTACGTCAAACCCATCCATCTCGACCAAGAGCTGGTTGAGGGTCTGCTCGCGCTCATCGTGCCCGCCGCCGAGACCGGCACCCCGGTGCCTACCGACAGCATCAATCTCGTCCATGAATATGATAGATGGAGCGCTAGTCTTAGCCTGCTCGAACAAATCACGAACTCTCGAGGCACCGACACCGACAAACATCTCTACGAAGTCGGAGCCGCTTATCGAGAAGAACGGTACGTTCGCTTCACCGGCGACAGCGCGCGCGAGCAGCGTCTTTCCTGAGCCCGGAGGCCCGTAGAGCAAAACACCCTTGGGTATCTTCGCACCCAGCGCCTGGAATTTCGAAGGATTTGCGAGAAACTCCTTTATCTCCTCGAGTTCCTCCACGGCCTCATCAGCGCCGGCGACGTCCTTAAACGTCACCCTCGGCTGATCCTTTGTGATGCGCTTCGCCCGGCTTTTGCCGAACGACATGACCTTGTTGCCGCCGCCTTGCATCTGCTGGAGCATGAACAACCAGATGCCCAGTATGAGCACGAACGGCAAGAAGCTTAGCGCAATCGACCACCAAACGGTCTCTTTCTGCGGATTGACCTTCACGACAACATTGTTGTCATTTAGTTTTTCGATGATCTTATCATCGTTTTCGCTATAGGAGACGGTAAAGTCTCCGCCCTTCTTATAGTCGGCCTTGAAATTCCCGTCAATCCGGTTATCCTTATCGAACACCTCTACCTTTGCCACTCGACCCTTGTCGACCTGGTTGAGAAACTCAGTATAGACCAGCTCCTCCGGTTTCGCGCTTGGCTTAAGACCCTGTATGACAAATAGAACCACCAGCAGCACCATAATGAACCAAAAGCCGGCACTTCTAAACAATTTCTTCAAAAAAGCTCCTCCTCATTTTTTCTTTGCTTAAAATGCTATCACAACTACCCCCGCCGGACAATTTACACCAGCCCATCGTCTTCATAAGCAGAGCGCTTGAGCGTCCCGATGATCGGTATGTTTCTATACTTCTGAGCATAATCCAGCCCGTATCCGACGACAAAGGTGTTGGGGACGGTAAATCCCGAGTACTTCGGCATTATCGGAACCCGTTGCTTGCCCTCCTTGATGATGAAGGAACAGACCTCGAGACTTGCCGGACGGCGTGAACTCAAGTTCTTGACCAAATAGTTAAGCGTGAGCCCGGTATCGAGTATGTCTTCGACAATCAGGACATGCCGGCCCTCGATATCATCGTCCAAGTCCTTTAAGATTCGAACGACCCCCGAGGTATTGGTCGATGACCCGTAACTCGATATCGCGATAAAGTCCGTCTCCATGGCTATATGAACCTCACGGATAAGGTCTGCCAGAAAAACAAAGGCGCCGCGCAAAATTCCTACCATCAAGAGATTCTTGTCGCTGTAATCCTTGCTTATCAAAGCGCCGAGCTCCTCGACCTTTGCTCGGATCTCATCTCTGGTAACAAGGACCTCGTCGATGTCGTTCGCGAGGATTTGCTCCATAATTTCCGCCTTCATCGTCTCTCCAATCATTCTAAAATTAAAAATAATACTCTCCGTCGAAACGCACTTTCAAGAGCAGCTCCTTCACACCGGAGCCTGCCCCAGAATAATTCCGCGTCTCAGCCGCATCATTTATTATCAAAGCCGCGTTGCCTGTCGCACTTAACCATTCTATATCACCAAATAGAACAGGACAAACGGCCTGAGCTTAGATTCGTAGCAGACGCAGGACCAACACCTCTTTCGTCCGCTCCGTGACCCTGAACGAATCATCGATTCGAAAGCCGGCCACCCATGCAATTTTACCATCCGATTCGATAATGGGCACCCTATTCCGCTCTCGTTTCGATATTTTTTTATCGACAAATAAATCCTGTAATTTTTTCTCACCGGTCATGCCGAACGGTATAAAAGAATCTCCCGGCCGTCTTACGCGCAGCTTCAGCCCCGAACCGGCAACCGCGGCGTCCAGATATGCAACGTCACCGTTGCGCCCAAAGACAAGCCCCGCCGGTTCAGCCAGTTCCGCTTCTATCTCGACCCCCAGCGCATCGATTCGCGTCGCACCGGGAACCTTAAGCTCGATCGATTCGAACTGCAGCGCCTCAAAGAGCTGTCTTTCACCGATGACCAGCTGCTCGTACTCGACCCTCGCTATGATCTGCCCCGGTAAATTTATCTCCATGCGCTCGGACCCGTGTCGCAAGCCGCTGATAATAGCTTCGACATGCTTAAACTCAATACCCCTCAAATCACCTTTAACCGACCTGATTGCCAAGCGAACAAGCCTGCGCTCTATCGCAAGCGGCTGGTTTGTGATTTCGACGATTGGCAGCCTTATCAATCCAGGCTCTCTTTGAGCGTGCCTGCTGAAGACGCCGGCGACTATTTCCTCGATAAACGATTGGTCTTCGCTGACAATCTCAATCGTGTTCAAAAGCGTCTCTTGAAAACTCGGATTGTATTCGCCAAGAAGCGGCATGAGCTTGTGACGGATGCGGTTTCTTAAAATCGACTCGTCTCGGTTTGAAGCGTCTACCTTGTATTCAAGAGAATATTCCTCGATATAATGCAATATCTCGCTTTTAGTCTCATCGATCAGCGGCCTGACGTATCCGTCTCTGACCGGCTTTATCGAGCCCAACCCTTCGAGGCCCGTGCCTCGAAGCAGGCGCATCAAGAAGGTCTCGACCTGGTCGTCGGCGTGGTGTCCCAACGCTATCTTATCGATGTCGAGCTCCGCCGCCAGACGCTCCATCTCCCGGTAACGGGCCTCGCGGGCGGCTTCTTCCAATGAAAGCCGCTCCCGCTCCATAAGCAGGCGCACATCGCACTCGACAAGCATGGCCTTTAAGCCCATACCGGCTGCAAATTCATCTACAAACCGCGCATCAGCATCGGCCTCAAGCCCGCGCAGTTTGTGGTTGAGATGAAAGACGATGATGTCTAGGTCTAGTACGGGTTGGAGTCGTTTCAGAACATGGAGAAGCACGACAGAATCCGGTCCCCCGGAAACCGCAACGAGCACACTTTCGCCTCTGCGAAGCATGCTATGTTTGTTAATCGTCATCAGAACGCGGTCGAAAAAGCTTGCGCCGACCAACGTTATCACCCAGCCAGAATAAAAAACGCCCTCGCGGGCTCCCTGATATCTTCCGTTACCCTTACAAGTATAATGACTTTAGCGGCTCTTGCCAAGTCCGGCACCGCCGCAACCTGCCTTTACAACTGCTCATCGCGGACGCGCTGTGGCCGGAATGCTACACGGCGCCTACTGGAAAGTAAGCGCCGCGCTCTAATTGCCGCAACAAAAACATGCCTCCGGCTACCTATATCGACCGCGCCTTAGGGCTCCATCCTTTTGGCGAAGACCGGCTTGCCGTCTTTAATGGTCATAATAACGCTCCCCTTGATGGGGTTGCGGTTTTCATCGAAGGTAAACTTGCCGGTGACGCCCTCAAAGTTCTTTATCCCCGCAAGAGCGGTCGCGATCTTCTCGGGCCTGGTCGAATCAGCACGCTTGATGGCCTCAAATAGAAGGTGCATCGCATCATAGCTGAGCGCTGAGGAAAGTTCCGGCTTAGCAACATAGTCGCCTTCATAAAGCTCGACAAAATCTTGTACTTTTGGATTGGGGTCGTCCGCGGAAAAATGCGCCGTATAATAGCTTCCTTCGGCGGCCGCTCCGGCCTCTTTTACCAAGCTAAACGCGTTCCAGAAATCGGTTCCGAGATATTTTGCCGTGATGTTCAACTCAGCCGCCTGCTTCATGATCAAGCTCGACTTGTCATCATAGTCGTTGAGTAATATAACATCCGGCTTTACTTTGGCGACTTCTTTGAGCTGTGCGGAAAAATCGGTGACATCGGATCCATACGACTGGACTGTCTCGACCTTGCCCCCGTGTTCGGTCACCGCTTTTTTGAAAGCGTCCACCAACGCCTGCGCATCCTGGTCTTCAGTATTGAATATGACAGCGGCTTTCTTTGCCTTGAGTTCACGTCCGGCGAATTCACCGAGCATCGTTCCCTGGTATGAATCGACGTAGCCGGCCCTGAATATATACTTGCCTATCGCCGTTATATTCGCCTCAGACGAGCGAATTGTAATAAGCGGTACGCCGTCCCGGTTTGCGACCGGAGCCGCCGTCAAAGCCGACTGCGTCGTGAAAGGCCCGACTATCGCGGACACGCGCCTGATTTGCGTATATTCGTTAGCGATGTGCGATGAGACATTCGGGTTAGAGGCGTCGTCGCCATCGATGGTCTCGACTTTCATACCGAGCAGACCGCCTTGGGCATTGATTTCGTCAACGGCCAGGTCGATTGCCCTCTTACTGAGTACACCGTACACCTCTAGCTCGCCCTTCATGGGCAAGATCAAACCTATCTTGATGGTCTCTTCGCCTTCTGACTTTGTTGGGACCGGCTCCGAGCAACCCGATAAGACCATAGCGCTGAGGATTGAAACCAAAACGAGCGAGGTAAGAAATAGACGTTTGAACACGTGGCCTCCTGGATGTTTAAGGATTTACATGCGCGGATACGCTTTTCACATCGCACGCGCACAAGAAACCAAATTACAACAGTTCGACCATATAATACGCTCAGTTTGCCTATAAGTCAAAATATGCTGTACGAGACGCCGCCTGCCAGTTATCGCGCGCATCCCCAGTGAGCTGCAAAACCTACGCGCCACCCGCACGAACTCCGCCCCAGCTCCTGTCGGGAATCTTTGAAAGTAGATATACATCAAAAGAGCGAGATATCGAAGATGAACGTTGCGGCTAGCGCAATTAGAAAAAGTCCGCAGGCAAAGAGGATTACGTGATAGACCTTGTCGCTCAAGAAACGCTTGCCGGTAGCGACTGAATAGGCTATCGCCGCATACCAGACGAAGTCACCCAGAATGTGCCCGATGTAGAAGACCAGCAGCCCGGCAAGACCATACTTGAGTGCGGAAAGGACAAAGCCGGCTCCTATCGTCACCCACCACAATGTCCAATAGGGATTCGAAATGCTGGTCACAACGCCCTGGACTACCGGCCCGACCGAAGAATACGCCTCACTACCCTCAAAATCGAGCGATATCCGTCCCCGATATGAGTCTGCGACGAGACCGTAGCCCATCCATAAAAGAAAGGCACCTCCCAACACCCCGATAGACCTGATAATCAAAGGGCTCTCTAAAATCGTCAGCAAGCCGAAGGCAAAGCCGACCACCAAAACCAGCTCGAGCAATGAGTGTCCGACGATCAATAGAAAGGCTGCGACCTGACCCCGTTTCGCCGTCTCACTTATCGTAACGGTCAACAACGGTCCGGGTACCATGGCACCCGAAAACGCCACTATCAATGCTGTTGAAAATATCGGTATTAGCTCCAGAGCAGCCTCCACATCATGCCTGATTCTTTTTTGAACTTAGCAGAACGAATCGCGGGTATCAATAATACAGTCAGCTCGCTATGGTTCTAGGGTGTAGGTCAAAACGTTACAGGGGAAGTTGGCTATCTTGCTCTCGCAGGGACTTCTACGAGCCCTAATTTTATCGCACTGAGTATGGCCTGTGTCCGGTCGCTCTGACCCAACTTTTGCAGAATGTGACTGACGTGCGTCTTTACGGTCGTCTGGCTTATCCACAATCTCTCGGCTATATCTTTGTTTTTCAAGCCCTCGGCCATCAACTCGAGGACTTCCAACTCGCGGTCGGAGAGAATATCAGCGGAGAATTCGGCCTTGCGGCCGTTGACCGGTGCTAACAGCTTGTCGGCGACTCCGGGGTCGAGGATAGTCTTTCCCTTATTGACGGCATCCAACGCCTGTACCAGGTCACACGGGGCGATATCTTTTAATATATAGCTTGACGCTCCCGCCCTCATGGCTCCTTGGATGTCCTCTGCTTCATCGAAAGTCGTCAAAATCACGACTTTGACTTCGGGTTTTGCTTCTTTTATCTGAGCGCAGACCTCCACGCCATCGATATCGGGCAAGCGCAGGTCGAGCAATACAACGTCGAGGTCAAGCTCCTGCGCTTTATCAATGGCCATGCGCCCGCTAGACGCCTCACCGACAATCTCGATACCGTCTTCGATTTCCAGAACCGCTTTCAGACCCTGGCGCACCAGCTCGTGGTCGTCGGCGATAAGAATTCTGACTCTATCCAACACATATCTCCTCGACTGGAAGGCTGACCCGAATCGCGGTTCCGCCATCGGAATCACTCTCGATCCTAAGTTCGCCCCCCTGCTCTACAATCCGTTCGCGCATGCTCATGAGGCCGAAGGTTTTGCGTTTTTCCGCTGCCGTAAGCGCACTCTCGACATCAAAACCCTGCCCCTTATCTCTTATTAATAGTTCGACCCTGTCTTCCAGGTACTTTAGAGAAACCGTGAAGTTATCGACCTTAGCGTGTTTGACAATATTATTAGTGGCTTCCTGGACAACCCTGTAAATCGCAGATTCAGCGCGTGGCGGCAGACTGCGCCGTTTGCCGTAAGTCCGCAGACGCCCGGCGGACCCATTGAGTTTGTTGATTTCCTCCAAATGAAAGCCGATCGCACCGATCAGGCCCATATCCTCAAGATTCTTCGGGCGCAAGTCATATATATAGCGCCGCAATTCAGCCATGCCCTGTGATGCAACGGTTTGCATCTCGCCCATCTTCTCCTTGACCGACTGAGGGTCATCATCTATCTTCTTCCGGCACACCTGCAAATTCAGAACCAGACTGAAAAGCGATTGCGCCAGTCCATCGTGCATCTCCTTGGCAATACGATTGCGCTCATCGGCAACGAGAAGCAGTTGCGCCCGGTTAATAAGACGCGCGTTTTCAATGGCCACCGCCGCGAAACTCGCTAGGATTTTGAGCGCCTCGATATCGTTTTCGGTAAATCCGTTGTCATATGAGTTCATCGCGGAAAGAAGCCCTACCGACCGGTCTTTGACCTTTACCGGAACACACAAGAGCCAAGAACCGGCGCCACCGGCCCCCTCGGGCGCGCGCGCGATAAGCCGCTCATGCCCGCTTGCCATAACCTCCTCCGCGATATCTTCGATCTGCGCTCGCCACCACGATTCCGGATGCTCGCTGCGCCTTCCTCTCACCGCTGCCATATGCCGGCTCAAGGCGCGCTGTCTCTCATCGATATCGATGAGATGCAAAACCGTCTTATCTGTTTTGATGATTCGCTTAGCTTGGTCGACCACCGACTCGAGGATATCATCGAGAAAGAATTTTGAGGATATCATCGAGGCCACGTCATAAATGGATGAGAGCGTATCGATATTCTCTTCAAGCCGTAAAGCCGTATCTTTATGCCGTTTGATGATAAGAGACACCTGTGCAATAAAGACCGCTATGACATACAAGACCACGATATAGGTGGCATCAATAAGAAGACTATAGTCGACCGTCGCGGCTACTAAGTTAGACGATGGGAATAAATACCGCGTCGTCGCGAAAAATGCAGTGACTATGGTAGCGCTCGACAAGCCGGCCCTACTGCCAAAGAGAAAAGCGGATAGCAGCACCGAGCCCGCCGCATAGGCTCCAAAACCACTCAATGAGGCGCCGCTGAGAAACAACAACAAACCGCAGGTAGTCGCATCGAAAACCACGAACAATGCTCGCCGGATAACTCTTCGCAGCACCAGAAATGTTACTAATGCGGTGTGGGATAGAGCTACCGCTACAATCGGCAACCCATCGGAACCTGGAGTCGATCGAGGCACAAGCACATAGGCCAGTGCTAACACCAGCGTAATCCATCTAAATGCCAAGATGAGCACGCGAAGCTCATCATAGGGCCTTTTCTTTTGTGGGATGTCAAATCGCCGCAGGTAATCCAAGACCAATCCCTTATTAGTCGCAACCGCACTTATACTACTAAATCGACCTTAGACAATAGTATCTTGAGCAGGATGGACGAGATTGGGTCGCGGTTTTGGAAAGCCGTCTGGCAACGACAACTTATCGACACAGAGAATTCCCCATCGGGGAACCTGAAACAGCAAAAAAACACCGCATTACTCTGTTGCTTGAGATTGGCCGGTTTGACGAGCTGTTTTGCCTAAAGCATGCTCTCTGGTCAAGGCTGGTATTTAGACCGTTCGCGGATAGGTTTGAGAAGTTGTGCCAAGCAGTTTTGCCCGGTATATGCTGCAGGAGCTGCAACGGCTCTTGTCGTTTCGCCTGCAACACGGGATGTCTTCGGAGTCCCAGCAGTTTGTGCCGTTCTTGTATGCTGCGCAGTTGTGGTAATGGCTCGCCGGGCATCTCCTCAGGTCTGTGCAAATACACTTTCGCTTTGAACTGAGCTCGTATACGTTCAAAAAACACCTCCACGCACCAGGTGCGATATCATAGCATGCGCTTTATGCTAACAATATACCATATTTTGTCATAATATGTAAGCACTTGCCGGCATATTTTTCGATTGCTATGCAACCAAGCTCTAGAAAGATCGCAACAACCCTCCCCGTCGGGATTTCGGCTCAATAAAGCACTCGCCTCGCGCAGAATCGACATCGCAAAATGATACTGAAGACGCCGTAAGACATAATAAAAGAGGTGCTCGGAGATTGATAATGAAATTCGCAAGCCGAACGTCTAACATGAAGGTCTGTCTACCACTGATGAGTCGAAGAGCGCACCGGGACTAGGTTCAAGCAATAAAAATACATGTCTCATGAGAACTATTTTTGCGCAACGATTATCGACCCAGTTGAACGGCGATCCCTTGCTCGAAGATGACCACCGCAACCGAGATAAACAAAATCAAGGCCACTATAAGGGTTATTACCGCTGCATTTCTCATTGTATGACGCATAAAACTCCCAATAACGATATGCTATATCAAGAGAACAGGCGATGTACTTCCTGCAACTTTGATACTATTGTTACTAAAAGATTAAACAAATAATCATTGCCTGTCAATAATTCCGAGCATAATCGTATGAATATTTTTTCAAAGCCCCTCCCCTGCATGCGCTTGAAGTACCAGGATCGCTGTTTTCTTGTCGTCGGTCCCATGCTAAGCCATACGATTATTGAACATGATCTTCTGCCGCACTTTAGGGTAAGCAAAGGACGACGACATAAGATTACGAGTAATGCGATGCAGGGGCCCGTTACTTCCTGTGCACGAAAAATAAAAGGGGGGAGGAAGAGCTCGGCAGCAGGACAAACCGGAAACCCTGAAGGAGAGCTTTTGAAATGAGAGCTTGAGCCCTTCCTCAGTAAAGTTATCGGCACGTCGCCGGACAACCTACACGTTTTTATTATAGGCAGGGCGCTAAGCCGCAGGTTAGAGCTGCTCCAACATATCTTTCGGACTCATTATTTCGGTTATACGAATACCGAAGTTATCATCGATAACGACAACCTCACCCCTCGCGATTACCTTGCTGTTCACGAGAAATTCGACTGGCTCGGAGGCCAATTTATCGAGCTCTATAACCGAACCCCTGCCCAACCGCAGTATGTCGGATATTGTCATCTTTGTCTTTCCAAGCTCTATCGAGGCATCGAGCACTACGTCGAGGAGGAGTGCTATGTTATTCGACCCTCCGCCACCTGCATCTACACCCAACACATCGAAAGCCGCCGGCTGCAAATCCCTGACATGAGGAACCGTTTCTTGAATAAACACATCATCGTCGTCATCGAATATCGGAGGTATATCGGCTTCGTCCAGATGAACGACGCTTTCGACTGTGGCTTTGCTCTCCGTCACCGTTTCATCGCCGGATACAACCTCAATATCATCATCGACCAAATCCTCAGAAGTATCTTGAACAGACGTGGCTGTGTCGGCCGCTTGCACGTCGCCCAAGAGCATGTCGATGATTTGCCTGCCGAGTTCAGTTGGGATGAGATAACCGGCATTCGCCCCCGCGGCCGGAAGAGTCAATTCCGCTGAAGCCAGCAAGAGATTCCCGTCCGGATACATGAAACTTATGCTCTCTAAGCCCGATTCATCTTGGAGAATCAAGGTATCGATGACACTGCTATCGATAGTGCGGCCCACGCTCTCAGCGAAATTGCTCATCGCTTCCGAAATAGCGCTCCCTATAATCTCTTTGAGATTCTCAAGAATCGCGTCGTCATCCGCTCCGATGTCCTTGGCGCTTTCAGGAATCGCCAGGTCGAACACGGCTGGAAGTCCTTCTCCGTTAATGAACAGAAAGAGTTGTCCATCAAGACCAGAAGAGCAACTAAGCTGTATCAGCAATACCGGGACGGGTACCGCCGTCGCCAAGCTCTCAAACTTCGCCACATCCACAACAGACGGGCTCATACCAACATCGTCCCCCAATTTCTCGCTAAACAGCTTAGCAAGGGACGCGGTCATCAAGTCGCAGATTTCACCAACAGCACTTTTTTCGATCTCTGAAAGCTCTACTGTTTGCTTTTTTTTACTCATACTGCGCCTCTCCTCACTCAACTGTCGTAGTCGTCTTTACGGCCAATCGTTTCCCGATGAGGCCCGGTCGCGCGAGAAACTTGAGTCTTCCATTGATTAAGACTCTTATATCATTGCTGGCGGATGTGTCAAGCTCTATGGCATCACCCGGTTTCAATGCCAACAAGTCTTTGACCGTCAATCTCGCCCGGCCAAGCTCTATCGACACGGGCAGAAACACCTTGTTGAGACTCTCCTGGACATTCGCGCTTTCGATGTTCTCGCTATCTTTTTGCTCGAATCTTGCTGAAAACCACGTCTGGCGTGTGAGCTTCGCCATGATGGGCTCGAGCGTTAGATACGGCAAGCAGATGCTCATTGCCCCAGTCGCCTCGCCGATTCTGACTTCAAGCGTCGCCACAGCGCAGATTTCGTTCGGTGGGACAACCTGAAGCAATTGCGGGTTGGTCTCGAGAGACTCGATGTTGGGCTCAACGTCATAGATCTCAGACCACGCCATCCTGAATGCCATCAAAGTCCTGTCGGCCACCTTGCGAATTATCCCATGCTCGATTTCGGTCAAATCGCGTATTTTGACCGGCTGATCGCCAAGACCACCAAGCAGCCTGTCGAGTATGAGAAAGGTCAACTCGGGACTTATCTCCAGAACTGCGCTCCCCGGAAGGCTCTTCATAGTAAACGTAATCAGGGAGCTGGGCGTGGGAAGTGCTTCGAGATACTCCTCGAAAGACTGCTGTTCGACGGAGGCTAGACTGAAGTTGATACTTTGTCGAACATAAATAAAAAGAGCTGCTTTTAGGTGGCGCGAAAAGCCCTCGTAAATCAGCTCCATGGTGCTTAAATGACTTTTTGAAAATTTATCCGGATGTCTGAAATTATATATGCGAACGTGCCTGGAGCCCGCTGGTGCCGGCGCAGCCTCTTCCTCAAGATCAAGTGACACGCCCGAGGACGAGGCTGTCAGTAAAGCATTGATCTCATCTTGTGAAAGCGTTCCTGCCATGGCAAACCCCTACCGCATCTATGGTAAAAATATTACTGCATAATGAACGTAGTAAAGTAGACACGTTCAATTTTACCATAGCCGAGCAAAGAGTCTACCGACTTTTTATTCTCTTCCTTAAGCTTTTCCCGTCCCTCATTGTCCCCTATTGCGTCGATCGACTTAGCGCTTAAGATCGTTAAGACAGCATCATTGATCTGGGGCTTGCGTTCTTTAACTTCAGCTTCCAACTCAACATTCTTGCTGTCAAGCTCTAAAGCAATCACTGTTTGCAGGTAGTTCTGCCCTCCGGCAAGATTTACGGTAAAGGCATCAAGAGTTATGAATTTACCGATTATGACCTCTTTTTTCGCTTTCTTCTCACTCGCTTCCTTCTCTTTGCTTCCACCGCCTACCGCTTTAGTTACGACAAGGGCGGTCCCAACGGCAAGCAATACCACCACTAAAATGATGATCGGTATTTTGAGCCCGCCAAGTTTTGACAGAAGACCGGCCTTCGGCGGCTCCGGAACTGCTTCCACCTGGGAAACCTCTCTTACTTCACTGACAGCTTGTTCTACAGCCATTCAAACATCACCTTTTCATTCCTTAAGTCATTAGCTTGGTTCTTGAATATTCAACGTTGGGAAGAGAACGATTATCTCGACCCGGCGATTTTGAGCCCTGTTCACATCGCTAGAGTTTGGAGCGACGGGTTTGTACTCGCCATAACCGGATACCGATAAACGCGACGACCCGATGTTTTGGTTTTCTACAAAGAAGCGCAGAACCGAAATGGCACGCGCCGTAGACAACTCCCAATTAGAGGGAAACTGCGGCGTGCTTATCGGCAAGTCACATGTATAACCCTCGACCTTTATCGAATAGTTTGTAGCCGCCAAAGTCCCGCCGATTATTTTGAGCGCCGGATACACCGGCGGCTGCAGTTCCGCTTTTCCCTTTTCAAAGAGAATGCTCTCGTTTAGCCGAATCACCAATCCTCGCTCGGTCACTTCCATCTTGATGCTAGCGCTTAACGGCGTACCCTCGAACTGCTTCTTGAGCTGATGCTTTAGTTGATCCATAGCCCGAACCTCGCTTTGAGGGATGCCGATTTTCGATTGTTGCTTCAAGTCTTGAATAGGAGAGCGCTGTCCAAAGCCCTTGGACTGCTCCATAGGGTCGCCGCTTCCGGGCGAGACGACCTCGAATTTTTCGGGCATATCCATTACTTTGAACTGCCTCCCATTGCTGCCGCTCATGGCTTCTTGTATCGAACCTATAGCCGTGCTGAATTTTTTGGGGCTTACTACGGAAAATGAGAAGAGCATTACGAAGAAGACTAGAAGAAGTGTTACCATGTCGCCATAGGTTACCATCCAGGCCGGCGCCCCCGGCTTGCTATCCGGGCGCCGTTTCGACCGGAGTCTGTTGTTCGGCATGTACCCTCCGATCTCTAATCATATCCACGCTCTCTCGCCCTTCAGGGGAGAGAAACGACTTGAGTTTTTCTTCAATCATTCGAGGGTTATGGCCCGCTTGTACCGCAAGAATTCCCTCGACAATGAGCTCCTTGCGTAGGACTTCTTCAGCGCTTCTTACCCCTAGCTTGCCCGCCAAAGGGGTTAAGAAAAGGTATGCCAGGAGCGCACCATATAATGTCGTAAGAATCGCGACCGCCATACCAGCACCGATCTTTGAGGGATCGTTAAGCTGGTTCAGCATCTGAACCAGACCGATCAGGGTCCCAAGCATTCCAAACGCAGGTGCGTATGAGGCCATCGCCTCTATAATACTTTTGCCTTGCGCATGCCGCTCTGCGACATATATAATCTCGGTCTCCAAGACCTCTTGAACCAATTCAGGGTCCGCGCCGTCGATAACGAGCTGCATACCTCGCTCCAGAAAATCGTCGCCTATCTCGTTAACGTCCTCTTCCAGCGCGAGCAAGCCCTCTTTCCTAGCGCGCTCAGCGATTCTTACCATCGTTGCTATCAATTCAGATGAATTCAATTTTGGGTCTGAAAACGCTATCTTAACGATTTTCATTACACCAGCCACATGGCTGATCTTAAAATGAATAAGAGTGGCCGCCAAAGTCCCGCCAAGGGTGATAAAAATCGATGGCAGGTTAAAGAATATGGATACATCGCCTCCCATTACAATGGACGATGTGATCAGAACAAGTCCGATAATAATACCAATTATCGTTGTGATATCCACAAACACACCTTCTTTATGCGAAAAATCGCGCGCTATTTTGCTAGCCTAAAGTCCAGGTGATCTTCGGGATGGGAGGTGTGCGCAAGATTCACTATCAACCTAGGCCCTCCGGCCTTTTTGTAGTGATCTTCCGCCATTGCGGTGATTTCTAGCGGTGACTCTTTTACGAGAAACTTTTTGTTCGTTATTAGGGTTACTACTGTGTCGGGGGTTGCTTCTACTACTTCGATTAAATTTGCGTTTACTGTTAATTCGCTTCCATCTATCCGTGTCAACTTAATCACTGGTCTACCTCGTCAATCTAGCTAATATTGATACGATAACGACCTAATCCAAACTGCTACTTTTCAAGCTACGATTATTCTTATCGGCAAGAATACCTGCTGACCTTAGTAAAATAGAAGGGCGGCAATGCCGCCCTTCCACAGTGATATTATGCTGCTAATTTGCGGTCTATTTAATCGTTAGAAACTACCGCTTAAGATTGACCAACTCCTGCAACATCTCATCAGAAGTGCTGATGATTCGCGAGTTCGCTTGGAAGCCACGCTGGGTGATGATCATGTTCGTAAACTCCCGTGAGAGGTCGACATTTGACATCTCGAGTGCTCCGGAGACGAGCGTTCCGTTAGCACCGGTAGCCGGAACACCATATTGAAGCTCACCAGAGTTATTCGACTGCTTAAACGCGTTAGCGCCTGCTTTCAAAAGACCGGCCGGGTTTCCGAAGACACCCAGCGCAATCCTGCCTAGTTCCTGGTTCATACCATTGGTGAAGGTGCCGGTAATAACGCCGTCGACGCCGATGAAGAAGTTCTCGAGAACACCCATCGGGAAGCCGTCTTGGTACTGTGCACGGATGTCAGACTTATCAGACGCGAACTGGATGGAGCGTGCGAAGTCGAGAGTGACGCTGACTGGATTGGCACCGTTTCCCGGAGCGACCACAAGCGCAGGAATCGTCGAGGTTTCAGGGTCGATTACGGTCTCGGTATCGATTGAGCCGTCGGGGTTGAATATAAGTGTTCCCGAGCCGCCGCTGGTAATCCCTGTCGGTGCAACTGTCGTAATCGCATAGTTCCAGGTATTTGCTGCAGCCTGCTTAGTAAAAGCAAACGTCAGATTATGCGCAGTGCCCTGGCTGTCGTATACCTGAACCGTTGCGTTCGCGACATATCCGGTAGCCTCATCCGCGTCCAAGTTACCGGTAAAAGTGACATTGTTAGTGCCTTTCGCCAACATCAACTGCCCCATCGGAACATTGATATGCGTCGGACTCATGCTCGGGTCGATCACACCAGGTTTCGCCGCGTTGTTGCCGGCCTCCCAGCCCATGACATAGTAACCGGTCGCGGGGTCGACAAGGTCTTTCTTCAAGTTGACATCGAACGCACCGACCCTACTGAATACCTTACCCTGCCCGGTGTCGAGAACAAAGAAGCCCTCGCCCTGGATGGCCAGGTCGGTTGATTTTCCCGTCGACTCGAGAGAACCCTGGGTCATAAGCGTATCGACAGAGCGGACCATCATGCCAAGTCCGACCTGATGTGCGTTAGAGCCGCCGAGGCCTTCTGATGGGGCACTTGCCGCTCTGGTCAACTCGTAGACCATATCCTGGAACGTAACACGGCTCGACTTAAAGCCGACTGTGTTGACGTTAGCGATGTTGTTACCTATGACATCCATGCGGGCCTGGTGGTTACGTAAACCTGATACTGCACTAAACATTGAGCGCATCATAGCGCATCTACCTCCTAAATAATCCGTAGTCGTTTAATAATCTCGCCCGTGGTGAACTGGCCTCGATTAGCCGCCTCTGTCAATCGGCGACTACGAACTTCCTCAGAGAGGTCCAGTTCAAAAATAACCTACATAATCACGGCGCTATCGATGTTTGTGAACACGTTTTCCTTCAAGTTCTTATCATCGACCGCTGTGATAACGGTTTTGTTCTTTATGCTCACCACGAGAGCTACATCATCGACGAGCACGAGCGACTCACGCGCGCCTTTGCTCGCCGCCTTGTCTACACCGGTATGAAGCCGGCTTAACTGTGACTCGGTCAGCTTGATATTTCGCGCTTCCAACCTGGCCTTAGCATGGGCCGAGAACTTGAGTTCATTGCCGATTTCTTGTGTCAGAACGTCTTTAAAAGACGGTCCTTGGGTGGCCGCAGTCTTTTTGACCTGCTTTTTATCTCCTTCTATCCGCTCTATCGGCCGTATAGGTTGCTGGTGCACGAAAATCTTGTCTGTCACGTATAACCTCCTTTCTCTAAATACTCAAAACTTTTCTAGTTATTAGGCACTAGTATCGGTTATCGGCAGCTCGTCCGCTTTCTCGTAATTGGCACTAGTGTTAGCTATCGGCACCTGGGCCGCTTTCTCGTAGATTCTGGCAATCTCGCTCAGGCTTAATTGCGTCTTCCCGACTACGAGCTTCGGCTCACCCTCAACATAGCGAACCTCCTTGACGGCTCCAGATATGGTACCGTCTAGCGTGACGCCATCCACTTCCTTGCCTATCAAGCTGCTTGCCTGGGTCATCTGCGACCATTTAAGCATCTTGTCGAACTTGTCGTTCAAGTTCTGCATTTGCTCGAGTGAGTTAAATTGAGCAAGCTGCGCGATATACTCGGTGTCTTTGACCGGCTCAAGCGGGTCTTGATGCTGCATCTGGGTTATCAGAAGCTTCAAGAAGCTGTCTTTGCCGAGCCCGTCGCCGAGCGTCGTCGTCTTGTTCTGGCCGCTCTCGACGCCTGTCGAGCTAGCCTGGTAGACTGCGCCTACCGCCATAATAATCGCCTCCTATGCCAGCAAATTTAAGATCATGTTGCCTTCGATATTGCTGCCGGCCTTGATGTTTGGTACTTCGCCTTCGACATTCGCAAACCCGTTCTCCGCCGGCGTATCGGCACGGTTTCTGTAGGAACCCTGTCCGCCGCGACCTTGCTGTTGCCCTACGGATACATCGAACCTGCTGACTTGAATACCCTGGCTCTCCAGAGATTGCTTAAGGCTCTGCAAATTTGCCTCGAGCAATTCTTTTACCTGGTGTGATGACGCGTCGAGAACCGCCTTCATCGAACCGTTTTCCACGAGTAGATGTATCCTGAGTTCACCTAGATGCTTGGGATGAAGCTGGATTTTGGCCTCACCCCTGCCTGCGGAGAGAAGAAAGTCGAATTTCTCGACGAAACTATCGCTTACTTGGCGCATAACGCCATGAGGATCGGCTGCGCCTGCCTTTGCCGACTCCGCATTATTTGCCATGTGCTGAGCAAAACTGCCCTTGGAAACGCTTGAGTTTCGCTCGGCTACCGAGCCGTTGACTTGAAGGTTCGTTTCGCTGGGTGAGTCGTGTGACGCACCGGTCTCACTTCGACCCTCTTCGACCTCCGATCCGGCGACCTCGACAAGCGCCGTATCTTCTATCTGAGCCTTGGTCGTACTCGTATCCTCTACTCTACGGCCCTCTTTCACGGATATGGTCTCCGGCGGGACAAGCGTATCGTTGTCGATCACGGCCGTTATCGCATCATTTACTCCGCTTTGCTGAGCGCGAACCGGATTTTGCGCGTTCTCGCTCGCATTAGAGGATACTGTAGGTTTGTTAGCAATCATCGACTTCAAGCCATCCGCTACTAATCCCTCGTTGTCATTTACCATACCGTCAAGCGCAGAACTAACTATCGGCATCTGACTCTCAACTAGAGGCCGTGCCGCATCGTTTTTGATAGCGGCGGGTGCGGCGTGCATCATTTTCGCGTTGATATTGCCTAAACCCCGCAGCGTGGTAACCATGTTAGCGTGTGAGTTAGATACGCCTGCTTTATCCACCTGGGCCTGGTCCGCATTAATCACATGCGCAATAAGCTTGAAGCGCAGCGTATCCGCTTCAGAGCCTTGAGCCGAGCCTGTCTTTGCCGCATCTTTCAGATGGAGATTTAGCTTGAGCTTGAGCCTTAACGGCTCCGGAAGGGTTTCAACAGACTCCTCGAGTACACTCTGTGCTCCTTCGCCATTGACGACATCCTTGAGGTTTAGCAGGGCTTTCAGAACAAGATGATTTCCCTGCATCTTCTCCGGGCTTTCGCTAAGCTTGGATATCGAATCGGTGATTGCGCCTTTGAGTCCTTCAATCTGAGGCTCGATCTTCTGTCCGCCAAGCAACGATGTCATTATCTCCTCCAGCTTGTCGCAGAGAGCAGTCAATGCATCTCCCACTTCCTGAAGCATCGCTAAAAGTTGTTCCTCGCTCATCTTTTGGTCGGAGAGTAAACATGTCGGGGTATTACCGAGCACGCCGGCTTCTGCTTCGGCCGGGATTGAACTTGTCGCGTTCATGTTCTCGGAGATCATACCGGCGAGCAGACCCTCAAAATCTAGAGTGGCCTCTTTCAAGTCCGTTCCTTGTGCCTGCGTGGATGACTGGCTCTGAATCGAGCCAGAGATAAGAAGCTGAGCTATGTTCATATTTTCACCTCCCTTCAGCGAAATCGGCCAAACAGCTATAGGCCGAGTTTCTTGCTAAGAGTGGCAGCGCGATCCGTATCCATGGCAGACAGCACTTCGGCGGCTATCTCCTCGTCCATCACGCTTAATATGGACACAGCTTCACTGTCGGTAAGCTTGGACATAATAATGGCCGCTTGGCCGGAGTCCATAGCTTCGTAGATCTTCACCAGTCTTTTAAGCTTGTCCGTACTTTGGTCTTCCCCCGCTGCTGGATCCTCAGACGTCGTCGTTGTCGTTAATATCGTCGTCGTTGTCGTCGTTGTTTCGGATCCGGTTCCCGCTGCTGTGGTCGTTGTAGTCGACCCACTCTTATCCTTTTTATCGGTTTCTTCCTTCGCAACATTAGTCTTTTTCTTGGCCGGAAATTTTATTACGCCGGTGTATTTAAGCGAGCCAAGTAGGACTACGGCATATACCAATATCAAGATAATGCTGAGCGTAGCTCCGCCTTTCTTCTTTTTGTCAGCGCTCATCCGCTCAACCCCTTAAGCTCTCTCCAGCGTCGCGTGACTTTCTCCACATAGGCCTGCGTTTCCTTAAACGGCGGTATCCCGCCGAACTTTCGCACATTCCCAGGGCCTGCGTTATATGCCGCAAGTGCAAGCTCGACCGTGCCGAATCGGTCCAGCATCATTTTTAAATAACGGCTTCCGCCATCGATGTTTTGCGAGGCGTCTAGCGCGTCCTCTACTCCCAAAGACCGCGCGGTCGCCGGCATCAACTGCATCAAACCCATTGCTCCCGCCGGTGACTTAGCTCGCTCATTAAAGCCGGACTCGGCTTCTATGACTGCCTGTATAAGTTCAGCGTCGAGCTTATACCTGCCGGAAGCCGCTTCGATAAGGCCGCTGAAAGCGCTGTAGCCCTTTCCTTTGGCACTTCCCGCCCGACTTGTGCCCTCATCACTTGACGCGGCACGTTTTGTCTCAGGCTGCAACTGCCGAGCGGTATCAAGGACTTGCGAGAAAGCCGACGTTTGTTCGGCATCGGACTCCAAAACACCTGCGACCGCACCCAAGGCTAACCCTTCGCTAGTCTCAGACGCTTTTTGTTGAGACGGCGTAAAAACGCTTAGACGATTTTGTATCTCGTAAATGCGCGAGACGACACGCTCAAGATTGCTCGGCATGATTCCTCCTTAGCGGATTCCCATCGTCCCTATTGTGGCGCACTGTCGCAATCTCATCGATTATACCCTGCTCGACTCGTTCGGCCTCCAACTTATACTCACTAAGCTGTTTTTCCTCTAGCTTCTCTAAGACCTTCCGATCTTTCGCGGCCTCGAGTAAGCGCTCTTGGACTTTTCTGACCTCAGTCGCAAGGCTTGCCACCCGGGATAATTGGACCTCTATCTGACGCTCTAATCGTTCTATGAATTTTGCATGCATCGATATCTCGGTCGCATCTAAGGCGGATTTTTGCTTTTCGCGTAGAGCTTTATGTGAGTCGGCAAAGCGAACGTTGAGCTGCGTCAAACGCTCTTTTTCAAACTCATACAACCGCTTGACCTCAGCCAACTCCTTCTTCACCAGATCTTCCTTCTTCTGTCGATGATGAAGAACCGACTTTAACTTAAAGACAAATCTATTCATAATGTTCCTTAGAACTCTTGTTGCTCGACAAATATTTCCAGTAGCTCAGCTACCGTATCGTTAAAGGGAAGCGCTTCTTCAACATCTTGTTTCAAGAACGCTCTCGCCTGATCTATCAAACCTATAGCGTAGTCTATTCGCGGATTGCTGCCACTGACATAGGCGCCGATATTGATGAGGTCTTCGGCCTCCCTGTGTGTGGCAAGTACGTCGCGCAACTGGCCTGAGCCTGCCATGTGTTCTCTGCTTACGATATCGGGCATTACCCTGCTTACGCTCTGCAAGACATCGATCGCCGGATAATGATTTTGGGCAGCGAGTCTTCGAGATAAGACGATGTGCCCGTCGAGAATTCCTCGAACTGCGTCGGCAATAGGCTCATTCATGTCATCCGCCTCGACCAGAACCGTATAAAGCCCGGTAATCGTGCCGTGTTGAGCGGTACCTGAGCGCTCAAGCAACTTCGGCAGGAGCGCGAAGACAGACGGTGTGTAGCCACGGGTCGCCGGAGGCTCGCCGATTGCGAGCCCGACTTCGCGCTGCGACATAGCAAACCTGGTCACAGAATCCATCATAAGCATCACGTCGAGGCCTTGGTCTCTAAAATATTCGGCAATCGCCGTTGCCGCGAACGCACCTTTGAGACGTATCAGCGCCGGCTTGTCGGATGTTGCCACAACCACGACCGAACGCGCTAAGCCTTCCTCGCCTAAATCTTTTTCGATGAAGTCGCGAACCTCCCTGCCCCTCTCACCAATCAGCCCGATAACATTGACGTCCGCATTCGTATTTCTGGCGATCATGCCGAGGAGCGTGCTTTTTCCGACACCACTGCCGGCGAATATACCGATTCTTTGCCCCCTGCCGCATGTCAAAACCCCATCCAGAGCCTTAACTCCCAGCGTGAGGGGTTCACTGATCCTCGCGCGCTTTAGCGGGTTTGGGGGTTGGTTGTGGAGCGGATACTCTTTTTCGGGAAATATCAGACCCTTATCGTCAATAGGATTACCTAAGCCATCCATGACCCTGCCCAAGAGAGCCTTGCCGACTCCTACCGATAGAAACTTGCCGCTCGCCACCACCTCGCATCCCGGCTTGATGCCACTCATATCTCCAAGAGGCATGAGAAGCACTCTATTTTCTTTAAAACCGACGACTTCCGCCTCAACCGGCGGCTGATTCCTGGATATGTGCAAATAGCAGAGCTCGCCGACCTGAGCAGGCGGCCCCTGCGATTCGATTACAAGGCCTACAACCTGGGTAACCCGGCCATTCTGCTTTATCGCCGATATTCTCCTGACAGCATCGTGTAGCCTGACGAAATCTAGTTTGCTGTGTTGCGAATCAATCAACGTCGATTGCTCCCCTTAAGGACTGCTTGACCTCGTTTAATTGAGACTCGATTCCGGCGTCGATATTACCGGCATTAGTCTCTATCACACATCCGCCCCTTCTTATCCTGCGGTCTGCGATCAACTCTATTTTTTGAATCCCATCCATAGCGCACATGAGATCTTCTTTCGCTTCCTTCATCACCTCGAGGTCCTCGGAGTTGACCCGTATCACGATATGCTCCCGCTCCACCGCCAAGAGTAATGCTTTTTTCGCGATGTTAGTTACGGTCTCGGGATTAAGCTTGACATGCTCAGCAACGAGCTTCTCTGCTATATTCAGCGCCAGCTCGACGATATTTGCTTCTGCCCCATGAATAACCTTCCATTTTTGCTCGGAGGCTTCTTGGGCTAGTGCGATTATCGCTTGAGCCGTCTCGGCGACCTGCAACGCCGCCCTCTCCATGCCACCACGATGCCCCTCCTCGCCGGCCTGGTTCTTGATTTCAACCGCATCCGATTGAGCTTTTTTTATAATAGCGGCCGCTTGCGCGTGAGCATCGGCCAAAGCCTCGGGGCCCCCTCCAAGCCCGGACGCACCGGGCTCATAAGCCAGCTTGTCAAAACTCAGGCTCTTTACGCTTTCGCGGTTGCGAATAATTCTAGACAACTATCTCTTCCTCTCCGCCACGCGCTATGATGATCTCACCATCTTCCTCCAGACGGCGGACTGTATTTACTATCTCTTGCTGCGCGAGCTCCACGTCTTTCAGGCGAACCGGACCGAGAAACTCCATATCTTCGCGGAGCATTTCTCCAGCTCGTTGCGACATGTTGGCGAACATTTTCTCTTTGAGCTCATCGTTCGCAGTCTTAAGAGCAAGCGCAAGTCTCTTGGTCTCGACCTCGCGAAGAACACGCTGAATTGCACGGTCTTCGAGGTTGATAACGTCCTCGAACGTAAACAGCTTGCGCCTTATCTCATCGGCAAGTTCCGGGTTTTCGTCCTCAAGAATCTCAAGAATCGCTCGCTCTGTGCCGCGGTCTACCTGGTTGAGTATCTTGACCGTCGCATCGAGTCCGCCCACGGCGGCATACTCCTGACCTCTGGCAAGAGACGATACT
>JAUXNY010000029.1 GCA_030682615.1 Candidatus Aquicultor sp. | reverse complement strand
GTCGCGCCCCGCGCCCGACACGCCGCTGAGCGAGTCGACGATTATGCCGCTCGTCTTCACCATCTTAGCCTTTAGCAGCGGCGCCAGCGCCAGGAGCGCGCCGGTCGGATAACACCCCGGGTTTGAGATAAAGTCCGCGCCTTTGATGTTTTCCTCAAAAAGTTCGGGCAGCCCGTAGACCGCTCTACCTATCAACTCGGGGTTTGTGTGCTCAGTCTGGTACCAGGTCTCGTAGACCGACGCGTCCGAGAGACGAAAATCGCCGCTCAAATCGACGACCTTATAACCCGCCGCCAAAAGCTCCGGGGCGACCTCCATGGCCTTCCCGTGCGGCAAGGCGAGAAAGAACGCGTCGGCGCTCTTGCCGGCGCTCTCTAAGTCGTAAGCTTCGAAGGTGAGGTCGACCAATCCCGTAAGGTGCGGATAGAGGCTCGTCACCTTGATGTTCGCATACTGGTTCGCCGTCACATAAGTGATTTCTATCTCAGGGTGGAGCGCGGCCAAGCGCATCAATTCCGCCCCCGTATATCCGGATGCCCCGATTATTCCAATTCTTAACGCCATGCCCGCTCCTAAATCAATTCGAGATTTATTTAATATACTGTATATTAGCATAATCGGCATGTTTTATGCAATATATAAATAGTTATTTGCTATTATTATCGAATTTTCGAGGATAATTTAACATTTCTTGGATATATAGCATGTTTTGTTGGTGTTGGTGTTGGTGTTGGTGTTGGTGTTGGTGTTGGTGTTGAAGATTATATTTTACCGCCTGAAGACAGGCTAGCGGAAGAAGTTCGGCGCAATCGTCTCGCGCGCTCGTCACATCAAATATTAAAAATCGGCTCGGCGACCCCGCGGTGGACTATCACTCGCTTGACCTTTTGTTTCGCGGCAATCTTCTCGTTATTGGATATCACTGAATGCTCGATGATCGAAGACGAGCCTATATGGCAATCGCTCCAAATGACACTATTGGATATTTCCACCCCGGCACCGATTTGGCACCCGTCGCCGATTATCACATTGGGGCCGATGCGGGTTCCCCCATCGACGGCGACCCCTTGTCCTATCAAAACCGGCTCCTCTATCCTGACCGCCATATCTATCTCTGAAGACTCGTTTATCCAGAGATTATCGCCTATAAGTCGCCCGTCTATCGGCAAGCGCGTCTTTCCGGAGATGACGTCCCGGCTGGCCTGGATATATCTATCGACCTTGCCGATGTCCATCCAATATCCATCGGCGAAATGGGCGAAGAGGGTGCCCTCGTCGGCGAGGGGGACGAGCACAGCTTCGAGCAAGCTCGAATATCCCGCCGGAATCATCTCGATAACGGAAGGCTCGAATATCCCAATTCCGGTGTAGACCCCGTTGGTTATCAGGTCACCGGATTTCTTATCGATTAGAATGCGCCCGTCGGAGCTTACACCTATCTGCGCGTAATCGATATCGTCCTGTTTCGACAAGACCAGCGTCGCTTTGGCTCCCGACTTTATGTGGCTCTCAAGAACGCTTGGTAAATCGATGTCGGTGACTATGTCGGTGTTGATGACGATGAACCGGTCGTCGGCGAGGAATTTGCCGATCTTTCGAATAGCGCCCGCGGTCCCCAAGAGCTCCGGCTCGTATGAGTACTGGATAGGGCAGTTCCAGCGCGTGCCTGCGCTTATTTCGTCTTTAATATCATCCTTTAAAAAGTGGAGGTTGATAAATATCTCGTCGAGTTCCAGGGATTGCGCAGACTCCAGCAGCCTAATGATAGACGGCCGGTTGGCGATTGGCATAAGTGCCTTCGGTTTTGTGAGGGTCAGCGGCCGCAGCCTCTCGCCGAGGCCGGCCGCGAGCAACAATGCACGCATGGTCTGTAATTATACCGTGTAAGTGGGGGCGGATGTAGGGTTAATTCTATAAAGCTACCAACTTCGCGCCCGCCCCGCCCTCTCCGCAGTTGAAGAGGGCCTATGCTTCTGGTTTACGATTTCAGCCCTTATGTCTAGCCTCTAAGCATCTCGAGATTGGCGATACTCTCGTTCGCTACATGCGAATCTCGGCGCCCAGTTCCTTATTGAGGCGCGCGATTATCCTGTCTCGGGCATCGAGCGTCTCCTCGTCGGTGAGGGTGCGCTCGGAAGCACGGAAGACCATCGTATACGCCATACTCTTCTTGCCGTCGGGGACCCCTTTGCCGGTGTACAAGTCGAAGAGCTTTGCCTGCTCAAGCAATGGTTTGCCTTCGGCCTCGATAAGCTCTATCAGCTTTTCTTGCGCGACGGTGTCAGCGACGAGCACCGCGATATCGAGCGTTATCGCGGGGTGTTTAGGAATCTCGATGAGTTCTCTGCTGACTATCGCGTTGTCTATGAGTTTGTCCATATTTAGCTCTCCCACATAGGCTGTGGGCATATCGAACGCCGCCAGCACGTCCGGGTGGAGTTCGCCGAAATAGCCTATAGGCTCGTCTCCGATAAGCAGCTCGGCGCTCTTGCCGGGGTGAAGCACCGGGTGCGCGAATTGACGCAGCGACCAACCGGTCACGCCGATTTCATCCAAAACCGCCTCGACGGCACCCTTAAGGTCGAAGAAGTCGATATTTCTAGCCTTTTCGTGCCACTCATCGGCTTGCCAGGCGCCGGTCAGGGCAATACCGAGCATAGCCTCTTCGTCCGGCATCTCTTTGCCGTTTTCATGCCAGAATATATGGCCCACTTCAAAGACCTGGACATCGTATTGCTCGCGGTTGACGTTGTATTTGAGCACCTTGAGCAGGTTGACCAGGAGCGTCGTCCGCAAGACCGACAATTCCTCGCTGAGCGGGTTCATCAATTTTACAAACCAGCGCAGCGGGTCGCCTTCTGGAACCTGGAGTTTGTCGACTTCGCGCGGGTCTATTAAACTGTACGTGATTATCTCCGACAAGCCCGACGCCAAAAGCCTCGCTTTAATCGACTCCACAGTCTTCTGGCGATGGCTCAAGCCTCCCTGCTTGCCGCTGCTCTCGGGCAGCGTCGACTCAATGTTGTTGTATCCGAAAATACGGGCGACCTCTTCTATCAAATCAATCTCGCGCTCGAGGTCGGGACGGAAGGTCGGCACGCTCACCGACATGTTGTCGGTCCCGTCGATGACCGAGACTTTCAGCTCGAGTTTTTCGAGGATGTCGGTTATCTCCGGCAGGCTAAGCGTGGTACCGAGAATGCCGTTTACCCTGTCCGTGCGGAGCTGGAGCGTCCTCGGCTCGATCTTCTCCGGATATACGTCTATGACTCCGGCCAGCACCTCGCCGCCGGCATACTCGGCTATCAATTGCGCGGCACGGTCGGCCGCGTATACGGCGCCGTTGGGGTCGACGCCTTTCTCGAAGCGCGCGGACGCCTCCGAGAGCAAACCCATCTTGCGCGCCGTTCGCATAATCGAATCGGGCTCGAAATAGGCCGACTCCAGCAGAATATCGACAGTGGCATCGGTGACCTCGGTCTCCGCGCCACCCATTACACCGGCTAGCGCAACCGGCACATCAGAGTCGGCAATGACCAGCATGTTCCTGTCCAGCTCGCGCTCGACGCCATCGAGCGTCGTGATTTTCTCGCCTGGTTTGGCCCTGCGCACGATTATCTTGCCCTCTTTAAGCGTCTTCAGGTCGAAAGCGTGCAAGGGCTGCCCGGTCTCGAGCATCACCAGGTTGGTTATATCGACAATATTGTTTATAGGGCGCATCCCCGCTTTTTGCAGGCGCTGCTCCATCCAGGCCGGGCTCGGCCCGACTTTGACGCCTTTGATGATGCGCGCCGCGTAGCGCGGACATAGCTCGAGATCATCGATGACTATGGTGGCGGCGTCCTCTGCCTTCCCGGTGCCTTCTTTGACGCTCACAGCCGGCTTGCGAAGCTCGTTTCCGGTTATCGCACGGACCTCGCGGGCAACCCCTATCATCGCCAGGCAATCCGGGCGATTCGGCGTTATCTCAAGGTCAACAACGACATCATCCAGACCGAGCGCTTCGGTGAAGAGCGCGCCGACCTCGACATCTTCCGGCAAGATATAAATGCCGGCGGCATCGGTGCCCAACCGCAGCTCAATCTGCGAACAGAGCATCCCCCGGGAGGTCACACCTCTTAGTTTGGCGGCTTTTATCTCAATCCCGTTCGGCAACGTCGCGCCGACGAGAGCGACCGGAACCTTGTCGCCCGGTTTGATGTTTTTCGCACCGCAGACTATCTGCAGCGGCTCCGCCTGTCCGATGTCGACCTTTGTCACGCTGAGTTTATCCGCATCCGGATGCGGCTCGACCTCCAGCAATTGGCCGATGCGCACATAATCCAGCCCTTTTCCCATGAATCGCACGCTCTCAACCGCCGTCCCACTTAAATTGAGCTGGTCGACCAGCTCATCCACGGAAAGCTCAAAATCTATATATTCTTTCAACCAACTTAATGGAACCAGCATCCAAAATCCTCCTTACAGCCTACAGCCCGCAGCCGACAATATCCTAAAATTGCTTAACAAAACGCATGTCGTTTTCGATAAACATCCGCAAATCGGGCACGCCGTGCATCAACAGAGCGATGCGCTCGACACCCATGCCAAAAGCGAAACCGCTGACTTTTTCAGGGTCGTAACCGACCTCCATCAGCACGTTCGGGTCGACCATGCCCGCGCCGAGTATCTCGAGCCAGCCGCTTCCGCAGAGCCGGCAGCCCTTTCCGTCACAGACCGCGCACGATACGTCGACTTCGGCGCTGGGCTCGGTAAACGGGAAGAAGTGCGGCCGCAACCTTATCTTGCGCTTTTTACCAAACATCTGCTTGGTAAAAGCCTCGAGCGTCCCCTTTAAATCCCCGAAAGTTATACCCTCGTCGACCGCCAAACCCTCGACCTGGTGGAACATCGGCAGGTGCGACGGATCCGGCACATCCCTGCGAAACGCTTTGCCGGGAGCTATTATGTACACCGGTGGCTCTTGCTCTTTCATCACGCGTATCTGCACGGGTGAGGTGTGCGTCCGCAAGAGAATATCATCGTCCGCGGGATGGACGCTTTCTTTTTTAATATAGAACGTGTCCTGCAGGCTTCGCGCAGGATGGTCGGGCGGCTGGTTGAGCGCTTTGAAGTTAAAATAATCTATCTCCACCTCCGGCCCTTCGGCGACCCTGTAGCCAAGACCGATGAAGATGCCGGTTATCTCTTTGATGACCTGCGATATCAAATGTTGGCTGCCGTGCGCCGTCCTCCGCCCGGGGAGTGTTATGTCGACCGCCTCGGTCGCCAATCGCTCCTCGACATCGGCTCGCGAAAGCTCCGTCTGCTTCGCGGAGATAGCGCCCTCTAAACGCCGGCGGACTTCGTTCGCGGCCTGTCCGACCAGCTTTCTCTCATCGGCGGGGAGTTGTCCCAGTGTCTTTAAGACCGACGTTATCTGACCTTTCTTGCCGAGAAATTCAACTCTTACCTGGTCCAGTGCTCGCAAATCGGAGGCGCTTTCAACGGCTCCCTTCGCCTGTTCGTAAAAATTATCTAATTCCGCTTTCGACGCCATCTCGTTACATCACCTTCCCAAAATATAATAACGTTAACAGTCTACCTAAAAAAATAGGGCCCTTCTCCTCTACAGGGACGAGAAAGGACCCGCGGTACCACCTTGATTCAGACATTCAAGACCAGACGTAAATCGCGACTAAACGGTAAGCTTGTCCTTGGCGATAATCGCAATCTCGGCAAAGGCCTCCGGGTCGTGCAACGCCATGTCGGCCAGAACCTTCCTGTCGATATCGACCTCAGCAATTTTCAAGCCATTTATTAAGCGGCTATATGAAAGACCGTTGAGCCTCGCGCCCGCGTTGATTCGTGCTATCCATAATTTGCGGAAATCGCGTTTCTTGGCTTTTCTGTCCCTATAGGCATACGATAGCGAGTGTAAGACCTGCTCGTTTGCAGCCTTAAATTGCTTACTTTTTGCTCCGCGATACCCTTTTGCCAGGTCAAGTATCTTTTTATGCCTTTTTCTGGTGCTCTTGGCGTTTCTACTTCTTGGCATCAGAAATCAACTCCTTTAATAAAACTTTTATATTCCTAATATCATCTTAAGGTTCTTCTCGTTTGCCGGTCCTACCACCCCGTCTTTACGGAGCTGTCTCTTGCGTTTTGTACTTTTCTTGGTCAAAATATGGCTCTTGAACGCGTGTTTATGGACAAGCTTGCCCGTACCTGTAACCTTGAAGCGCTTCGCTGCTCCACGGTGGGTCTTCATCTTCGGCATAGTGTAACTCCTTTCCAGCTTGCTCGCTTTTCACAGCAGTCTTACTGCAAGTTACTCGCAGGCAATAGTAATCGATTTAATCGTTGCGCTTTTTGCGCGCAAACTCCCAACTCTCTTAAGCACTGTTTTATCAGAGCTATCATAGAGCGCGAATATATCGTGAACATCCGGGGTCTTACTCTTCAGAGTCTTCTGAGACCGGCGGCTTAAATAGCGGCGCCAATACCATAATCATATTGCGACCATCCAATTTAGGATATGCCTCTATTTTAGCCATATCTTTAAGGTCGTCTGCTACCTTGTCAAGAAGCTTCCTGCCTAGGTCTGTGTGGGCCATCTCCCGGCCCCTAAACATAATCGTGACCTTGACTTTCGCCCCGCCTTCCAAGAACCTGACCACGTGTTTCTTTTTGACATCGAAATCGTGGCTGTCGATTTTCGGTCGAAGCTTCATCTCCTTGATAATAGTGGTAGCGGCATGCTTTCTCGCCTTTTTCGCCTTCTGGGTCTGCTCGTATTTGAACTTTCCATAGTCCATTATTCTACAGACCGGCGGGTCGGCCTGTGGCGCTACTTCGACCAAGTCCAATCCCGCATCATAAGCGATTTGCAGCGCCTCCGGCGTTGGCTTTATGCCAAGCTGCTCTCCGTCCTCTGAAATCAATCGAACCTTCGGAGTGCGAATCCTCTCATTTACGCGTGCATCTGTTGCGATACGCTTTCACCTCCCCTGTTCCATGTCGACAAAACAGTACATATAAAGTACATATAAATCCTGCGATGAATCTCTACTCGCGAAACCTTTTAAAATAAAAAAGGCAGACAGCAGTTGCCGCCCACCTAGCGTGGTACACATTAACCCTTTTAATTGCTCTAAGGCATCTCAGGGTGAGAAGCAACTTTTAGCCGGAGCCCCGGCTCACTTCTTCTTCCAATATTCGGTTTTAGACAAGACTGTCATTGCAGACTTGAATAACTTACTAATTATCGCAGAGACCGTATAGCTTGTCCAGCATGAATTTAGCTTACACGCTATCCGGCTATGCGCTGCCCCCGTCGGCGGCCTCCGCCTCTGTGCCGCTCGAGAATGAAGCGATTGCTATGGTTATCTCCTCGACAAAATCCGCCAGTGCTACCGGGCCGCGGTTTCCGCTACGGTCACGCACCGCTACCTGCTCGTTCTCTATTTCTTTGTCACCCACGACGAGCATATACGGGGTCTTCTGCAACTGCGCGTCGCGAATCTTCTTGTTGACCGACTCGGTGCGTATGTCCACGCCGGCGCGCACTCCGGCCTCTCTCAGCTTGCCGGCAACCGCCTCCGCGTACTCGTTATGGCGGTCGGCGATGGGTAAGACAACGACCTGCTCGGGCGCGACCCAAACCGGAAACGCTCCCGCATAATGCTCGATAAGAACACCGATAAACCGCTCCAGCGACCCCAAAATCGCCCTATGTATCATGATAGGGCGGTGTTCCTGGTTGTCGGCGCCGACATAAGAGAGGTCGAACCGCTCCGGAAGGTTGAAATCGACCTGTATCGTCGTGCACTGCCAAGACCTTCCGATCGCGTCACGAATCTTGACGTCGATTTTCGGCCCGTAGAAGACGCCTTCGCCCGGGTCTATCTCGTACGCCAGCCCCGCCTTCTCCAGCGCCGCGCTCAACGCGCTCGTCGCTTTGTCCCAGTTCTCCTGGAGGCCGACCGACTTCTCCGGCTGGGTCGACAGGTAGACGTCGTAGTCGTCGAAACCGAATCCTTTGAGGATAAAGCTCATCAGCTCGATGACATCGAGTATCTCGCTCTCTATCTGTTCGGGCGTGCAGAATATATGCGCATCATCCTGTGTGAACCCGCGCACCCTGAGCAGCCCATGCAACACGCCGGAGCGCTCGAAACGATATACCGTCCCCAGCTCCGCCCACCTTATCGGCAGCTCGCGATAGCTTCTAGTGTGGCTCTTATATATCTTGATATGTCCGGGACAATTCATCGGTTTGACGACGTATTCGATCCCCTCGACCTCCATCGGCGAGAACATGCTCTCGCGATAAAAATCCCAGTGACCGCTGGTGCGCCATAGGTCGACCTTGGCTATATGCGGCGTGGCAATCAACTCATAACCGCGTTTGATGTGCTCATTCTTCCAGAAAT
>JAUXNY010000020.1 GCA_030682615.1 Candidatus Aquicultor sp. | reverse complement strand
TAGATAATCGCCTTACGCCGGGGCTGATTTATTTATACCCGTTTCGCGACCGGCAAACAGGGATAAGGCTTATTTAATTAAGAGCTATAGGCGTTTACCAGCAGTTTTATGACGAGTACCGCAAAATTTTCGCTGAGGCTGACTTAGAGGATGAGAACATGTTTGTGTTGAGAGCGGTCACATTGAGCTAGGCGCAGTGCCTCAGCTCAAAGGTCGACAGATGCAAATAATTAGAGGACAATGGGTGGAAACCGCCGAGCTGCAAGGAGAAATTATGATATCGCGCAAAGCTTGCGACATGCCGCCCTTCATCGTTATGGAAATCCTCGAGAGAGCCCAAGCGATGGAGCGCGAGGGCAAAGATATCATCCACCTGGAGATAGGCATGCCCGATTTCGAGACGCCGCAGGCGGTAAAAGACGCCGGCTGTGCGGCGATTCAAAGCGGCAAGACCCAGTATACGCACAGCCTCGGCCTCCTGGAGCTGCGCAAGGCCATCGTCGAGCATTACCGCGACAAATACGGAGTAGACCTCTCCCCCGACCAGGTCCTCGTGACCTCGGGCACCTCGCCGGCGATGCTCCTCGTATTCTCGGCGCTTTTGAATCCGGGCGATAAGGTCATCCTCTCCAACCCGGGCTACTCCTGCTACCCTAACTTCATACGATTTGCCGACGGCGAGCCCGAAAGCGTCAACGTCTACGAGGAAGACGGTTTTCAATACCGGCCGGAAAACATCCGCGCCGCCCTCGATGATAAGACAAAGGCGATACTTATTAACTCGCCGGCAAACCCCACCGGAAACGTCTTGGGTGAGGCGGTCATGCGCGAGATAGCATCCATGGCAAGCGACTCGCTCTACATTATCTCAGATGAGATTTACCACGGCCTCTGTTATGAGGGAAAAGAGCACTCGATACTCGAATTTACCGACAAAGCGTTTGTGCTCAACGGCTTCTCGAAGCTCTATGCGATGACAGGGTGGCGCCTCGGATACGCCATCGCGCCGAAGGAGTTCATCAGACCGATGCAAAAGGTCCAGCAGAACCTCTTCATCTCAGCGAACAGTTTCGTCCAATGGGCGGGAATAGCGGCGCTCAAAGATACCGCCGCCGACCTGGCGATGATGCTCGCTACCTATGATGAGCGGCGCAAATACCTGGTGCCGCGCCTGAAAGAGATTGGTTTTGGTATCGCGGTCGAGCCGACCGGCGCGTTTTACGTCCTGGCTAACGCGAAGAAATTCGGCGAGAACTCATATAAGCTGGCGCTCGACATACTAGAGTTTGCGAGGGTGGCGGTGACGCCGGGAATAGACTTCGGAAGTAATGCTGAAGGGTATCTGCGGTTCTCATACGCCAACTCGCTCGACAACATCGAAGAGGCGTGCAACCGCCTTGAGGCATACCTCCACTCGCTTTAGATAGAAGACTATGGGCTACAGAGTATGGATAGCACCGGCACGGTTATCCGGCATCCGGGGTTTCCTTGCCCTCAAGCGGGCGAATGAACTTCAAATACCCGGTTATAAGGGCGACCACCAAGCTGACGCTCACTGCGATAAACCGGAATTTGTCGTCGGCCATGAACCCGCGCCCCACCGCGTACGCAAGGGTAAAGACTCCACCTAGCAGCAGACCGTCCGCTATGACGAGCAACTTTTCGGCAAGAAAGAGGCTGATTGCCATGAAGAACAAGGCGAACACGAGCGCCATGATAAAGACATTGCGGTTGTATATCTTTATTTGCTCCTGATAGCGCTTTTCTGTCTTCTGAAACTCCTCGCGCGTCTTTATATCCGCGGCGGTCTCGGTCGCATCAGGCGATGGCCTCTCAAGACTTATGGGATATTCGGGGTACTGCGGTTGCGGGTAGAAGGTCTCGATGCCTATCCCCACGAACAACACGAGCAAGATTCCGATAAAGACGGTGTAGACTATTTTAAGAACCATGCGCCCTCCTATCAACCAGTAATAAGAGCGTATGACATCGCTGCCCGCATTGCAATGATTATTTGGCGGCCGGAGGGAGAACGAGTTAACCCGGTGCTATGTTTAGACACCGGGTTAACTTAAGGAAGATGCTTTAAGTCGCATACAGCGTGTATCGGCTGTTGTTCGCTTAAGATTAAAAGAATATTTGCGCCATTTCGAAGACCCGCTCATCTATCGGCCTCAAGGTGAGCGCTTCCGCCAATGGAATAGATGTCACCTGCCCGTGCTGAATCGAGGTCATCCGGTCAAACTCGCCCTTCTCGACAAGCTCAATGGCTTCGATGCCGAACTCGGTCGCGATAACGCGATCGAACGGGGTCGCCATTCCGCCTCGCTGGAGGTGGCCGAGGTTCATCGACCTGGTCTCAAGCCCGGTCTTCTCCTCGATTACATCCGCAAGGTGCTCCGCAACGCCTCCAAGCCTCACGTGACCGAACGCGTCGGTCTTCTCCGATGTCACGACCTGCTCACGCCCTTGGGGTCTCGCGCCCTCGGCGACGACCACTATGCTGAAGGTCTTGCCGCCCTGACGACGTTTCTTTATCCGGTCTATGATCGCGTCCATATCGAAACGATGCTCGGGCACGAGTATGATATCGGCTCCGCCGGCAAGCCCGGCATAGAGCGCGACGTGTCCCGCATCCCGGCCCATCACTTCGACGACCATGATACGGTGGTGCGATTCGGCTGTCGTATGGAGCTTGTCGATTGCTTCCGTCGCCACGGTGACCGCGGTCTGGAACCCTATCGCGTAGTCGGTCCCGTTGATGTCGTTGTCGATTGTCTGGGGGATACCGACCGCCGGAACCGGCTCATCGAGGTGGTTGAGCTTATGAGCGACGCCGAGGGTGTCGTCTCCGCCTATGCAGACCATCGCCTCGATACCGAGGCGCTTCATGCTCTCGCGCATCTTATCTACCGCACCATCTATTTTGAAGGGATTGGTACGAGACGTGCCGAGAATAGTTCCGCCCTTCGGTAAGATACCGGAGACCATCTCGGCGGTCATTTCAACGTAATCGCCATTGATGGGACCTGCCCACCCGTTCTTAAAACCAAGAATCTGGTGCCCGCCGGCCAGGCCTCTGCGGACAACCGCGCGTATAGCGGCATTGATAGCGCTCGAATCTCCACCGCCTGTCAACATGCCTATCCTCATTAAACAGCCCTCCCGGTCACTTCTGCGATATAGTCGGTCGCCGCGTTCGACGAGCCGAATAGTTTTATTTTTCCGTCGACTATTTTGAACATCTCGTCAATCGCCGGTTTCAAGAATTTCCTCGGGTCGATGACATCGGGGTTCTCTTTCATAAACCCTTCGACACCGCGCCTGAACGCATCTCGAATCTCAGTGTCGATATTTATCTTCGTTATACCGAGTGAGACCGCCGTGCGGATGTCTTCATCCGGGATGCCCGATGCTCCGTGCAAGACAAGCAAGGCTTTGTCGCCGACTATTTTGCCTATCTCTTCGAGCCGCTTGAAGTCGAGTTCCGGTTTACCCTTGTACCAGCCGTGCGCGTTGCCGATTGAGACCGCCAGCGCGTCTATTCCGGTCCGCTCAACGTAGTCGAGCGCCTGGTCCGGGTGGGTCATCGAGGCTTCGCGCTCGCTTACCGTGATATGGTCTTCGGTTCCGACGAGCCTACCGAGCTCACCCTCGACCGATATGCCGACCGCGTGCCCGAGCTTGACCGCCTCTGCGGTTAGCCTTACGTTCTCCTCGTAGGAATGTTTCGAACCATCGTACATGATTGACGAAAAGCCTGCCTGAATCGCGCTTACCAGGTGCTCGAACTCGGTTCCGTGGTCGAGATGGACCGCTACCGGAACCCCGGTCTCTTCCGTGGCGATTTTCGCCATTGCGACGATGTTGCGGGGACCCGCATACTTCATCGCCGACGGTGAGACAGCCAGAATGATCGGGGATTTCTCTTCTTTGGCGGCTTTAAAGATCGCTTGCGTGATCTCTAGATTGTTGGTGTTAAAGGCACCAACGGCATAGCCGCCCTTCCTGGCTTGAAACATTAGATCGTTGTTTGTCTTGAACACTATTACTCCTCCTATTTTAAATAATCTGCTACTGTTCTACCCGTTTGTACTAAAAACAAGTCGTATTTTTTATTCTTTGCGCTGCCCTAAATCGCCTTCCCACCCGCGTCTCTATTTCTCCATGGGATACCCCAAATCCTACTTGCGTTTCGGCAGTTTTGGCGCTTTCTTATCCATTGCCTGCCAAACAAGAATCGCTCCGAAAATGACGAGGACTATGCCGATGCTCAAATAAGCAAGGATATAGCCGACGAGCGTCGCAAAGAGTAAAAACAGCCCAACAGAGATAAAGATCGCGGCGATAGAGAAGAGCGTAAAGGCCAGCATGATAAAAGCGGCTTTTTTGGCCGCAGTCCCGATGGGTCCGGCTATGCTCTCATCGACTACTTGTTTGACCTGCTGCCTAACATAGGTCGAACTGACTTCAAACAAGTCGAGGATCGACTCGACGAGAGATCTTGAGCCCCTGGCTTTCTCCTCCATTTTTCCTCCATTGTCCCGCGAAACCTAACCCGGACGGAACCTCAACCAGGCGGTATTCGCCTGCGGCTCTCTTCTCGCGCGATATGGTGCGAGAGAGATTCTCCGACCGAGACCCTATTGGTATTATATGTAATAGGCACTTATTCTGCGAGCGCTTATTTGGCACTTAAGAAACATCAGGGCCAATGAAGCTGTCTCGACGACAAATCCAGTGCTCAAGGTAGCTCTTGAAGAACTCAAGAAATACGCGCCTCTCTATCATTCTCGGTAAAGGCTATGTATCCCTTGAAGGCAAATTAATGCCGTGCGGCGGTAGTTTGAGCAATAGTCGGATGAAAAAATGCGCCTTCATGTAGTAACGGGATCGAGCATCGACAAAACGGCGCTCACGCGCCGTTTTGATTGGGATTACCTATACGCCTCGGCGGGCTCTTCTCCGGCCCCTTCGTCCGGTGAGACCTGCTGCCTCTGCATTAGCAAGAGCCGGTCGAGCTTGGCCTCGATGTTTCTGACATCGGTCCTTGAAGGGATGTCGGCTTCGTCCAGGACCTTTTTGACTTCGGTTTTGATGTTTTGGCGCAGCTCTTTGCGCGCATCGTTCCCTTTTTTTACGACGTCTTTCATCATGGAGAGTCCCTGTTCGCGCGTGATTTCGCCTTTTTCGACGAGTTCATCGACTAACTCCTGCGCTTTTTCCGCGGTAAACGCAATCGCTCCTATGCTTAACAACAGACTTTTTCTGATAAAATCGAATAACTCCGCCACGCTTACCCCTCCTTCCCGTTTAAGTCTTTGCTACCCGATTTCAGGTGCGGGTAAACCTATGGATAACAAAGCAGCCAGGCGTAATGTGACCGAGGGATATTCGCTGAAGATTTTAAGCAAAAAATGGTCCCAAGAAGCCTTTCGGGACTCTTACCAACCACAGAAACCACTTTTCCGGTAAGGTTGCCTAACGGACTTCTTGGGACAGCAAGAAAAATTATAGCAAAGTAAGCGTTTGGATAAAAGCCGTTACGATAAATACTTGTCGCTCGTATGGCGGCGAATATGCCTTAATCATGCCGACCACCCTTTCGCCTATTCAATTACATCGAGAAGCGCCCCGATATTATCGATAGTTATACAGTCGAAAGTCGCCACACCGCACACCCTGTCGACCAGGACCGGAGTGATGCCGACGCTGCGCGAGCCGAGCACATCCGCATAGTAATGGTCGCCGACATGGATGGTTTCTTCGGGCGAGGTTCCGACCCGATCAAGCGCCATATGGAAGATGTCCGGCTGCGGCTTCATTCTGCCGACTACCGCCGACGACAAGATGAAATCGAGATACCTGGTGATGCCAATGCCGGCGCAAAGCTCCGATAGGCGGCTATCCCAGTTCGAGACTATGCCTATGCGCAGCCCGAGGTTGTGGAGCGCTTTGAGTGCGGAGCAAACCTCCGGGAAGAGTTGCCACCGATGGTGGAGACCGAATTCATCGTAGATCTCGCGGGCCAACCGTTTTCCGTCGCCGTTTATCCCGACCTCGCGGGCGACGAGGGTGTAGGTGTCGACCCACATCGACGCCGCCGCTACCTCGGAGAGCCAGAACGAGTCGTCTTGCCGGTAGCGCGTCTCGTAGTAACGGTCACCGGTATGGACCGCTTTCTTTATCGCGTCGAACTCAATATCGTGTCCCGCTCTGGTAAATACTTCATGGCAAACCCGCTCCACCGATGGATAGGGACGGAGCAACGTATTCCCAGCGTCGAAAAAGACTGCTTTATAGCGCACCGTTTCCCCCTAATCGGTCCGTGCCGTGAAGGAATTTTCGACTCGCGCTAAAGCGTCGTGCAGCTCATATTGGCGCATCGAAGTCGTAAGGTCACCCCTGGTCTTCTCCATGACCGAGCGGGCCAGGTCAGTGATACGGCGCAGGCCGGGCGTGAGCGCATCCGGGTAGTCGAACGATATCAAGAAGTAATAGACATCGTCCATCATGGTCAAGAATCGTTCGCCTTCGGTGAGCTTGCCTTTGCGGATGATATCGAGAATATGCCGGCGGAGCTCTCCCATCGCCTCACCCAAGCCCGACAAAAACGGAGGAAAGCCGATTTCGAGTTCTTCCGGGGTCGGAAGCGCCTCACCGGTGACGAGCGCCAGGGTGACGCGTCCCTCGCTGTACTCTTTCTCCGCGTCCTGAAGAAAGCCCGCGTAGTAAATTTCGGGGCAGTCTTTGAGCGCCCTTTGTGCTTCTACCAGAGCAGCCTTTGCTTGGTCGAGCCCGGTTCGTGCCTCGTCGAATCTCTCCCGGTGTATCGCTCTTATGGCCACGCTACAAAATCGTATTACCTGCCTCGCTTTGGGCAGCGCGATTTCGCGCCCTTTATTGACGACGTCGAGGCGCTCCCGTATCCTACCACCAATCGGCTCGAGTTCCATATCTTATCCTTTCAACATCTGAGTATCAGAAACAATCCTACCTTAAAATAAGAAATGTGTCGAAATCGCCGAGGGGCGCCCCTGGTTCGACCGTCACGTTTTCGACTGCGGCATGCGGCGGCCCTTTCCAGCACCACTCAACCAGAACCTCGATAGCGCTCTCGTCTCCTTCGACTTCAGCTTCGACTTCGCCTCCAGGCAAATTTCTGACCCAGCCCTTGAGACCCAACCCCTCTGCCGCTTCTTTCAAGCTCGCACGGTAGTATACCCCTTGCACCCTGCCTTCGATGACAATATGCGCTCGTCCCAGGGTCAACCCGGCACCTCCTTGAAGTCTTGAAAAAGAATGAGGTTGGAGGATTCTTCTCCAACCTTCCCATTTTTGCCAGCCCGACCGCTATCTGCATGTTCGAAACGCCGTCTTTACGAAAGGTTCGATATAAGGGCGTTGTTTCTCGTCTATCGATTCGCTCAATAAGACCAGAGCGATATAGCGGGGCTCGAACGGTGTCGTCTTCGGGTACATCCTCGCCTCGTACGGTAGCTTGTCGCTCTTTTTGTGGTTACATGTGGAGCAGGCCGTCGTGACGTTCTCCCAGGTATCGACGCCGCCACGCGATATCGGTTTGACATGCTCGCGCGTGAGCCGCTCTTTCTTTTTCAAATCGTGTTTATGCCTGCCGCAGTACTGGCAGGTGTGATGGTCGCGCGCGAAGAGCACCGCATTGCTTACCAGCGCCCTGAAACGGCGCGGTATCTCCACATAGTGTACGAGCCGGATGACCAGCGGGTAGGGAAACTCTTTCTTCTCGGTTCTTATGCGCTTGCTTACATGGGTCTCGACTATCTCCGCTTTTTCTTTGAGCAAAAGAACAAGCGCTCTCTTAACCGGCACGAATGTCAGGGGCTCGGTACTCGCGTTTAAAATAAGTGTCTGCTGCATAAGCATCACGATTGAGCTGCGCCCTCGCCGAACACTTCACTTCAGGCCGCTTTTCGCCCAATGCCTCCATTTTTGGCAAATATTGGTCATTATTATAACAAAAAGAGGGACTTCGCTAAATAAAATCTTTACCAGGACCGACGGTGTGAAACTCGCGTTTTCCATCTTGCTAGTATACTTTGCCCCGCGCCCTTACCTCGAAAATATTGCCGCGATATTTACCCGAGCCGGCCGACGGCAAATCCGTTATCCATATCAGATAATACCGATAGTAGGTGTCGTCCGTCTTGACCGACAGCTCTCGCTGGGCGCCTTCGATTTCCTTGACGGTCGTCCAGTCGAGAACGTCATCGGAAGCCTTTACGGCTCCGCTCCAGCCGCCGGAAGATACAATCGTCATCTCTTTCATCTCGACGCGCTTCCCGAAATCTATATATACCCCGGTGCCGTCTTTTAGTTTGCCGAAATTGGCGGTGCGATAGCTCTCCGTAGTCCAGCCGGTCGCATCGTCGCCGTCGATTATGCGCGCTACCAGCGAAGGGTTTTCGTCGCCGTTGCCCCCCGGGTCGTAATCGACGACCTCTACCGGGATGAGCGTTTCGATTCGCTCGGTCTCGACGCGGGTCTCCCCTACGGCCGGCACCGTCGCGGATGGTTCCTTCTCGACCGCCGCCGGATGCTCATCGCTTGCGCCATAATAGCCGATAAGCACGAACGAGAATGCGCCGAAAACGATAAGCGTCTTTGCGAAACCGGTAAGCCTCGTTCTCTTGGCGCGCCGGGCTCTCGCACGATCGAGTCGTTTGGGAATCGTCGCGCGCATCAGGTCGCGCGTCTCCCTGGAATCCCAGTATTCCAGGTCCGCAAAGAGAGCCTCGGCCGAATCATATCTATCGCCCGGCTCTTTTCGCATGAGTTTGTCGATTATCACTTCGAGCACAATCGGTATTTTTGGATTGACTTCACGGACATGTTTCGGGAACTCGGCGACATGTTTTCCGGCTATCTCCACGGAAGAGGCGCCCGCGAACGGCGGCTCTCCCGTGGCCATCTCGTAGAGGATAACACCGAGCGAGTAGAGGTCGGAACGATGGTCGGCCGGCTTGCCCCGCGCCTGCTCGGGAGAGATGTAGCGAGCGGTCCCCAACACCCGGCCGTTCTGTGTGAGGCCGGGCATCGCGAGCGCCCGGGCGATTCCGAAATCGCTGACCTTGACGATTTTGTCCTCGGTTATCAATATGTTTTGCGGCTTGATATCGCGGTGAATAATACCCTTGCTATGCGCATGGGCGAGTGCGTCGACTACCTGGCGCGCGATATCGGCAATGGTAGTTGCGGAAAACGGCGCGTGCTCATCGATGAGTTCTTTGAGCGTCTTTCCGTGTATGTATTCCATGACAATATAGTAGATACCGTCGATGTAGCCGGTATCATATATGGTGGCGATATTCCGGTGGATGAGGCCGGCCGCCGAATGGGCTTCCCTCTTGAAGCGCTCGACAAAATGGGCGTTGTCCGTAAAGCGGACATGCAATATCTTTACCGCCACCGGCCGGTTGAGCACCGTGTCGAATGCCCGGTAGACCGTAGCCATGCCGCCGCGCCCTATGGGTTTGTCAATCTTGTAACGCCCTTTGATGACCTGCCCGTGCATATGCCCCCGATAACTTATCTATTACTGCTACTAGCGCATCTTTATCTGCGCCGATCTTATGATGATGTAGACACTGGGCCAACCGAAACTGAACACTCTACCATTTTACACGTACCGGGCTGAGAGTTGAATCTATTCTACATGATATATAGCTTAAGGTTCGAGAATAAAGTGACCCTTGGTGAGGACCGAACGATTAAGCCCTAGCATGCCGGCTGCGTTTCTCCTGAGGCAAAAATGGGTATCAGAGAAACGAGTAGTGCGCCTTTTGAGGGAGAGGGGAATCGCTTGCAAAGTCTTAAGTGGAACGCCGACCAACTCATGCCGCTAGGAGAAGTCGCGGCACAGTTCAGAGACCACATATGGGTGATAGTGGAGAGCTGGATGGAGCGCATGGAGTCGGCCGATGAAAATAATCTCAAGGAGAGAATAACCGAGACGCTACTTATCGACAATATCCCGAGCTTGCTGCGCGGAATTTCTAAGGTAATCGAATCACCCGAGCGGATCGAGGATTTCGAACCGGGCGGGGTCATATTCGAGTCTGCCGTCAAACTCGGCGCAAATCGACAACAACAAGACTATGAACCAGGCGAGTTGCTCCGAGAACTCGAGTTGCTCCGAGAAATTATATGGCAATTCTGCGGTGAAAACTTCGCCATCACCGAATTCTATGAGCTTGAGAGGCGGATAAATCGTCCTTTCGACAAACTCGTCTCGACCATCACCGAGCACTATATCAACAGCTTTGAGAGCGAGCTGAAGCAACTAGCGCGCCGCGACCGCTTGACGGGTTTCTTCAATTACGAATCCTTTAAAGAGATATTGCACGAAGAGCTGAAGCGCTCGAAACGCTACCGCAGGTCGTTTTCGATACTCCTCGTGGACATCGACGGCTTAAACGATTACAACAACGCCTTTGGGCGCGGAGCAGGCGACGCCCTCCTTGGTGAAGTCTCACTCGTGATGGCGCAAACTATTCGCGACGTCGACCAGCCGGTACGCTACAGTGGGGATGAATTCGCCATCATCATGCCGGAATCCACCAAGCGGCAGGCGCAAAAAGCCGCTGAGCGCTTGCGAAGGGCGATTAAACTCGAGGCCAAGCATCAAGTCGAGAAAGGGACGCAATCGCGGTCGCCTGTGACCATCAGTATCGGGCTCGCCTCGTATCCAAGGGATGCCGAAACGGCGCATGAGTTGGTCAGCCTGGCCGACGAGGCACTCTATGAGGCAAAACAAGGCGGAAGAGACATGGTGGTAGCGATTGATGTCAAGAAAAGGCGGTAGCAAGAGCGAGCTTATGATTTTTGCATGATTTCTTTGGCCTGTTTAGACACATCGTTCTCTATGGCGAGCATCTTCTTGACAACGCCCGACTTTTTGCCGGTTCGACCTATTATGACCCGGCGATTGCCGGAGGCGACGGCACCCCACTTCTGCTTGTAGGGCTCATCACCCCTCAAGAAATCGTAGCGCGCCAAGCCCTGCCCGATTGCGTCCTCGATCGATTGTGCAATTAGAACCGTAGAGACGCTCAGTCTGCCCCAGTCCGGCTCAAAACCGCCGAGGTAGTAATAGAATGAGCCGCCAAACGCAAAGGCATACAGCGCGGCGATAGGTTTGGCGTCTACTTCGAGAATATAAAGCCTTAGCCAACCCGACTCGCAAAGGTCCCTCGCGAGCTCGGAGTGGAATCTTCTAAACTTGGGATTGAGATAGGCGCCGGGCTTCTTCTTGTCTAGAAAGCGCTTCTTGTGAAGCTTGAAGAAAAGGCGCATGTCCTCGGTGACGCTCGCACAATCGCTCTGTCGAATCACGAGGTTGTAATCTCGCTCCAGGCGCCGGCGATAATATTGCACGTTCGTGCGGAATTTCTTGCTTAAGCCGGCAAGAAAAACCTCCCAGGTAGAATCAAGCGCGCGAGCATAGCTTGTATCCTGAGCCAATACCTCGCCAGTGAGATTATCCGCAACCGCGAGCTGCCGGACTATCTCACAAGTCCCACTCGATTGGGGAACCTGGTGGAGGTCGACGGCGTCCCACATAGAGAGCGAAAAGAGCTCTTTGAAGATCGCCGAAACTGCGTCATCGCGCGCCGTCGCTGCGATAACGTCTAAGTAATCGGTACTCTCGGTGCCGATAAAAGAGACTACTTTTAACGGTAACGCGAAAAATGTGGAGGTGAAATAAAGTGGAGCAAGCGCCACGAGCCTGGAAGCATCACGCGCGGCTATGATGAGAAGTTTTTTTCCCTTACGGTTCTCCTGCCACCAGTGCCAAGACCATTGCCACGTCTGAAAGACCGACAGGCCCGCCTCGGCGGCAAGCCTGTTCCACTCTTCTTTGAGGGCCTTGAAATCCTCGAGGTCCGTTAGTATCTCAATAGCAAGCAAGGCCCAACTCCCGTCTGCGACTATCCAATTCCAGCTCTTCGAACTATTCTGTTTCCAGGCTCTGCCCTGTGCGCACGCGATCCTTGTAGATCACGCACTTGTCGCATGTTTCGTACGCATCGCAACAACAACCTTGCTTTATATTCCAGCAACTCGTCTGCTGCTTGTATGCCGCGCAATCCATGTAATGGCTCGCAGGGCACCCTTTGATATCCCAGCAACTGTTCATAGACCCCTCCATTGTGTGCTCATCGAGCACACTCAGCTAGCACCAGGTTGTAATCGTGTCAAGTGCTCATATTTTTAGCACCTATCAAAAACATTATACTATTTTTTCTTCGTTTGCCCATGTAATTTTTGCGCTTGTAGTATGCGTTCCTTTAGCTCCTCTTCATCTTTGACGCCGTTGACGTCGACATCGAGGTTCATCATGGCCATAACACAGGCTCTAACGATCGTCGTATTCGCCAGTTTTCTGCCGCCAGTGACCTTCGACTTAAGACTCACGGTTTCAAGAAACGTAAACATCTCCTCCGGCATCGTTATCGGCACGCGAAGATAATCCTCTTTACCCATTGGACCCTCCTTTAACATCTATCACCAAAAACGCCGCTGATCTTTGAACTTATGTTTACCTGTCGAAAACATTATAGGCGCTTTGGCACATAAGCTTCAAGTGATTAAGGTTGGTATTGGGTTGATCCGTGCGTACAGCCTGGTCTTTACTTGGTCCGGCAGGCTCCCTTTGCTTAATCCTAATCCTTGACCTGAGTCGCGATAATGACGGCTCCTTCCGCCCTTGTCGCCGGCTTATCCGGCCTGAAGACGTTGCCCGGATACCCGGTGACGATACCGGCCCTGAGACATGCGGCGATGTGGTCCCTCGCCCATGATGAGTCAATGTCCGTCATCGAGCTGGTCCCGGTTGGAACCCGATGCGCTCGCAAAAGTCACGCTAATAGGCGAGTTCCCTGATGATGGCCTCAGTGAGACGGTCACATTGCTGCCATCCGGCACAGTTATTGAGCTGCCCGATTGTGAACGGGTCTTAATCGTACCGGAAGTAGCCATATTGCCGGCCTTGTCGTGCGCCCCGACCGCAATCGAATATATGGTATTGGTCGCAGGCCTAAACGAGTAGCTCGTGCCGTTGACACGAATCGGAGTGCCTGAATTAAGAATGACCTCGTAATGGCTGATGCCGGAACCTCCGTCGGTCGCCGGCGACCAGCTGACGAAAAGGTCGCTATTGGAGAGCGCCCTCGCAGCTAGCGATGACGGGACGCTCGGATCTGTGGTATCTTTTATTGCTTGTGCCGTAGTAGTGCTGCTATTGCCCGAGGCCTCAACGACGCTCGCGGTAATCGTGACCACACCGTTGTTGAAAGCGCTGAGGTTGAGCTGCGTGCTGAAAGCGCCGTTAGCGGACGGGCTTACGGTCGGCAATGACCGCCTGTAATGGCTCCCAGCCGGAAAAGTAACCTTCCACGGATGTGTCCATAAGAATTCGCGGGCTAGGGTGTAATTTTAAGCCCCCGCTCGCCCCTTGTTCGCCAGTTCATCTCTTTTTTCCGCGATATCGAGAAACTCGGCTAGTATG
>JAUXNY010000018.1 GCA_030682615.1 Candidatus Aquicultor sp. | reverse complement strand
TAGATACCGCCGACCTTGTTAGCTACTTCCCATGAAACCTCGAATAAATGTGTTGTGTCGCTCATATGTAGACCTCCAATGATTACTGCATTTTACCATTTATATCGGGCAACTTTGGCCCGACTAAAGGTAAATCTACAGCAGGAATCGGCATCTCGATGCCGGGCATTGGAAGCCTAAGGTTATCGATTTGAGCCTCGAAATCGATTTTAGGCATCTCGGACGCCTGTAAGGCGCATATCTCGGCTATCCTATCATCGACCCTGCTCACGAAGTCGACAAGGACGTTGGTAAAGTAGATGTATGCATCGTGCGGCCGCTCGTAAGCGTTGAAGTATTTATGGACGTCGCCGTCGCTAAACCATTTGGTGCACATGTAATAGAAGTGGTCGGAGGTCTGCAATTGGCGCCAAGTTTTCAAGAGGTCGAGGTCTTTAGTCTCTTTTATCCTCTCCTCCAGGTCATAGAGCGCGCGGAGTGCGCCTTTTTGCATATCGTTTCCGAGCCATGCCGAGATGTCGCGCTCGGTATCGGCCCATGAAACCGGGTGCGGCATCGAGAGCGTACCCACCGACCGGTACCGGTCGGCCTCCTCGGAGACGGTCACAAAATCCGTATCGGGGTGTTTTAGAATCGCCTCCGGGAGATGGCGCATGAAGCTGAATATCCCCGTATCCTCCCACTGATGCTCCCCGAAGGTCTCATAATCCATAAAGAGGTTTATAGCCTGCCCGCTCCCATTGATGCTGTGGACCCAGTTCGCAAATTTATCGGCGGTCAGCGGCCATCCCTTCCAGTCTTTGTTCGAAAACCTGAACGCAATGTCGTCGGAGAGGCGATAATTCTTGAGCAGCAGCTTCACCGGGAAACCCTGGGTCTCGTAGACGAAATTCGGGCTTCGCCAACCCAGGATGGCATCCCACCCTTCCGCCAGAACCGCTTTGAAATGGAACTTGCGGATGAGGTGCGCCAGGTAATCGAAGTAGACCAGCTCGGTGTTGCGAAAGACCTGTGGCACCTGCTCGAAGAGCCTCCCAATGAGAAGCATGTGGTCGAGCACCTGCTCGAAGAACTCCTCCTCGGAGTAGAGCGAGGCGAGCGAATGGTAGTAGGTCTCGCTCAAGAACTCGACGCAGCCGGTCCTGGCCAGGCTCTGGAAGCTCTCTATTATCTTGGGCTCGTACTCCATCGCCTGGTCCAAGAAGACGCCGGAGATGGAGTAGCTTATTTTAAATCGGCCCTCAGAGCGCTCGATAAGCTCGAGCATGAGGTTGTTCGCCGGGTAGTAGCACTTGTTCGCGACTTTGCGCAGTATCTCACTATTCTTCTTGTCGTCGAAATAGTCTGTTTCGCTGCCGATGTCGAAAAGATTATATTTTTTTACGCGAAGTGGCTGGTGGACATGGAAATAACAGCACACACTAGGCATAACCGGCCTCCTCTATCGCATCCCCATAGACCGTACAGAGCTTCTCGGCCGCGACATCCCAGGTCAGTTTCTCGATTTCATCTTGCGCTTTTCGCACCATATTGCGCGCGTGGCCTTCATGTTTTAGTAGTATCACTATTGCCTCGGCCATCTTGTCGATGTCCCAGAAATCGACCGCTATACAGTGCTTGACAACCTCGATCACTCCGGAGTTTCTTGATACCACGACCGGCGTACCGTTCTGGATAGCTTCGAGCGGCACGATTCCGAAAGGTTCGGAGACCGAAGGCATGACGAAGACATCGGCCATCTGGTAGGTGGCGTCCATCATGTCGTCCCCTATCCACGAGCTGAAAAGAAGTTTTCCGGTGAGATTCTCGCGCGCGGCCAACTCTATCATCGAAGCCTGCATGTCACCCGAGCCAACCATGAGAAACTTCACATTATCATACTGGTCGGTGACTTTTTTCGCCAGGCGCACATAGTAATCGGGCCCTTTCTGGTAGGTGACCCTGCCGATAAAGAGAACCACTTTGTGGCGCCGCTTAAGGGGATGCCGCGGGTACTTCTCAATTGTACGCGGCTCGATGCCGTTGTGGACGACGCTTATCTTCTCGGGGTCGATCCCGTAGTATTTTGCGATGATGGATTTTGTGTAGTTGCTGACCGTGACTATGCGGTCGGCCGCTTCCATCCCTTCTTTCTCGATGCGGTAGATGTGCGAGCCGTCATGCCGGTCGATTTCGGTCGCGTGAACATGCGCGATAAACGGGGTCTTTCGGCCGGCTTTCGCCGCGACTCTCTTAGCCAGGATAGCCGCCGGGTAAGTCATCCAGTCGTGGGCGTGAACAGCTTGAAAGCTCTGGCGGCGCGCGATTTCCATCACGCCTTTTGCATAGAGGTCGACGTGGGAGAACTCGGCGATATTGCCGCCCTTAAAGCAGAGTTTGCAGAGAACTTCGCCGCTGTGCATGGGAGCGAAATAGCCGCGCATCAGCGCGCACTGGTGGCGAATGACAAACTCGAGGCACTCTTGCTCTTCTTTTGCGCCGCAGTTAAACCCACCCGCGATATAGCCGGAAGCGTCGTGAACGTCCATCCAGGAGTAGGTCGCGCTTTTAAATACTTTTGGCAGCACGAAAGAGACTGCAACATCACGCTTCGAGAGGCCTTTGGTCATTCCTTCGCAGGCACGACCAAGGCCACCCGAATGATGAGGCGGCAACTCCCACCCGAGCATTAGAATGTTGATTGAATTCCCCATGACTAACATTTTTTCTTCTGTTCTTATCGTAAATAAATTACCTATTTAACTTTGACTAAAACTATATAACATCGTTATGACAAATCATACTGCACAAAAAACTTCAAACCCTGCTGCGTAATTTCTGGCCATGGTTACCGCCCAATGGGAGTTATCCAAACATAATTTCAATGAGAGAATTCGCCGGGCGGTGTACAAATCCTGCACAGTAATTCGGAATAGTTCAAAAAATTTTCGCTGGTCGATAAAAGCAAGGTGGGAGCGGCGAAAACCGCTCCCACTTGTATTCACGCACTACAGGAAGTCTATATTCATAAGATTATGCTTTAAGACCTTGCCCGAGCTGCTTCAGGAAATGGAAAAGAAACCCCAGCGCGCGCTGGACATCCTCGTCCCGCAACTCGGAGAATATACCGAGCGGTGATACGGACGGAATGTCCTTTGCCTTGATATCCGTGAGCGCCGTCGCCGCCGAGCCGACGAGGTTCTGGACGATAGGAGAGCCGGCAATCTCGGTAAGCTTCGTGAGCAGGATAAGGGTCTCTTCCCGGTCGAGATTCGCCTTGATGGCGTTGACCGCGGGTCCGGCTTCTTTGGATAGCTCTTTGAGTTTCGGCTCGAGTTCTTTTCTAAGGTCGTTTAGCGCTTCCATGAACGAGACCATATCGATGAGAGTGCCCGTGTTCGAGGTGAGCTTCTCCACCAGGATAAGGGTCTCTTCCCGGTCGAGATTCGCCTTGATGGCGTTGACCGCGGGTCCGGCTTCTTTGGATAGCTCTTTGAGTTTCGGCTCGAGCTGCTCCATTAAATCTTTGACCATCTCGAGCAGAGGGACAAGATCGTGGTTGATAAGGTCGACCGCTCTGTCGCTTAGCATGCCCTCCTTCTCAGCAATATTCTTTTCAATCATGGGCTAGAGCCTCCCTCTTAGCATGAGGCTCCAGTACAAGGGCCTCAGCAAGTAGACCTTCATAACCCAGCTTGAATACATCTCCTGTGCCGGAGAGATAGACTTCTCGTAATCGAATTCCGCAAATAAGGCTTTCCCGAACCTTGTAAGGATCGGTCATATTATGTGGCCGGAATAGGTGTGTCTGGGCTCCCTGCCCCGCAGCTTGGCAACGAGGTTGTTAGCGAGCACTTCGGCCTGCTTGCGGGCGCCCGACGCGGTCTTCGATGTCGGGTAGTTCGCGCAATCACCGATAGCGTAGATGTTATCGAAGCTCTCCTGGACAAGTTTATGCTTGTCGGCTTTGACAAAGTTGCTCGCATCGACGATCGGCATATCCTCATAGAACGGCTCGCCTTCGTTTGGCGGGATGACGACACCGACATCGTAGGGTACCTCTTTGCCTTCCCAGGACTTGATGACCCTGTTTTCCACATCTACCTTGCCGGGGTTAAAGCCGGGCACGACGTTGATGTTGCGGCTTTCAAAGAGCTGGTTGAGCTTGGTCGCATAAGGCTCGCGGGTGAAGACCGAAGGCAACGCCGTAGTAAGCGTCACATTTGTTTTATGGCGGATGCCTTTCCTTCTAAACAGGTCGTCTACCATCAACGCCAACTTAATAGGCGCGCCTGGGCACTTAAACGGCATCGGCGGCTGTGCCACCACGAAATTGCCCTCTTCGAATTCGTCGATGACCTTGCGAAGCGCTATCGCCCCGTCGAGCGTGTAGAAGGTGTGGACACCGTCTTTGCCCAGGTTCTCGGTGAGTCCCTCGACCTCGCTGAAGGACAGTTTCGTTCCGGTCGCTAAAATAAGGTGGTCGTACTCGAGTCGCTTGCCGCCTTTGGTCTCGATATAATTGCTGTCAGGAATTATGTTGGAGACTTCGTCTTTGATAAAAGTGCAGCCCGCGGGAATGACCTTCTCCATCGGACGCACTAGGTATTCCGGCTCATCGAGACCGAGTGCCACCAGCGTAAACCCTGCTTGGTAATAATGCTTATCACTCGGGTCGACTATTGTGATGCTCGCTTCATCCATAGACAATTCGTTTCTCAGCCTGGCGGCTACCATAATGCCGGCGCTGCCGCCGCCGAGTATTAATATCTGGCTCATGGACATACCTCCTTCTGTTTTGAAAAACATTTCTTGTGACTTATCGCCCGCCCCCGGGGTAGCGCGGGGCAGACTAACTTTTAAGCAGCCCTGCAGTGGTCGCTATGGAACACCATATTGCACAAATATGCGCTATAAAAATGCGACTATCCCCCTTTCTTATAGAGTGTGTAAGGCTGCCATATATATTCATAAAGCGGCGATGGCTGTTCCCGCGAGCAGAGCATTGATCATATATGAAGGCGGTTGCCGGGCGGGTATGAAATCGCTGTAATGGCTAGACAGCTGCGACACCCCTATCGCAACGCCGCGTTTTTCAAAGAGATTCGTGTTGCTTTAGTCACTTATTGACTTATTGGTGTACTGGGTTTAGACTCAATCTAATAATCCTATATAATTACTAGGAATTATTGTAACAAATGTATCAATCCATGTCTATATTGTCAAGGTCTTGCTGATAGAAAAGTTGTTTTTTTTGACAAGAGGTGCTGCTATGAAAGGGGCGTGCTATGAAATTCTCCACGAGAAGCCGCTACGGCACACGCGCGATGCTCGATTTGGCGCTACACGACAATAGCAGCCCAGTCCGCTTGAAAGACCTGGCGCGCAGGCAGGGCGTGTCGGTAAAATACCTCGAACAGATAATCCCGGCCCTCAAAAACGCCGGCTTCATAAGGAGCATACGCGGCATCAACGGAGGCTATACCTTAGCAAAAGGCGCCGGCGAGATACGACTTTTGGACATCGTCGAGGCTTTGGAGGGCTCGCTCTCCCCCGTCGACTGTGTCGACATGCCGAAATGGTGTCCCCGCTCGGGAGAGTGCGCGACGCACGAGGTATGGCGCGACGTCCGCAAAGCCATCGACGACGTTCTGGGCGGCACAACCCTGGCGGACCTCGCCGAGCGCCAACGGGCGCTCTCCGAGCCACGTTAAATGATTATTAATCGAAAGCCGTGCATATCCGATTCATGCGCTGCGCAGATAGTCCTTATCCCCTGTCACGATATAAGCTCTGTGCGCTCACCCGCATGTACATGTTTCTTAATCAAAACAACGGCCCGCAAAAAAACTTGGCCGCTTCTTAAATTTACGCTTGACAACACTAAGTAACAATCGATACAATATCAAAAACCTAGCAGAATACTCGGAATTCTTATTCTCTGCATTCACGCTGGTACTTATCGTGCCCCTATTACGAGAGGCATGGAAGGTATTGTATCGGCGCGCGGATAATACGATTGCACACTGCCATACGGTTACGGAGGTGGAGCCTATACGGGATCGAGTTTTGAATCATGACAGAAGGTAGCGTTTTTCGTTTGAAGGAGGAATTTTTTATGAATTTTGCAATCTTGGGTTCGCCGGTAATACTATTCTCAATCGCGTTTTTCGTCTTAGGCCTCGCAAAGCTTGGTAAGCTATCTACAGCAAACGCAGGGGCCGTATGTCTAGTGGCAGGCGGAGTGCTCCCTACGCTCTTCGGCTTATTTTACTATGTGCAAGGGTTCAACCTTGCGCTCGCCGATCATCCGGCCGCAACCGCCGTACTGAAAGTCGGAACAATCTTTCTCATCTTCGCCTCAGTTTTTTTGGTATTAAGTTTTACACTCCTGAAGTCTTTCGGCGGTACGCTCGAGCCACCATCGACAGGCTTCTATGCGGCCGCGATCGGTGTTTTGGGGACAATTTTCGGCTACACGGTCTTCATGAAGTTTCCGATACCGGGAATGAGCGTGATGCTATTTGGTGTGACGGCTATTATTTTGGGTACAGCTGTTAAAACCGGTAAAGGATTGCCGGCCGCTGCCAGTTTCACGGTGCTATCGGGCCTGGTAAACCTTGCTCTCGGCTTTGCGTTCCAGTTAAAATACCTACCCTAGGTGTTGTGGAAGCCATGTAGGTAGCGGGCCGAGCAAACTCGCAGCCGAACAATCGGTCTGGATACTTTCGATGGCCTCGACAGAGAGCCCCGCTGGGGCTCTCTGTCTTTATGCCGTACTCTTCTTGCCGCCATCTTCTTGATATGCGCGAGCGTTCGCGAAGCGACCGAATCACCTCGCACGCGATTTAAGTCTTCTCTTAATATATTGACGCTCACCAAACTACCCTTCCGACTATCCTTCTGCTAGAATTATATCGAACGGCTGTTTGGGGTAAGAACCCGAGCGCTGCCGCAGATGGTGAAAACCGGCGGGTCTCCGCCACCAACTCAAAAAAGGATGATGGCGCGTGCTTGACCTTAATAAAGTATTCGAGCAAATCAACGCGCTCGGCTCCTACCAGAGAGGCAGGGCTCGCGAGATAGCGGCGGCGCTAGGCGTGGCCGACGAGCAAATATCGCAGATCTCGCAAGATATCGAAGCGTTCGCACGCAAAATCGACAACGCGACGACTTCGTGGCTGGTAGCCATGCCCACCGGTGAGCACCCATTTTCGGTTTTTAGCCCGGTCGCTGTGCCGGAATCATACACTGTCCTCTCGACCGACGGCTCTCAGATATGTCCCGACCGTCACGCGCCGCACCACTCGCTCTTGATAAACATCGGGCGGGTCTCAATCGGCTACGGCGATTTTCACGGCTACGCCTTCGAAAGCGAACCTTCCCTCTTCTTCGACGAATGCGACATCGTGCGCAGGTTCGGCGGTGAGGAGCGTGAGGTCTCCGGTGGTGTCCTGGGGGCGCTTCGCCAGAAGATGGAGGCCGAAGCGCTATCCAATATGATAGAAAGGTGCGCCAAAAAACCGGCGGTCGCGCTGGTCGACGGCACGCTTATCCTCTGGAATCTCGAGACCAACCCGGATAGGCTGAACAAGCTCAAAGAGGGTGACCTTAAGAAAGAGTCGTTTGTCTCATTCATGAAATTAATTGGCGACGCGAAAGGCGGCGGCGTCCCGCTCGCCGGTTATATAAGCTCGCCCGGGAGCTCCGATGTGGTAAACGCACTCAGGGTGAGCCTCTGCGCGGCCGAGCCGGTCGACTGCGACAAGTGCCCGCATGCGGGGGCCGGTTTCGAAGGGCCGCCGCCGTGTGCTAAGATAAACGGAGTCACGGACTCCACCTTGTTCAGGCGCCTCCTGAAACCGGGCGAGCGCTCGGCTCTCTTCGAGAGCAGGTCGCAGATTCTCAAGGCGTATAACGGCGAGACCGTCCTCTTCTTCTACCTCAACGCGGGCGCCGAAATCGCACGCGTAGAGCTGCCGCTTTGGGTCGGACGCGATAAAAAGATGGTCGAGCTGCTCCACGGCGTCTGCCTCGACCAGGCGGAAAAAGGCGCGGGTTATCCCGTCGCCATCGCCGAGGCCCACGAGCAGGCGGTGGTAAAAGCGGCGGATAAGAACATGTTCGACCAGCTGGTGTCGAGGGCGATGATAAAGGCGGGCGCACCGGTGATAGAATCGCGCAAGGTCCTTCGTAAACGAGGAGGCTTCATTTAGATGAGCGAGCGAATCGGAGAGATAATCCAGGTGTCGACGACGCGATTTCTCGCGCAAAGCGACGACCTGTCGGTACTGCCGCACTTCGGCAGCTTCATAAAAACACAGAGCCAGGGGATGAATATCTACGGGCTGGTCTTCAATGTCTATGAGACGAGCATCGACCCGAACCGGCGCGCCATGGCCTTCGGTATCGAGCGCGATGAGCTTTTGAGGCGCCAGCCGCAGATTGCGGAGTTCTTGAAGGTAGAGTTCGAAGCGGCGGTCATCGGCTTTGACGACGCCGGCTATATCCGCGCGTACCTGCCGCCCTTCCCGCCGCGAATCCACAGCTTCGTCTACCCGTGCGACAACCGTGAGGTCATCGACCTCACCGAAGACTTGGAGTTCATCCGAAGCGTCAACGCGCTACCGGGACTCCCCGTCGAGGAGCTGGCCGCCGCATCGATTCGCCTCGCCTACGCCGAGCGCGGCAACGACAGCGCGTTTTTGACCCGCGCCGGCCAGGAGATAGCCCAGCTCTTAAAGGACGAATACGAAAAAGCGCGGAGCATCATCAGGAGGATAAGCGATGGCAGGTAAAACCAGGCACATCGGCAGCATCATCGCCGGCTCACTCCTCGGCGGCCTCCAAGCCAAGCTCGACGAGGACATTAATGTGGAGGGCATCTCGGTGGGGCGCCTCATCGTCGTCGACGGCGCGCTCAACAAATTCTTCTGCCTGCTCAAAGACGTCTCCCTGGAGGCGACGAACGAAGATATCCTGTTAAATCCGCCGCGCGACGACTTCTCGAAGATGGTCCACGCGGGCGTTAATACATTTTATAAGCTCTCGCTCCAACCGATGCTCATCACGTCGCAGGAGCCCGAGGCCGACGACCGGCCGCGCCCCTCGACGACCGTGCCGCCGCATTTCTCGCCGGTCTGCGAGGCGACCGCCGACGACATCTCGCTTATCTTCGGGGAACCGGGGCTCACCAACCCGGAAATCGGCTCCCCTGTCTTTATGGATGTGCCGGTCTGCCTTAATTTGGAGCGCTTCTGCAAGCGGAGCAACGCCGTCTTCGGCAAGAGCGGTTCGGGAAAGAGCGTGCTCGCGCGGATGATACTCGGACACCTGGTCAAGAGCGATATGGCGATAAACCTCATCTTCGACATGCACGGCGAATACGGCTGGAGCGCCACGAGCGAGGGCTCGGGCCTCGACGACCCGAGCCTGCGACAGCTCCTGGGGAGCAAGGTCGCGATTTTTACGGTCGACGCCGACTCGCCGCTCTACAGGAAAATCCGTCCCGACTACGACGTGCAGATACCTTACGGCATCATCGAGATAGCCGACCTCGAGCTGGCCGCGGGTGAGCTGGGATTGACGCAGGCCGGTATCGAGACGATGTACCGCCTCCACGACGCGTGGGGCGAGAGTAAGTGGCTGGCGAAGTTCCTCGCGATGGACGCGGGCGAGCTATCCCTCGTCGTCGAGGAGCTAAAAGTAAACGACCAGGCGCTCGGCAAGCTCCACCGCTGCTTGAGCGGCTTGAAACGCCTTCCCTTCATAAAAAAAGAGGTCGCCGACGATACCGTCGCGCGCATCATGAACGAGATAAAGACGGGACGCCACATAGTCTTCCAGTTCGGGCGCTACAACTCGATGCTCTCCTACATCCTGGTCGCGAACATCTTGACCAGGCGGCTCCACAGGCTCTACGTGGACAGAACCGACAGCGCCCGCGCCGAGGGCACAGAGGGGCCCAAACCGCTCGTCGTCACCATCGAGGAGGCGCACAAATTCCTCGACCCCGCGGTAGCGAGGCAGACGATTTTCGGCACCATCGCACGCGAGATGCGCAAGTACAACATGGTGCTCCTACTCATCGACCAGCGCCCGAGCGGTATCGATGACGAGATACTCTCGCAGGTCGGCACACGGATAATCGGTGAACTCGGCGACGAGCGCGACATCAACGCGGTCTTGACCGGGCTGCCCAGCCAGGGGACGCTCAAGGTTTTGATAAACAACCTGGAGCCGCGCCAGTTCTTGCTGACCGGCTTCGCGCCGCCGATGCCCGTCGTCATCGACGCCAAGGAGTACGGTACCTTCTGCAGCGAACTTCGCGTGGGAGCCGGTGTCATCGTGAACGAGATAGAGCGGCGCAAATCAATGGATTCCCTGAAAGCGAACGTCTTCGGCGATGACGAAATCCGCTTCGACTAGAAGCTGTCAAACACCAAAGGCGCCGACGAGCCTAAACTAAACCCGAGGCAGCAAATATGAGCGAGAATCCCATGCGCGAACACGACATGCGAATAAACACGATAAAAGTAATTCACTTCGCCGACCTCCATCTAGGGATGGAAAACTACGGCCGCACCGACGCTAAAAGCGGCCTCAACCAGCGGGTCGTCGATTTTTTGCGTTCGCTCGACTTCCTGGTCGAAACCGCCATCGAGCGGGATGTCGCCCTAGTGGTCTTTGCCGGGGACGCCTTCCGGAACCAGAAACCCAACCCGACCCTGCAGCGCGAATTCGCGCGCGCTGTGCGCAAACTGACCCGCACCGGGATAAAGGTGCTGCTCCTCGTCGGCAACCACGACCTTCCCAACCTGGACAAACAGGCGCACGCGCTCGCCATTTACGACGCGCTCGAAATCGACGGCGTCTATGTTGCGCGCACGCCCGAACTCATGACCATCGAGACTAAACAAGGCCCAGTGCAGGTCGCCACGTTGCCGCACTTCTCGCGCAGCAAGCTTGTCGCGAATCTAAAAGAGCAGGATATCGAGTATAAGAACAAGACGCTTACCGATCTCAATGACCTCATGGCGCGAACTGTGGAGGCGTTTATCGAGGACCTGGCGGCCCGGGTCGACCCGGCCATCCCTGCGATACTCACCGCGCACGCCAGCCTCTCGACCGCGGCGGTCGGCAACGAGAACCGCAGTATCCTCGCGGGGAACGAGCTGACGATTACACCCAGTACCGTGCAGCGCTCCGAGTTCGACTACATCGCCCTCGGACATATCCACAAGTTCCAGGATTTGAGTCGCGGCGCCTACCCGCACCTCGTCTACTCGGGGAGCATCGACCGGGTCGATTTTGGCGAGGAAAAAGAGGCTAAGGGTTTTTGCCTGGTCGATTTGGCGCGCGGCGCGACCACTTACGAATTCATCACCACGCCGGCGCGCCGTTTCGTCACCATCGACGTCGATTGCACCAGCGAAGACCCCACGGCGGAGGTCTGCGCGGCCTGCGAGGCGCAGGAGTTGTCCGAGGCCGTCGTTCGGGTGCGGGTCAAAGTCCCCGCCCATCTAAGAGAGCAAGTAAGAAAAGATGAGATACTGGGGGCGCTTTCCGGTGCTTACTTCATCGCCTACAT
>JAUXNY010000026.1 GCA_030682615.1 Candidatus Aquicultor sp. | reverse complement strand
CAGCGGCGTGCTCAGTAGTTTTCCGGCCGTCGCTCCGGCTTCCCGCAGCGGCTCTATCATATTCTCCGCGAGCTGAAACGCGGTCCTGCTCGTCCTTTGAAAGACTTGTTTCAAAAAACCGGCTCGGCCAATCTTCTCATCAATCATTCAGGCAACTTTCCGTTTGTTTCAATCCAAGAGAACCAGGGGTCAGGTCTTTACTTTTTAGTCTCCACGCCCCGCGCGCGGGAGACGACGCGAATAACTTAGGACGCATAGGAAACAACGTCCCCGTAATATTCTACTTGTTTGGTAGAGAAACCTCTGTGGAAAGTAAAAAAAGCGCATTTAGCAGATGCGCGGCAGAATCTCGCCGCGCGGCACAGGTACGAGACGCTGCGTCCCCCATGCGGTCTCAAGAACTACTCGCGGTTTGTCGTCGCCGGTGTTTCCGATAAGCGCGGCGTCCGCACCCGCTGGATGCGCGCGTATGCAATCAAGGACTTCGGCTGCTTTTTCCGGAGAGACCGCTATAAGCATCTTCCCCTCATTCGCCAGATAAATCGGCTCCAACCCTAAGAGCGCGGTGCCGCCCGCGACCTCGTCCTTGACGGGCAATCTCTCTTCATGAATCAAAATCCCGCGACTGCTCTGCATCGCCCACTCGTTGAGCACCATGCCGACTCCGCCTCTGGTGGCGTCACGCGCCGCGCGGATATGTGCGCCGAATGGCCACAGCGCCTCGACGAGGCCGTGGAGAGGCGCGCAATCACTAGTGACCGCGCTCTTGATATCGATTCCCTCGCGCAACGCCGTGATACAGTAGCCGTGGTCTCCGATAGAGCCGGTAACGATTATCGCGTCGCCGGGCCGGATATTGCGCGGGTGATAATCGATGTCGTCCGGGATGCTGCCGACACCGGATGTCGTGATAAATACCTTGTCGCCGCTTCCCTTGTCGACGACCTTGGTGTCTCCGGTGACTACGGGTATTCCCGTCGCTCTCGATACCTCACCTATGCTCCCGGCTATGCGGCGCAAATCCTCAAATGTGGTGCCTTCTTCGATTATGAAGGAAGCCGCCAGGGCGATAGGTCGGGCACCCACCGATGCCAGGTCGTTTACCGTACCGCAAAAAGCCAGCTTGCCGATGTCGCCACCCGGAAAAAACATCGGGCTGATGACATAGCTGTCGGTCGTAAACGCGGTCCTGCCACGTGGCAGCTCAAGGACGGCGGAATCGTTCGCGTCGCGCACGTCCCCGCCGAAAGCCGCGTAAAATATTTCTTTGATAAGGCGAGATGTCATCTCGCCGCCGCTGCCGTGAGCGAGGCGGATTGTCTCGGTCAAGGTCTTCCTCTTTCTACTATGTTTGCGTCGTCATTGTATAAAAAATATGCCGCGCAGGTCCCCTCGGACGAAACCATGCACGGCCCGATCGGGCGCTCTGGTGTGCAGAGCGAACCGAAGAGGGGACAGTCGGACGGTTTTATCATCCCTTTGAGAATTTCGCCGCAACTGCATCCCCGGTGCAAGCGGACTTCACGCCGCTCGACGGCAAATCTTTTCGCCGCGTCGAAACTCGTAAAAGCCTCGCGAAAATCGAGGCCGCTGCCGGGAATAACTCCTAGACCGCGCCACTCGGCGTCGCCCGGCGCAAAGACTTCATCCAGAAGCCCCTGCGCGACAACATTGCCCTCCGGCTTGACTGCTTTAGGATATATGTTCGATATCCGCGGCGCTCCCGCGTTTATGTCACCGGCCAACCGCACGATAGCCGCCATTATCTCGGGTGGCTCAAACCCGGCTATCGCTCCCGACACCCCGAATTCATCCGCGATAAACGCATACGGCGCCTCTCCGATGATAACGCTGACGTGGCCCGGGAGAATCAGCCCGTCTATTTGGACTCCATCGCCGGCAAGTAGCGCCCGGATGGCCAGGGGAACGGTCTTGTGTAGGTTATAAACGCTGAAATTTTGGAGCCCTTCGGCTACGGCGCTTTTGACGGCATGTGCGGTGGCCGGCGCCGTCGTCTCAAAGCCGACCCCCAGGAAGACTATCTCTTTATGCGGTTCGCTACGGGCAAAAGCGAGCGCTTCGAGCGACGAATACGCGACCCGGATGTCGGCGCCCTCCGCTTTAAGCTCGGCCAGGCTGCCCGCGCTTCCGGGCACGCGCATCATGTCTCCGTAGGTCACCAGGGTCACACGATGGTCACGCGCCAGCCCCATAAACGCGTCTATATCTGAGTCGGCGGTCACGCATACCGGACAGCCGGGGCCCGATACCAGCTCGATTTCCACTGGAAGCACCGTACGGATGCCCGATTTGCCAATCGCCATCGTGTGCGTCCCGCAGACCTCCATCAACTTGATGGGGCGCTTCGATATCTCACGCAACCTCTCGACCATCAAATGGAAATACTTCTTGTCATCATCCCTGTTCACGCAGTATTTCCTCCCATATCTCAATTGAGGCTTGCGCCTCCTCGTCGGAGACTACATTAATAGCCTGACCCGCATGGACAAGCACCCAGCTTCCCAAATCAGCGTCGGGCGTCAACATTACGCTGATGGTGCGGGTGTTTCCCATCACATCTATCTCAGCCGAGAAAGAATCCTTGTCGATTGCGACGATTTTAGCAGGTACGGCTAGACACATCTTTTGCCCTCCTATTCGAGCGTCAGCGGCGAGTCTTCTTCCGCTACCATCTATGCTACAACAAACCGCTACCACAGCAACCAAAAACAGAAGATTTAACGACCAATCAGACGTTTTCGCCCGAATCCAGCCGACAGGTTGATTGCTCCGCGCATGCCAGCATGACCTGCCCCAGCGCTAAGCAACCGTCATTAGCCGGCAGCCGGCGATGGAAATAGGCGTCCACGCCCTGCGCCGCCAGTCTCCCGGCAAGCATATCTATAACAATACGATTTTGAAAAGTCCCTCCCGAGAAGACGACCTTTTTCGCCGGATAGCGCTTTAAAAGCGCACCCACCATCTCTATTAGTGCTTCCGCAAATGTCATGTGAAACCGGGCGGCGAGTTGGGCCGGCGAAGCACCCCGCAGCTTATCTTCCGCCATATTCCCCAGAAAACTCCAGGAGAGCCTGAGCAGCTCGCCGTCGTCTATCGAAAAGGTGTACGGACGGCACACCGGCGCGCTACGCGCGAGCGCCTCCATGCGCATCGGGGCTTCTCCCTCGTAGGTGACCTTTCCCGAGAAACCGCAGAGCGCCGCCGCAGCATCGAAAAGGCGTCCGCTACTAGACGACATGATACTCAAGTTTGCGTTGCCCGCCTGCACCTTTACAAACGGCAAGATAGTCTCGCTCTCGGGCAGCACGGTGCGCACCCTCTCCTCATCTCCCCACAGAGAATAGAGCAGAATTGCCGCCATCTGAAGCGGATTTTTCGCGACCTCGTCGCCGCGCGGCTGCGAAAACGGCATAAGGGAGCCGACTCGCTCGATCTCCTCATAATCGCCGAAGAAGGCTTCACAGCCCCAGACCGAACCGTCGTCGCCGTAGCCGGTGCCATCGCAGACTACACCGAGGACTTTTTCATCGAGGCCGTTGTCGGCCATGACCGACGCGAAATGCGCTTTGTGGTGCTGGACTTTGATTAAGGGAACAGCCAACTCCGATGCTAAGCACTCCGCGTGCGCCGCACTCATGTACGCCGGATGGAGGTCACAGACTATTTTTTCGGGCACAATATCGAGAAACTCGCCGAAGAACCGTAAGCCCCGCTCGTAGGCCCCGAAGTTCTTAAGGTTGTCGATATCGCCGAAATACTGGCTCGGTATCGCCTTTTCCCCGCGCGCGTAGGCAAAAACGCTCTTCAAATCGCCGCCGACAGCAAGAACGGGCCGGGTGGCGCGCGGCAGAGGCACGGCGCGAGGCACGTAGCCCCGGGCGCGCCGGATAAAATACTCCGCGCCGCCGAAGAGCATGACGACCGAATCATCGGCCCGGTTTACGATTTGGCGGCCGTGGGTCACAAAGAAGTCTACCAGCGGTCCAAGCTCGGCAAAAGCTTCCTCTTCGGTCAAGACAAGCGGGTCGCCACTGATGTTCGCGCTGGTCATAATGAGTATATTTAAGTCCTTATCGAAAAGACCGTAATGGAGCGGTGTGTAGGGGAGCATCACTCCGAGCGTGTCGAGGCCCGGCGCTATGTCATCGCAGAGCGGGCTCGTCTCCCCGCGTCGAAGCAAGAC
>JAUXNY010000016.1 GCA_030682615.1 Candidatus Aquicultor sp. | reverse complement strand
ACGGTGTTCTGTGGAGTCTACATCTTGTCACTCCTGTAAGCTATAATCCCTGACCAATGCTTCTCTGATATCCTTCCTATTACCAAAAGCGTTCTTTCGCTTAGCCGGGCGTGTCCTGGCGGCTCCGGCCAAAACGGCGTGTGGCGATTCGCGTCGAGAACGCAAGACTAGAGACCACTACGAAGCCCGCCGCGTCGAGTATGGCGTCCCTGAACATACCTGTCCGATCGCCGACAATTGACTGGTGCCACTCATCTACCGAGGCAACGATAAATACCAGCACAAGAACGAGCATCCACCGCTTCCAAAAACGCACGCGCAGGTCTCCCAATGCCGCCAAGAGCGCTAGCCCAAAGATGCCGTAGACGAAGACGTGTGCGCCCTTTCGAATCCAGAAATGGGCAAAATCAACCGGATTTCGCAGGTTATTCAGCGATCTTCTACTATATGTGAACTCGACCTCGGGTAGACTTTTGATCGCCTCGACAATGCGCTCTTGTTGACGGATTTTGGGTCGTAAATCCTGCTCCGCAAAAGTTTGGCCGGAGAGGTACGCAATTGCCGTCAGGCAGATGAGGACAAGAAGCCATCGGCCGAGGGTTTGATATATTTTAAAGCTCTTTAAGGAATTCATTTCACTGCAGATACTAAAGCTCTTGCTTGGGTTCGTCAACATAACGGCGATACGGCATAGGAGTGATGGAATGTAGGCTGATACGTAATGAGGTCTGACCCTTGACGTGCTGACTGCCAAGCACCGTGTTTGGCACTATGCCGTTATCGATTCTAGCTTTTCTTTTGTGACACGGGGTAATCTTACTGGAGCAAAAAACCTTTCGGGATATAGATAATCCTCGCCTGATTCATCAATGACTCTTATCTGCTGATGTTTTTCAGCCACTGTGTCGGTTAACACCTCATAGAGTTTTCTTGTCTCCAGTGATGATTCGTAACCGCCGTTGTCAACGCATATCATAAAATGTCTTCCCATGACAGTCTCCCTATGAAATACATGTCCAATTCTAATCGTTTCTATTCATGTTACCAAGCTAACATTACTTTATCTTTAATATATGATTATAGTAAGCTTGCCTTGCGTATCAAAAATGCATGCGGTGCACAATCCCTGATACATCGAGCCTTGGTTTTTGTAGCATGGTTTAACACTAGTTCTCGACCTATTGTACGTCAAGTTTTTGTGCTATTGGACTTATACATTATTGCAGAAACCTCTATATCCGATGCGCGTCCCTTTGGCTACGTGCGTCTTCGATCGTATAATTGTCAGCGGGTGTACTATTCTCATTTAGCGCAGCTAGAGAGGTCACGGGTGAAGAGCTGTTGGCAGTATCCGCATCTAACCCTGATGATATGTCGACCTCGCCTAAGGCAATCTCGCCTGCGTTTTCAAAAAGAAATGTCAGTCAGGGTGTCAGACACCGCGCAACCAATCTACCAGCTGGTTCCGGTGCGTATGCCGACCCAAATCAACCACTGATTCCGGGCTAAGCCGTCCACTTTATTCTTGGGTTTCGCCAATGGGCAAAAAACGAACCCGAATGCAGGCCTCTTCGAATACAATGATGGCGCCCTGAGTCAGATCGTTTTCGACATGTAGTAGGTTTGCCGGTTGAACCGTTAGCTGTAATTGGGGGCGTTTGGGGATACGTTGCTTCTAACCTCCCGCATGAGCTTTCGTGTATTCTTCTGCCATTAAAACAAACTCTTTTGCTTCTTCAAAAATCTTGCCGGCAAATTCAGGGTTTATTTTCTTAAAAATATCATATTCGGCAAGCTGCCTAGCTTCATAGGCACCAATAAGTATCTTATGGTATTTTTTGTCAAGCAAACCCTCTCTTATAAATTGATGACCAAAAGCAGCAATCACTGCCGAATGTTTAGAGAACTCTAAATTTTTAATCAAGAGAAGAGCGCAAGTAGCATGAAAAACAGCATAGTAGCTTCTTGATACCGTCCCTCCGTATAGCTTTTGTAGTAACAGCGTTTCTGCTTCCTTAAGAGCCTCATTCGCCTTTTCAAGACTTTTGGCGATTCTTTCTTTTAGGCTGCTTTCCATATAACAGAGCCTTCCTTTTCTATGTTTCTGATAAAGCCGCTCTGAACATTTCTTAATAATTCTAAATGTGGTAAATCCATCACTTTAACCGAGAGAAGGACATCATACTCTATGGAAATTTCGCTTGAAATCTCTTGGATTTTGTCCCAAAGCTCAAGTTCTTCTTGATCCACTGTAACAAGCAAATCAATATCAGAGTACGGGCCACCTTCTCCCCGAGCCTTAGAACCAAAAAGCGTTATTGATCTGATGTGATTTGGTAGATGTTTAATTAAATTTTCTTTAAGAGCATTAACAGCCTGTTCCTCGATCTCAGTCAAATACAAGGCCATCGATTTTTCTCCTATATCTCTATTTTCCTTCTGTAGTTGCGCTTGGTGTCTCCAGGATACCTAAAGTCACCCGCAAGGGCAACGGATAGTGACGAATACACGTGGTGGGGCTACGCCCGAAAGATCAAACTGTTGCCAAAAGCCGATATCGTCCACGACAAGTTCCATGTCGCCAAATACTTGAACGAGGCCGTGGATAAGGTCAGAAGGCAAGAACACAAAGCCCTCAAAGGTCAAGACAGCGGCATTCTCGCCGGCACCAAGTACCTGTGGTTGGCAAACCCGAACAATTGGACAGCTGCCCAGAAAGCCTCGTTTAAAGAGCTAAAGGATATCGGCCTTAAGGTCGGCCGGGCCTGGGCGATCAAGGAGACATTCGGCAATTTCTGGAATTATTCTTACGTTAAGTCGGCGACCAAGTTCTTCCGCAAGTGGTTCTTCTGGGCCACCCACTCGCGGCTGGATTCCATGATCAAAGCCGCCAAGACCATCGAGCGCCACTTTAACCGGGTCATAACCTATCTCAAGCACCGGATCACCAACGCCGTGGCCGAAGGGCTTAACAGCAAGATTCAACAAATCAAGGCCATGGCTAGGGGCTTTAGGAACTTCGACAACTACCGGATCGCTATCCTGTTTCACTGCGGCAAGTTGTCTATGTACCCACACAAATGCCAGTAGAACCGGTTTCTGTAGCATGGTTTAACACTAGTTCTCGACCTATTGTATGTCAAGCTGTTGTGCTATTGGGCTTATACATTATTGCAGAAACCTCTATATCCGATGCGCATCCCTTTGGCTACGTGCGTCTTCGATCGTATAATTGTCAGCGGATGTACTATTCTCATTTAGCGCGGCTAAAGAGGTCACGGGTGAGGAGCTGTTGGCAGTATCCGCATCTAACCCTGATGTTTACATCGTAGCTACAGTCATGACCTTCTCAACTGCGGCGCATGTATCGGCTATGTCTTCTTCGCTCAGGGTCGGATGAACAAGAAACATGAGGCTCGTCTCGCCGAGTTCTTTTGCCACCTCGAGACGTTTAGTCGGGCGAAGACCGTCCCTGTCGAATGCTTTCTCGAGATATATCTCGCTACAACTCCCCGTTGAGCATGGGATACCCTCAGCGTTGATGGCTTCCACGATGCGGTCACGATTCCACCCTTCGCGCAGCTTTTCCGGGCGCACAAAAGCATAAAACTTGTAGTAGGAGTGATGGAACTCACTCGTTGGGACAGCAATTCTCAGCGAAGGGACGTGTGCGAGACACTCGGTAAGCTTTGCCGCGTGCTTTCGCCTTGTCTCCACCCAAGCCGGGAGTTTCTTAAGTGCAACCCTGCCAATCGCGGATTGCATCTCGGTCAACCGCCAATTAGTTCCAAAAGATTCGTGCAGCCAGCGAAAACCCGGTGGATGCTGGCGGTTGTATACCGCGTCAAAGCTCTTACCGTGATCCTTATACGACCAGGCTTTCTCCCAGACGTCTTTGTCGTTAGTGGTAAGCATACCGCCTTCCCCACCGGTCGTTATTATCTTATCCTGGCAGAACGAGAACGCGGCGACGTCGCCGAGTGAACCGACCGGGCGCCCCTTATACATAGCGCCATGCGCTTGGGCGCAGTCTTCGATTACTTTGAGGCCGTGTTTCCCGGCCAATTCCATGATGGAATCCATATCGCACGGCCATCCCGCAAGGTGCACCGCTATTATCGCCCGCGTCTTCGGAGTCATGGCAGCAGCAACGGTCCCGGCGGTTATGTTCTGGCTCACCGGATCGACATCGGCCATAATGGGCGTCGCGCCGCGCATAACGATGGCGCTTGCCGATGCAATAAACGTCCTGCTCGTCACGATGACATCATCGCCCGGGCCGATACCCAAAACGTACAGCGCCAACTCAAGCGCGACGGTCCCGTTAGCCAAGGCCACAGCAAAGTCGCAGCCGGTATAAGCCGCAAATTCGCGCTCAAACAGCCGGCCTTCATCACCCGTCCAGTAGTTGACCTTGCCGGATTCTAGGACAACCGCGACCACCTCGATTTCGTCTTGCTCAAAACAAGGCCACGGCGCGAAGGGTTTGGTGCGGATAGGAGTCCCGCCATCGATGGCTAAATCAGTCAAAAGACTCACAGGGATTCACCCTTTGCGCTTGTCGCATTATCCCGAACTCGGGGGTCGCCGGTTCGAAGCTCAGCCAACCCTGGCGCACTCCCCCGCTCATCAACCGAAAGTGTCGAACCGTGAGCACTAATAACCAGCCGGTCGCATTTGGATGAGGTAACGTTCGGCCTGACCCTTAGCCAGTTTGAGTCAGGCTTTTCACCATTCGCCCAAGCGATCAACGCTGCGGGGATATTGGCCCCCGCCACATGCGCAAACGGATAGGCACCGCCGAAGCGCGGGTTAATATCGATTAAATAGCACTTGCCGTCACGTCTAAATACGTCACAATCGAGAATCCCGGTGTGGCCAAGCGTTCTTCCAATCAGCGCCCCTAAAGCATCTAGCTCGCCATCATTGACTGTAGTCATCCTGTCCGCCTCGCCGGCACGCTTAGAGAGCTTGCGCTTTGCAAAAGTGCAAACATAGTCACCCTGCAAATCGTTTGTAATGTCTAGACAGAACTCCTCGCCGGCAATACATTCTTGTATCAGAATAGACCTATCGATATCGCCCCTGCTCACTTCCGCCAGAATGGTTCTCGTAATCCGTTTTCTGGCTAGCCGATATGCAAGTTCCAGCTCGCCGATATCTTCTATATAGTCGATACCAATCGACGCAGTACCCCAACGAGGTTTGATTATTAGCGGAAATGCGATATCGCCTCGCTCAAGAGCTACTTGTGCCTCTTCTAGCGTCGTATATGTCAAAGGAACAGCAATATTATGTGCCCTTAAGAACTCGTCCGTTTTGTATTTATCGAAGCACATATCGATAATCTCCGCCGAAGATATGACCGGCACAGTCCCTATCTCAAGAAAGCTTCCGCGCTCCCGTGCAAGAAGAGGAAGTTCCAAATCATTAAGCGATATCAAAAGGCTTATTCGATGTAACCGGCAGATATCTCTCAATTTATCGAAATATTCTGAATCGTCGACAGGCGGTACCAGGAAATAATCATCGGCTTCTTGTAGTGCAGCTGCGTCTGCATTTGTGTCGGCAGCAAATATCTTGCCGCGACCATGTAACGCCTCTCTGAAATAATCGACCAAATAATTACGACGCCCTGCACAGGTTAACAATATGTTCATGAGAACGCTGCTCCTTTCAAATCAGGTTCTTGGCAACTTCCAGCACTTCTTGGCCGACGATACGCCGGGAAGAACAAGGGGTAGCCGTTTGCATCATTCGCATGCGCGATTCGCTCTCTCTTTGCATCCGATAACCACTCATATTTTAGCTCATCAAGAATCATCCTGTATGTATAATAGTCGGCACAACAACTGAGAATCCTGCCTTGAATCGAAATAAAGGATCCCCGCTGCCGCCCACGCCGCCACCCAGATCAAAAACCTCATGGCCTGCTTCGATAAACTCTGCAATCATGCTTGTTCCTTCTCCGATCCCAGAAACGTCGGCATAGTAGCAGATCCCTCGGCATTGATATCTTGTCGCTTAAAGACCGCAAGAATGGTCAATGCGATTATCTTCACATCAAGCCAGACCGTCCAGTTGTCAACATACCACACATCAAGAACAAACTTGTTGTCCCAGGTAATCGCATTTCGGCCATTTATCTGAGCCCAGCCGGTTACTCCCGGCCTGACCTCATGCCTGCGAGCCTGCTCCGGGCTATAGCGGTCAAGGTATTCAACGAGCAAGGGGCGCGGTCCAACGATGCTCATCTCCCCTTTTAATACATTTAACAACTCGGGGAGTTCATCGAGACTGGAGCTGCGCAAGAAACTTCCGAATTTAGTCAAGCGTTGCGCATCCGGTAGCAAATTTCCTTCTCGGTCTCTCGCGTCGCTCATGGTCCGGAATTTGCTTAGAGTAAAATATCGGCCGTTTAAACCAGGTCGCACTTGCCGGAATAGTACGGGTGAGCCTATATATAGGCGGACGAGTGCCGCGAGTATACATAGAAACGGTGATAGAACGATTAGCCCCAGCACGGCCATACAAAAATCAGCTAGGCGCTTAAACTTTAGCATGCGCATGACCAACTCCTAACGCGTCAGCGTAAAGCTGAGCGTGCAACTTAACAATGTTTCGAGTGTCGTACTCGCCCTTCATTTTAATTCGACCCCGCTGCCCCATGGCTCTCGCCTCGTCCGGATGCTCAAGAATCCAGGTCATCGCCTCGGCAAGACCATCGATATCACCCACGCGCATAAGAAGCCCGCAATTGTCGGCGAGCAAGTCTCGCGTTCCCCGGATATCCGAGCCTATAACCGGCACGCCGAGACTCAGCGCCTCCATGGCGCTGCGCGGCAACCCCTCCTGGGCAGAGGGTAAAAGTACCGCTTGCGATGACCTGATAAGACGCGGTATATCCCTGCGGTAACCGAGGAAATGCACCTTGTGCGTTATGCCGAGTCGATCAGCTAGGGTTTCCATGTCCGCTCGCAATGGCCCCCGGCCAGCTAGCGCCAGATGTGCTTGCGAGTGTTTTAAGCGCGCAAAAGCCTCGAGCGCATCATGGTGGCGCTTTCGTGGGATAAACTCCCCGACCATCAGAAATAGCAGCTCCGCGTTGCCGATGCCGATCTCGGCGCGCACCCTGGAGACCTCCTCGTCCGAAATCCGGTCGGGTGAGAACAACTCTGTGTCTACGCCAATACCATGCATGTAATGGATGCGTTCGCCGGGCAAGATACGATACCTGTGCGCAGCCTCGTGATCATCTTCGTTCATCACAACAAGGTAATCGGTCCAGTGTCCGGCTAACCGTTCTATACCGAGAAAGACGCCGTTGGTAAGCGCCGGCCCACCTTTATGGAAGTGAAAACCGTGCGCCGTATAGATTATTTTTGGGCCGCCATGATTTCGCGACTTGCGCAACGCATAGCGTGTGACAAAAGCAGCTATCGGCGTGTGGACATGGACTATATCATACTCTCCACGTTCGACGATTTCGCGAATCGTTCGAGGTGCATGCAGAAAATTCGCTGGGTTCTTCGGGTCGCGCGACCACTCTATATCATAAACGTTGTCGAAGACGGGCCGGCAATCATCGCATTCCGACACCCCGCTTGCCGCCGCGTCCACCCTCCATCCTTGAGCGCGAAAATGCTGCGCAAAAGGCAGCAAGAAAGCCCTCAAAGTACGCGAGACCGTTGTCACAAACAACACACTGCTCATTTAAAATCCCCTGTTCATCACCGACCGCCTCTCAGAGTATCGGTCTCAACGTCAAACCCTGTACCTGTGTCGATCACCATTCCTAGATATGCATAGGCTATTGCCGACGGCAAGATGTAGGTGTAGCTTACATATCGCAAACCCTTCTTCCCTAGCGAGCGGCGCGTCTATCGCGAACGCCCAGTCTAAATCCCGCCTGGTAGCATGCAGCCCATGATACCTTTGGTTGAGACAAAAATAATAATCCGCCATGCTACGACCCCGCCAAAGACACTTCGTGGATCGACTTAGCTTGCCGGGTCGCCTCTTCGACATATCGGTAGAACTCTATCCTTTTCTTCTGCAGAAGCTCTTCCCTGTACTCCGAAGCCTTGTCTAGATTCCGGTTTGAAGCATCGACCATTCGCTTTTGGTCTGTGATCATCTCTCGAATTTTGTCGGCCAGTGCGCCAGCATCGCCGGAAGGCACTGAATCTTCTGGCGGCAGAAGCTCGGGTATGCCTCCTACGGTTGAGCCTATACACGGCAAGCCGCGGGCCATGGCCTCAACTAGAGCACGAGGCAATCCTTCTTGCCTCGACGGAAGAACGAATAAATCGGCCTGGTCGAGCTGTGCTCGTACGGCTTCTCCGGCCTGAAGGTTACCGAGAAATTCAATTCGGTCATTTAAGCCAAGCACTGCCACCTTGTCTTGGAGCGCCGGCATCTGTCGACCGTCGCCAACAAAAGCCAGCTTAATATCTAGGCCCTTGCGGACACACATTCCGACGGCTTCTATCAATATGTCCGGCGCCTTATAGAGTTGTTCAAGAGTGCCAACGAAGATGAGTTCTGTTGTACGCGAACTCTCGAAGACGCGCTTCTTATTTTGGACAAAGGCTTCGTCTAGTAGAACCACATCCGATATCCCGACAGAATACTGAGGACATGGATAACGCCGCTGGAGGGCGTGTGAGGTGACGTAGGATGCTGCGCATGCTTCCCGACATTGTCGCTGCGTCTGCCAGGTAAAAAGCCTGCGGAATACCGGCCTCAGCGGATGGTCTACCGAACCCGGGGAGAAAACGTCATAAGGGTCTGCGGCGACTTCAACGGCGTAGGGGTTTCCATTCTTTCGCATGAGCGGGGAGGCGATTCTGGCTATCGGTGACGAAATACGGAGGACGACGGCATCGGCCTGCTCGACAGCTTTCTTAACGACCCTCTTGATACTCTGGTAGTGCAAAATATACTGCCATGGTCCTATATAATATGGCACAGCTACACACGATACTCTGTCACCGTCAACACGCTTCCCGTCTGATGGCGCCTCGGCTACATCGCGTACTCGGGCTACGACGCGCACCTCATCAAAGACATCTAAATACCGAGACCATGCCGTGTATGAAAATGTTGTTCGTGTCCAAACCGCCCCGTCGGGCGTGCGATCAAACCTAGATTCAAGTAATATAGTCACGTTCATCTTATAAACACCTCAATATCGCTAAGTCGTCTGTGCGTGCTACTCTTAAGCACTGTTATCCTTTCAATGCCTTCTCAGCTCACTCGACTCTCCGGTTGCACGTATGCCCTGCAGTCTATATCGCTATCGCTAGCTTCGCACGCGCGATGTCTACGGAACCGTCGGTCGAACCGTCATCGATAAGAATGAGTTCCCAGTCCTCAAAGGTCTGTGCGAATATCGAGCGAATAGCATCAGCCAACGTGCGCTCGATATCATAAACGGCTATCCGATTGATATTCTCATGTTCTAGCCGACACTCCCCTGGGTAATTCTGTGTCGAGCCTTAAAGGCCGCTCGATATCAAGAATTCTGCTCTCTCTGCAAACAATACCGTAGCTCGAAGCGAGAAGGGCCATTATCAACCACCAGTGGCGCTGGTATAGAGCCTCTATTCCAAGCGAAAGACCAGCCATGGCCATGTAGGCCATGACCAGCCCCAGAATCATGGGTTTGAGGTCCTCTCCGACCGATTTGTATACATGTATACCCTTTGTGACAAACCAAAGACTAAACCCGAGAAACAGCATAAAACCCAGAAGCCCGAATTCGGTAAGAATCCAGAGTGGCGTATTGTGGATAATTATGTCGTGAGTCTCCGCAAAAACACCGATACCTATACCGAACACGGGGCTATCCGCAAACATCGCCAACGCGTCCCCGATAATCTCGAAACGATCCTGGATTTGAGATTGACGGGTCGCCATTGCCATGAATACATCCAGGAAACCCGCTCCGAAAACGACGTATAACGCTAATACCGCAAACACACCTACCAGGCCAAGGCGGAGCAAAACTTTTGGCTTAAACGCCACTGCAGAGATAAACGCATTAGTCATGAGTACAATAGCCATCCCTATCCATGCAGAACGTGAGAATGTAAGAATGATTCCGATGCCAAGGGTTATGTTCGCATACCACCCAAACATACCCGCTAAAAGCGGTCTCTTGAGAAAATACGTCGTGGCCTGTATGGCAAATACCAGCACTAATAACCCCCCATAGGCATTCGGGTCGACGAGCATGCCTGAAAGACGGGTGTCACCATAGTTCATCCAAGAAGCAGAGTAACCGGCGAGCTGAGACGCGGCAAAAGCGACGAGTGCTATAGTGTTTTGAAAGACGACTCCAATGATCAAAGCCTTAAGAAGCCATCCAATCTTAGCCCAATCAGCAGCCGTTGACGTTATGGCCAAATAAGCCGCAAAAAGAACCAACAACCCTATACCTTTTTGAATAATTGCGTACTGGGATATGTATCCGGTGTTGGCGATGGCCACAACCATCCCCATCGCGAAAGTAAAAAATAATCCCGCGTGCCACATGCTCCAAGTGTGCTTAACAAACTTTAAACGCATAAAGCCAAAAGCTAGATAGGCAACTAAGAATACGTCAGAAGGCGCGATTCGAATCGACTGACCCGTTTGAAATTGAACTGGGAGAAACAATATGTATGCGACGATTATATAATCCAAGAAACCATAGCGAACGTTTTCTTCCTGTTGCGACTCTCTTAACATCGCGTCTACCTCGACCGGCGCATGGTTAGCCACGGTAAATCGCCTCCAGATCCTTCATGCCCAGAACGATATTAAAACCACTCTGCTCCATATGTGATAGAGCTTGCGCTTGACTAATCGCGCCCACGATATTTCTCATAGCCAGAACCTCTTCGGCCCACGCCAATGCCTGCTTCGATAAGGAAACCCTTCGCACCAATGGCTTGACCACATCGAGTTCTTCCGTGATAGCGTCGGAAATGACCATGGGCAGGCCAGCGCTCTGAACCTCCATACCTACAAGCGGCAACCCCTCATAGAGCGAAGGCATGACAAAAACATCCATAGCGCCGAGCATCAACCGTGACACATCGGGCCTGGTTCCGGCGAATATGACCTTATCCGACAAACCGGCCTCGACTACTTTCTGCTCTGTCGACACCCTTAACGGGCCGTCACCAACGAGCAGCAGACGCATATTCGGCTCGCGCTGCGCGACCTCTGCCGCGATATCGATGAGGAACGTGTGGTTTTTCTGCTCCATAAATCTGCCGACATGACCGATGACAAACGCGTCAGCGGGTATGCCCAATTCGGCGCGCATGGCCGTTGCGTCGACCGGGTCGGCAAAGGCCGCGAGATCGATGCCACAGTAAAGAATCCGCCACCTGACGTCGGCCGCCCAATCTTCACCAAAGAGCGCTTTCGCCGCCTTGTCGCTTGCGGCCAAGCCGAGAGTCGCGTTGCGCCTAACCATCCGCTTTGTCGCAGATATATATAGGCGCCTGGCGTATGATGCGGCGTCGTCAAAATCACTGGTGTCTAAGTGACTATGGGCGATACGCATAGGCACGCCCGCCCGGCGCGCAAGCCCGAGAATATAGCCACTAAAGCTGTGAACATGGCTATGGACGACATCGTAAGGTCCATAACAACGCATAATGTTGTTGAGATTGCGAGCGTACGCGACCGGACTCGAGTGATTCAAGCAAGGTATGACCTTTGAGCCTAAGTCCCGAATCTCATCATCGAAAGCGCAGGGCTGGTCGGTGTGGACTACAAAGTCCATCTTGAACTCATCGCGGTCGATGTTTCGTAAGACATGCATAAGCCACGTCTCCGCCCCGCCACGGTTCATACCGCCGACTACGTGCATTATCCTAATGGGTCTCACGCTAGAGGGAGCCATGTGCCATCGCTCCCTTCGCGCAAATGTTAAGTTTATAAATCGCAAATACGGTAATCGCCAGGCTGCCCAAGAGCTGCACCGCCGTAGCAATAACCAGCGCCATAGCAGCACCGCGAAGCCCATATAATGGGACCAACCATAAGCATGCTAGTGCCGTCACGCCTGTGACCACAGCAAACAGCGGCGCTTGCACCCTGAAATACCTGGCTGCTGTCATAGCATAGCCGAGAAACGAGGCGAAAAAACCAAGTCCCGCCGCGACCATAAGCAGGAGAAAGACATCGACATGTTGCGCATACTCGGGCTTGTATATCATCGTTAAGATGGTCTCGCCGGCAGCAACGACAAGCGCCACACCCGCAACACCCAACAGTACAGATATCACGATAAGCTTGCCGAGAAGATGTCGAAACGCCTTGGCCTCGGCCGCAGCATAATATTTAGCCAGACGAGGGCTCGCGGATTGCCCGAGCGCGTTTACAACCATAGTCCCCGCGACCATGAGATAAGCTACGGCGGCAAAGATACCAAGCTCCCGCTCGCCGAGATAATGCTCGATAAAATAACGTGGGATGTTGGCGTTGAGTGATATCAACAACATCACGAAACCGAGAGGAAGCGACAATTTTATTAAAGAGAAAGATGTCACATTACGCCAACGAGGCCTCAACGTCGCTCGTCTACCTCCATCTGCGACAACATCAATCGCAACCGCATCACGCCCCTTGATCGTCATACCGCTGCGAATATCGTAGCCGATGAGAACGAGTGCCCAGGCAATAGCCAGGCCAACCGCGCCCCACAGCGTGCTTTTAGTAAAATAGACGCCAATACCAAGAGCCAGCAATGATAGCGGACCCTTTATCATCATCGATTTGGCGATTCTATCCATGCGCTCATGCTGCTGGAGCCGTCCATAGAATACATCGCTTATCGCCTCGAACGCCTTAGCCGCCCCCACCGCCAAGATGACAAGCGCCGTCTCGCTTCTGTATCCCGAGAAGATGACCACGCCTGCGATAGCAGCGAGCGCCATAACGGTCGTGGCCAAGCGAAGGCCGAGGTAATCTTCGAAGAGGTATTCGTGCCGGGCATCGGTCGCCTGGACGGCACGTAGCTGTAGGCTGGCAAATAAGATGATGGGCGCCGTTACGGCAAGCCCCAGCGCGAACTGCCCGACCATCACCGGGCTACCAATCTTCGCAAGGATGACCAGCATCCCCCACTGGCAAGCCGCGTAGACAATATTTCCCACGAGGGTCCAGGAGAAGTTCTGCCTCAACGATAGTCCAGAAATCGTTAATGTCTCAGCTGCTATATGTGCTTGTTCTCTTCCTGCGTCGTTCTGCTGCAATGACGTCACACCACCACGTAATAGCTAAAATTTATGCCCCGAAGCGAATGTTTTTATCGGATTCATCGGATGCTGCAAGAGACGCATCACTCAAGAGTCTTACAAGCCTTTCTTCATCGCCCGCTCTTACGATATCTTCAAGCCCTTTCAAGAAACCGGCATCCGCAACTCTATCGTATTCGTTCCACGCCTCATTTATCTTAGGATGAATAGTCCGATTAATCTCTTCGCCAGCGGCAAATAGTTCTTCATACAGCTTCTCTCCCGGCCTCAAACCCGTCACCTGAATCGGTATGTCCTCATCGGGCTCAAAACCCGAGAGCCGAACCATGCTCACGGCTAAATCATAGATGTTTATCGGCTCACCCATATCGAGTACGAACACTTCCCCGCCATTGCCAATAGCGGTCGCTTGGGTGACCAGATAAACAGCTTCTTGGATAGTCATGAAATACCGCGTTATATCCCGATGCGTGACGGTTATCGGTTCATTGTCACGTATCTGCCTCTTGAATTTAGGAATAACACTGCCGTTACTGCCCAAAACGTTGCCGAACCTGACCGCCATGAACTTGGTGCCGGCGTTCTTGCTTGCCGCCACCCGGACAGACCGTTCTCCTAACTGCTTAGATAAACCCATGATACTTGTCGGGTTAACGGCTTTGTCCGTAGATATTAGCGTAAACCGCTCACACTCGTAGCGCATGACAGCATCTATCACATTCCGCGTACCAACGAAGTTGTTTTCCAAGGCCTCGAGCACATGTTTCTCCATCATAGGCACATGCTTATAGGCGGCGGCATGGAATACTATATCCGGCTTATAGGTGTCAAAGACCCGCTCTATGGCTCGCTTGTCCCTAACATCCATTATGTTGATCTCAAACGGCGCCCGGCCTGAGTTTAAACTAGCCTTCATCTCCTCGTCGAGGTGGTAGAGGCCGTTCTCTGAAACATCGGTGGCAATCACTCTGGCTGGTTTCAGGTAAACGACTTGGCGGCAAATCTCGGAGCCAATGGAACCAGCCGCTCCGGTAATCAATACGGTCCTGTTCTCATAGTAAGTAATCGTATCTCTTAAATCGGTATCGACCTCTGCTCTGCCGAGCAGCTCTTTCGGTTCGATATCGCGAATCTGCGCGAGGTTGATGTTGCCACCGACAAGCTCGGATAGGTCGGGTACGGTCTTACAGGCAATGCCTATCTCCCGGCACCCCAATGCGATGCGCCGTCTATCTCTCACTGCGGCAGCGGGAATAGCCATGATGAGTTCGTCGACAGGATATTTCACGAGGATTCCAGGGAGCATGGCAGTCGTACCGACGACCTCTATCCCGTGAATCATCAGCCCGTTCTTCGCAGTATCATCGTCTAAAATAGCGACAGGTCGATAGCCGCATTCAGGACTCGACTGCATCTGTTTGACCAGGCTGCTCCCAGCGGCGCCCGCGCCTACGATAATAACCTGCGTCCCTTCCCCGTCGCGAACCGTGAAGTTGAATGTTGGGAAAAGATCTTTTTGGGCTCTAATCAAGAAATAACTGCCGCCGACGAGTGACAAAGTCAGCATCCAGTCGATGACAAAAACTCCGCGCGGAATGGTAATATTGTGAGTCAGCCAGAGAACTCCGAGGAATAGAAACGAGGCAGACGTTATCCCCCTCATCAACCTCATGCCCTCTTTCATGCTCGCGTATTGCCACAGCTGATGATAGAAACCGAAGATATAGAAAACCGGCACTTTCGTCAATATCGCGATTGGCAAAATCGTAAAGAGCGTTAGCATATATGCCTGTGGGATGCTCATGCCAAAACGCAGCAGAAAAGACATAAAAAGAGCGATGACGACGAGTGCCGCGTCTACCAGCAAGAAAACAGGCTGCTTTAGCTTTGTAAACTTTAGCTGCTTTATCATACGCTCAAGAAACTCCGCTCGCACTGTATAGGGTTGTCCTGACGTATCATTGTTTACTCTTGACATAATCGCCCAATCATAGTGTCGATTTCGTCTCCTCCGATACCCTGTTTTATCGGGTTAAAGAGGTCAATTCTTGATAGAACTATTCGACGCGAACCACCGCTCGATTTGAGATTTCTTGCAGTTGGCACGGCGCATCCCGTTGCTAGTTCGCACCATCAAGCTTCTGAGCCTCGCTCAAATGCGCGATGATTAAGAGACGTTTGGCCGCCGAATACATGGGGTCACATGTCGAGAGAACGAGCCTTCGCTCGCCATCGGATTTGATATCGCTCCAGTCGTCTGGCTTCACTCTCTTTATCCCAGCGACTGTGTAGACAAATAGCGCTTGCTCGGTATATACGTACACGCGGTCAGCGATATCGAGCTTGTCCAGGTCATGGAAGGGTGCCGCATACATCGTGCGGTGTCCTGATATAAGAGAGGTACCGACGGCGCCTATTTGCGCGGTCTTAGAGACACGGGCCGGGCCCTTAGCAAGGTAAGACCAGCTTTCACCCTCTATAAAACTAAGGCTAAGGTCGAGCTTTGGTATAACGATGAACGCGATGCTCTTCCCTGTTTTACCGGGGCCGCCGGCTACCAAGTCCGCAATATCACCGGCTGTGGCGCTCCCATCGCTAGACACACTCATGCTATAGTTGCCGTCTTTCGCGTTATCCGAGACCGAGCGGTCACTATCAGCCGAGACGCGTGCGACCGGCTGCCATTTCTTTACTTCGTGCCACTGGTAGTACTTTGCGTTAAGCCATAGTCCGGTCGGAACCACCAGACAAATAAGCCCAACAGCCAACATCAGATTAGCGACTTTATTCAAAGTGTCTTTAGAACGCTCTTTCTTCACTTGCGCCAATCCTCCAATTCTTACTCGCAGCCCGTCTCGCGTTCATTAGCTCGAGGCGCGCGGCAATATAAGGTCATCTCTACTTCCACTATCGGTTATCGACAAGCCTAAAATTAAAAGACTTATCCTTTGCGAGAGTTCCGGAGTGTGTAGCATTGTGGCCCTTCCGCGTAAATCCGTCGGGCAGCTCGTTGATGGCAAACCCGTCGGGAATCGTGATACTCGAAGTGACCGTGGGTTTATTGATAACCGGCTGAGCCTGCCAATCAAATGCGTAACGTATGCCGCTCTTATCAAAAACAAGTACATACGGGAGTTCATACGAGAGTTCAACAGTCTTGCTCACGCCGGGTGGAACTATCACGTATCTTGAAAAAACGGTCTTGTCTTTTTCGCGGTTTATCTCGATTACGCTGCTCTCGCCACTAAGCTTAGCGCTCATCAATTGGGCGCCCCTCGGCACATAGACGCTCAGCCATGTATTGCTAAGACCGCCCTTAGCCCCAATCGGGTTCTCACCTGTCACGTAGGTCGGCAGACCCGAAGCCGGCGTTTTATTTGATATCTTGATAGACAGGGTCGCGAGCCCCGAGCCGTCCGGCCGCAGAGCTATCGCATGCCGTATGTCTTCGTACATATAGACATCGACCTTGTTCGCCCCGTGGTTTTGAATAACGACCTGCAGGTAATCATTGGTCGTCGGAATCAACTCACCGGCGTAACCCAGGCTCTCCGCTAACTTTTGCTCTTTTTCGTTGGTGCTGTACACGGCCATATGTTTTTCGGATAACGCAAGCCCGAACTGTTCGATGAGCTTCGATTTATCCGCGACCTGCCCTGTGGCGATACGCCCCCAGACCGCTTGCGCGATATCCGCCAAGAAATCCTTACGCGTATCGCGCTCCGGAAAGTCCCTGTATGCCTTGACAAGCGTCCACTCGACAGCGTTGTCCGCATCAATCGTGACGCCCACATCAGCAAGGGTGAGTGGCCCGATTGCATCGAGCAAGTACGAGAGCCCGACCGGGTCAACACTGATGACTCCATCGAGCTTCTCGCCCCGCGCACTCTCAAAAAGCTTGAGCATGACCCTGCTGACCGTCGGAAAGTCGGGGCTCATATTCGCGTTCGACCAGATGCGCGCCCCTTCGAAACGGCTATACCGAGCGGCAAAATCCTCGGGGGCTTCTATTGGCTTACCCGGACTTTCGATAGCCAGAATCTCATCGAATTCATCGAGCTTGATGGCCCCGTTGTCGACCGTTAGTATCCCATAGTTGCCGATAAGCCCGCCCGTCGCGCGCAATTCAGCGTTGTTCTGAATCGCGAGGAAATAGCGTCTCCTCCCTTCGCCCCCCATGACGCTCGGTAAAACGTCAAAGGTCACTTTGGCTTTCGAGACCAGCGTTTTCAGCGCGGGAAGCTCTTTGCCGAGTCTGTTTTTCGCGTTCTCTATTTGGGGAATAAGGTATCCTTCGGGTATCTTATTGTAAGCCGCCATCGCTTGAAGCACATGCAGGTGCGCCCTGTCGATATCGGGTTTTGCGTCTATGAAAGGCTCAACATCCACCCTTCCGTTCTCAATGCTGATATCGAACTTGCCTTGTTTCTTAGAAAACTTCGCCGAGGCCTGCATGAGTGCCTCGCCGGCATATGAGACCTCTATACCGGTCTCCGACAGGCGCCGAACCGCTTCGAGATTGGAGTTAGCAACGGGGATAATCGCGAGCATAGTCACGCCGGGCTTGCTCATGATTCTGCCGGCATCTATGAAACTATCTTGCGCTTGTTTGAAATATGGCTGGGATTTGTCGAATTCCGCTTTCTCAGCAGCAGCATAGGCCGATTGCAGATTATCTTGGCCCTTGATGAGCCTCTTCTGCACGCCTAATAGGTCGCCGACGATGCTGCGGCCGACTACCACGGCCGTGAGCGCAAATAAAAGCACGAGCAAGGCCAGTCTTGTTCTGCGCTTCTTGTCGCGGTCTTTTTTATCTTTATGGGCACGCGATGCGTTGCTGTGATCCATCTGCTTACTTAAAACACCGATAGTAATCAAACACCTCTTATATTATGGGGCTAGTTTAAAGGTGCATCACGTAGAGCCTGCCGGCTAGTGTATGGTTGATTATAATAACCATTCTGTTTTGAAGTCCGCGCACCGTTTATGACAAAGCCGAGAATCCGTGCACCCACCTTAGCAAGTGCGTTCCGCGCGGCAAGCATATCGGCCTTCTTCGATTTGCCGAAACTCGAAACCATAAGAACAGCGTCCGCTTTCGACGCGAGAATCACCGTGTCGGATAAAGCCAGCACCGGCGGGCAATCAAGAATAACGATATCAAACCGGCCTTCGAATTTCGCCAGCAAATCATCCATCCGCTCCGAATTCAACAAGTCGGCGGGATTTGGCGGAATCGGCCCGCTTGTAATAACACTTAAACCGTCTACGCCACTCGCAAGAACAACCGAGTCGGCATCGGCGGCGCCTATGAGAACATTTGAGAGCCCTCGTGCGTCAGGCAGATGGAACACTTGACTGATGGATGGTCTTCTCAAATCGCAATCGACAAGTAAAACATTCTGCCCGGCCTGGGCAAAGACTATAGCTAGATTCGATGCTACGGTGGTCTTGCCATCCCCTGTCTCGGGGCTCGCCACCGCAAACGATCGTATCGACTGGTCAAAATTGAGGTACTGAAGATTGGTCCTGATGCGTCGCATCGATTCAGACGTATCAGTGTTATTGTCGCCCAGCAGGAGCGGCTGCTGTGATTTTGACACAAGGCCTAACGACGTTATCCCGAGAAGTTGTTCGAGCATGTCCGACTCTTTCACGGTCACATCGAGTTTCTCGAGGACGAAGGCGAAACCTATACTCATACTCAAACCGATCACAAAGGCCAGTATGGTGTTTAAGAGCGGTTTTGGAGTGACCGGCTTCAGCGGTACAACGGCCAGCTCGATCGCACTGACTTTCATCTGCGAAGTCGTAGGTACAGTCGACGGAATAAAATCGATGAATTCTTCCGCATACATATTGGCGATGTCCTTCGCCCGTTTGGGATTCGTGTCTGTTACTTTAAGGACGATGAGCTGCGTGTCTCGTATGGGCTGCGCCTTTACTTTTTTCATCAGGTCATCCGGCAACAAAGGAAGCTCAAGCCGTGCGATTACCCGTTCCGCCAACGTCCGGCTGACCATTATCTCACTAAAGGTCTTGGCGAGCTGTTGGCCAAGGAGGACGGACTGATACGATTCAGAAGATGACTGGTTGTTGATCGGCGCCTGAGCCTGCGCGACCAAGATCTTGGCCGTCGCGTTATACTGCGGCGTCATATACATCGTCGCAATCATGGCCAATAGAACACAGAGGACAGTGCCGATTATGACAATGCCCTTCCTTTTCGCGATTATCTTGAGAAACTGAACGATTTCAAGTTGATCTTCCACATAAACTCCATGATAAGGATGCTACATACATGCTGCGCGCGGCACACGTCACTTCTTCTGCGTGGACGTGTGATGTCGCAATCAGCATGCAGCGCAACCGCTGACATTACTCATGTGCAAGTCTCTGTTTGCGGCTTATCGCAGGTTGATTTTGTGGGATGTTGTCAGGATACCGGCGGCTGTCGGCCGATATCCTAAGTCCTCTTGATGACCTTGATGCCAAAACCGGCAACCGTTAGAGCTAGACCGGCCATAAGCAGAGCCCACAGCGGCGTGCCGCCGGTGTATGGCAATTGCCCCGCTACCGATATTACTACCGGCTCGCCTGGTGCGCCCGGTGCAACTGGCTGCTCTGGCGTTACCTGCTCGCCTAAGACTGTCTTCTTATCAACTACATTCACAGAACCAACGAGAACGCGGCTTCCGTGGGAGTACGCTTCTCTGACATCATCAGGATGGGTTCCGCTTGAAGGACCTTGGGCCGACAAGGAATGCATGCCCTTGCTTATGCTTGGCGGAACATCGTAGCTAAATGATATGTTGCCGTGGATATCCGCCTTTATGACTTTGGCGCCGTCCCCGTCGAACTTGACTGTTACGTCGGCCATCGACAGAAAACCACCGCCTGTGGCTGCAACCGTCCCATTTGGATCTACGGTAGCAGGGCTCACATTAAGTGTGCCCTGGCTCGCCCCAAAGGCAACGTTTGCTAAGAGCAAGAGAACAAAGGTAAGAATAATAATTGTAAATCTTTTCATAACAACCTCCTTTCTTTTCGTAGACGCCATTCCCTTACTACAAAGAGGCTGCTAATCGTGGTGCTTATAATCTATCCATAGGACACTAATCGAAAGAATCCCATGCGCTCGCCTACCTATTAAGAAACATTATAATTTAATTTCCAGCATATAGCAATATGTTGGCATACTACGCCATGGGTTGTTATATACCCGTTTAAACCATCCTTAAACATATATAGGATAGGAAACCATAGGATAGGATAGGAAGCTAGGAAACCAGGGACGTACATCGAGTATATCGGAAACGTGCTGTACTCGTGCTGTACTCGCGTTATACTCGTGCTAGACTACAACACCATCGCTCTCCTTCTCTCCTCTGCCCAAGTTGAGAATCTCATAAATGCGCGTTCTGCTGATCGATAGGGCTTCTGAGAGTTCATTAGCTGAAAAACCATGCCGCTTCATACCAAGCCAGATGGCGGCGGCTCTGGCTCTAACCACAGCACGACGCCTTGTTCCCGAGCAAAGCTCTTGCGATGTAAGGCCAAAATGTGCTGCGGTTTGCTCGATGAATTCGCCGAGTGATATCTCTTTTAAGGCGGGGACTTCATTCTGTTCTAATGCGGCAAGAACCGCCTCGACAAAGTCTCCACAACCCAAGATACGCTCATCGTGGGCGACTATCTGTGCGCGCTCGGATGGGTCGAGTGCGGCCAGACTCCGCTTTAAGCCACCGCCGACCAGGTCATCGCGCCTTCCTTTGGCAAGTCCGTCTACCATGAACTTAACGAGTTTTTCGCGTGCACCAGTATACGAGCTACCAAAGAGCGCCAGTGTATGCGCCGGCTCAAACCACGGGTAAGCCGCCCTCCCCATAAGTACGGCGTGGCCAAAAAAAGGCCTTTTAGCGAGCGAGCCTACATCCGCGCAGAGTCCTGCGCGCACGGGGTTCAAATGTATGTAACGGACGAGTTCCAAAAGGTATGCATGCTCATCAACGATAAACGACTTATAGCGGTTTTGAAAAAGGTGGCCGCATCGGTTGTGCCTGCGGTTGAAATAAATCGCATAGCCGGTTAAGAGGCGGCGCATACATGAAGAAAGTGGAAGCGCAAGTGTGCGCATCAGAAGGTGTACGTGGTTTGGCATGAGTGCAAAGGCAAAGAGCTGGTTGTTCTCGGCTCCCGCAACCACTGATAGGCGTTTTAAGAATTCATACCTATCAGCGTTATCAACAAAGATGTCTCTTCGCTCGATGCCGCGCACAATAACATGATGAACAAACCCTGGCGCATCGAGCCGTGGTTTTCTTGGCATAATCCAACATTAGCGCTTGGACTAATATCCGTCAAGCATTTGTGCTAATATGTTATCGCACATATATGGCAGCAGCCCTGGCGCCAACCACAGCACGACGCCGTGTTCCTGAGCAAAGCTAAATAATAGAAACCGATATATCCGATGTACGTCCCCTTGCGCCCGTCCCTCGCGTTTACTGATTGACCTGGAATCTGATTTTTCTAGGGCCCAAAATCTCGAATTTACCCTCTTCTTTCCAAGCTTCGAGCCGGGCCTTATCGAGCTGGATTAAGAGGTTTCTCTCATCCATGTCTCTAACGCGGGAGGAAGGCTTTCTATCAAGACCAAGCTGAGCTTTAACCCTTGCAAAACCAGCTCTTTTAGCCTTGTATTCATCCCAGTTTATCTTTCTCATATTCTCAAAACTCCTCTTTTAGATCCGCAAGAGCAGCTTCAACCCGTTCCTCTCCCGCTCTTTTCGCCAAATAATCCCAGTCGATTTCCTTGGAGTGCAAAACCATCAGCTCCTTGGCCCAAATCCCATCATCTTGGGACTTCCAGTGGACATAGGCGTTAAGTCTATCGACAATCAGGTCCTCGATACCTAGAACGTAGACTTTAAGATCGTCTATTTCGACCTCGTATAATTTGTCGCGTTGCTCCGCAGTCTCTAACGCATACGCCGGAGCTTCGATAACAATATCGAGTTTCTCGCTTATCCAGTGCCTGCCGACCTTATCGAAGCCCCATCTTTTCAAAACCTTGTCCAGGGGCTCGCTGGGAGCAATCACATCTATATCATAAGTCGCGTAACCGCCAGCCGTGTAAAACTCAACCGCATTTCCACCGACGATGATCGGTTTGATGTTATCCTTCTCAAGCTCTCGGGTTAGGAGACCAATAAACAACAGCCTTTTTGTGAGCGGGTCGGCGGTCTCTTCTACCCGCTGTAACGCAGTAGGCATTTTTTCTTTTGCTGTGAGCATTCTTTCTGTTGATTTCCGCTCAAGCCACTCTTCGACTTTTTCGCGATTGAATCGATATCGCCCGCCGACCTTAACATACGGAATCTCTTCACGCTTAATCATGCTGTAGAGTGTCCGTTCGCTCAAACCTAAATATTTAGCAACATCTTTAACTGTCATCAAGGACTCAGACATTTTATTCATCTCCTATGAATCCTAATTTTACCCTATTATCGACAAGCAAACATGAAAATATAAGAAATTGTAAGCAAATATAAGAATAAATAGACTGCTTCTATGCGGGTAGGTTTGATAAGTCCAGCGGATTGAGAGCGTGCCCATAACTATAATTGATGAATTGTACATGATTATGTACAATTAACATTATCGAACTTAAGAGGGGTGATTAATTGTGCCGGTTAATAAAGTTGTATCATCAGCAGAGGCCAGGGCTTCGCTTGCTTCATTGTTAAATGAGATTGAAGACCTTGGGGAACACGTCATTATCACAAGAAGAGGAAAGCCTTTAGCGATTCTCCTATCATATGAGGAATACGAAAGATTGCTGGAAACACTTGATGTGTTGAGCGATCCTGAACTCATGAAGGCCGTCCAGGAAGGCGAAGAAGATATCAAAAGGGGCGATATTGCCTCGCTAAACGAATACCTTAAGGATCGAGAAGAGAGGCTTGCGTGAAATATGAGCTTCGGCTCTCCAAACAAGCCCAGAAGGACCTTGATAACCTTCAAAAGAAAGATTTCTTGAGAATGCTTAAAGCCCTACGAAGAATTGAGGACGATCCGCAAATTGGCTTCCCTTTAGTAGGTAAACTAAAGGATCGTTGGAAATTAAGAGTTGGAGCTTTTAGAATTATTTACACAATCGATAACGGCGAATTGGTTGTTCTAGTGATTGCAATTGGACACCGCCGAGAAATCTATAGGGGGTGAGTTTTTTTATACCGCCAACTTTAGTGCTCGCATGGGCAATTGCGTCATCGATCCTATCATACTCGTGGACCAGACGACTTCTCAGGCCGGATGATGGCGCTATCTTTGATGCAAATTCCATCGGAACCATATCCTGCTCACCTAACTTAACGAAAGAATCGTAAATATCAGGATCAAACCGCTTCACGCTTCTTCTCCTCTAAGAACTCTTCTGTAAGTTCTTTTTCAAAACGCCTGTTTTTCCTGGTATCATGATATTTAGCTATGGCCAGGATGATAAACTCATCAAAAGATTCTTTACGCCGTTCAAAAAGCGGTACTCCGTAAAGGGCCACTTCCTTTAGAAGTAGTGGGTTGGCTCTATCCAGCACAATAAGATCAAGTCGATCGGTTCCAAACAGCCGCACAAGCTCGTAGAAGAAATCGAGTTCTTCCCTTGTTGAAATACGTCGGCTAAAGAAAGCGGCCAGGTCTATGTCACTTTCTTTTCTTGCTTCCCCGGCTGCTCTTGAGCCAAAGAGAGCCAGAAACTCGACCCCGTACTTACTACAAACTTCGGTTATCTCCTGTTTTGTTGGTTCTCGCACTAAAACCACACCTCAAGTAAGGCTATCCTCAAACAAAGACCTGTTAGTTCACTGTTAGTTCACTATAATATAAAAAGCCGGTTTTTAGAAGAACCTTAAACAGCCAACCGCACAACCAAATCCTCTAACACGGCCTCGGGAGGTTGGGGGCTGGATTTGAGGGCGATGTCGGCCTTAAGCAGCAGCTCGAATGCTCGCTTAAGCTCTTCGATGGAGAAGTTGCGGCTCTGTTCGCGGTATTTGGAGACGACGAAAGGCGGCAGTTTCTTCCCGCCCTCGCCTGTCAGGTTCTCGACTAGGTATCTGCTGTCGCGCCCCGCTTCTGTCCACACCTTCGTCCGCAGGATAAGACGGAAGTGGCGGGCGATGAGGCTAAGGAGGCCGAGCGGCGCCTCTTTCTGAGTGAGCAGCTGGTCAAGCAGCTCGATAGCTTTTGGGACGTTGCGCTCCCCTATGTGCGTCGAGAGGTCGAATATCGATACCTCCGTTGACCTGGTGACGACCGGGTCGACCTCGTCGGGGTCGATGATGCGCTCATCTTCGCAGTAGAGGCTGATCTTCTCGATTTCGGTGGCAAGCCGGTTGAGGTCGGATCCGACCACGTGCAGCAAGTGTCTGGCGACGGCATCGGAGACGAGTTTGCCGCGCGCCGCAAACTGCTCTTTTATCCAGACTGTGGGGCTTTTGTTTAGGATTTTGAGTGAATATTCGGCGATTTCGCCCGTCTTCTCGACCGCTTTGTAGAGACGGCTCGTCTTGTTGGCGCTGTTCGAGACAAAGACTACGCATGCGAACTCGGACGGTTTCTCGGCGTATTCGGCGAGTTGGCCCGCATCGTCTCGCGAGAGCTTTTCGGCGTTCTTAACGACGACCAGGCGTTTCTCGGACATGAACGGCAGCGTATTTGCGGCCTGGATGACCTTCGCGGCGCTTACCTCCGCGCCGTTGAATTGGTCGTAGTTGAAATCGAGGTCAAACTGGGCGGAGATGCGCTTTTTGAGGCGCGCCAGGGCTTCGTCGATTAATTTCTTATCGCCGTGTATTAGATAGACGGGTTTTAATGGTTTTTGTTTTGCGCTTTGAGCCGGTTTTTTATTCATGATCAGTCTGCCTGCTTCTCCACGTAGACGCGGTAGGTCTCACCGTCAGACTTAATTGTAACATCCCCGTGGAGGTCTGTGCGGTAGATTTTAGAGCCGGCTGCTTTGAGTCTGTCGAGCGCGGGGCGTGCCGGGTGGCCGTACCTGTTATATTGGCCTACCGATATCACCGACACCTCGGGTTTAGTCGCGCCCAGGAAATCATCGCCGCTCGAATACGCGCTCCCGTGGTGGCCGACTTTCAAGACGTCGACGTCGACGTCGACCTCGTCGCCCCGCGCTAGCAGCGAGGCCTCGGTCTCATCTCCGGCATCGCCGGTGAACAGGATATCGAAGTCTCCGTACCGGGCCGCAAAGACCGCCGAATCGTCGCGGCCGTCTCCCGCGTATTCGCTCGCAACAAAGATTTCCAGCCTCAACACCGAACCTAATTCCAGGGTGTCGCCGTCATCGAGCGCTATCAGCTCTATCCCGCTCTTCTCTATCTGACCGATTAGCGCCCTGCCCTCATCGGATTCCTCCATCGCGCGAGGATACGCGACCGCGCCCACGTTGCAGACCCGCAATATCCCGTGGACCCCGTCGACATGATCGGCGTGCTCATGGCTGAAGATAATCGTGTCGATTCGGTTGACTCCCCGCTCAGCGAGCCGCCGCTTGAGCACGGCTGCGTTCGGCCCCGCGTCGACGAGCACCCGCGCTCCATCCGGCGCAGTTAGCAACGCGGCATCGCCCTGGCCTACATCCAAGAAGACCACCTCGAGTTGCGCTGGAGCCATCGCCATCCCCGCCTGCCACCATATAGATGCAGCGGAAACCGCTATTAAGAGCATCACTATATGCGCAAGCCTTAACCTCACATTTAGCGTGCGCAGGAAGAACAGGCCGGCGCCTAAGACGACGTAAGCCGCGGCTGCGATAACTAAACCCGGCTGCTTGAAGTAGATAGCGCTGCCGGGCGCGTTCGCGAGGAGCTCGGCACCGGATATCATCGCGGTCAACAACCAGCGCAGCACCAAATAAAAAGGGCTCGCCAGCATTGTGGAGGCCGCCTCGACCGGCACAACGACCATCCCGAGAATGAGTACTGGGCCGGCGAGCGGGGCGACGATGAGGTTCGCGAGCAGCGATATCGTCGAGATGTAGCCGAAATAATATATCATGATAGGCAGCACCCCGACTTGCGCGGCAAGTGTGACCGCCAGGGCTGAGCGGAGTGAACGCGGGGCATCGGCGAGCATTTGCTCTAAAAGCGGCACGAGCAGGATGATAGCGGCGGTCGCGGCAAACGAGAGCTGAAACCCGATGTCGTAAAGGGAAAACGGATTTATTATTAAGATGATGAGCGCCGCCGCCGCAAGCGACGCCAGGTGGTTCTTACCTCTGCCGAAGAGCCACGCACTAAGGGCCACGAGCGCCATAAGAAACGCCCTGGTAATCGAAGGCTGCATGCCGCTCAAAAGCGTATAGGAGGCGGCTGCCGCAATGAGGACGACGTATTGGAAGCGAGCGCGCAGCCGTAAGAGGCGCAGTAATGGCCAGAGTGCGCCGACGATGAGCGCGATGTTCATGCCGGAGGCCGCCACGATATGTGTCAAGCCGGTCGTCTTGAACGACTCATCGACGCGCTCGCCCAACATCGAGGTGTCTCCCAAAACGATGCCGTTGAGCAGGCCCGCCGCGTCACCCGGCAGATGGGCCGCATTGCGCTCTTTTATCCAATCGCGAGAAGCGCCCGCCCCGCTTAAGAGCAGCGCCCAGACGTCACCCCGATTTGATTCTATCAACGTTATATCTACTGGATTGGAATTAATAGTAGCTGTTATGCCGCGATAGTAAAGGTAGCGCCGGTAGTCGAATTCTCCGGTTGATTTCGGCAGGCTTGCCTTGCCCGAGACGCTGACTGATTGCCCTGCGTGCAGATCAAGTCGTTTGTCTGAGCGGATTTGGACACGCGCATATTCCCTGAGCGCCCAGTCCTGCCTTCCATCATCGAGCTGCGCCACCCGGATATCGAAGCGCGTCTGCCCCCGGCGGGAGACGGCGTCGTTTATGAGAATCCCTTCCACCTGGACGTACGCGCCGTCAGCGGCCGCTTTGTTCAGAAGGCCCGCGTCCAGCCGTTCTGATGCGAGTGCCGTTAGGATCACGCCGAGCAAAACAAGGGCAATCACCGCCAGTATATACCTATAGTATACCCTTTTCCTTGTGCTTAAGATAAGAACTATATTACCTGCTAGTAATGCGTAAAGCGGATAGCTCAACCTTATATCGAGCCATTCGGAAACTGCGATACCCACCATAAAAGCGATGGCAAAGAACGCCAGTGGTGGAACTGCCCTTTTCATTCGACCGATATCTCGTCTTTGAGCTTTTCGAACTTCTTCTGGCCGATGCCGTCGATTTGCATGATATCCTCGACGCGCCTGAATGGACCATTTTTCGTGCGGTGGTCGATGATCTTCTTGGCGGTCACCTCGCCCACCCCCGATAAGAAATCGAGCTGCTCGGCAGAGGCTAGGTTTATGTTGATTTTGCCGCCCGCTGCGGCCGGGTCACCGATGACGCCCGCATCGCCCCCCGCGCTCATCCCGCTCACGGGTTGGGGCGTCTCGCCTTTTTTCGGCACGTAGACGCGTTGTCCATCGATAAGCTTGGCGGCGAGATTGAGAGCGTCTTCATCGGCATCGGGCGCGCCGCCTCCCGCGACACCAATCGCGTCTACGATGCGGCTCCCGTCTTTAAGCGCGTAGACGCCGGGTTTGGCTACCGCGCCCGCGACATGGACATAGAGTTGGGCCGGTTCTTTCGCAGGCGTCGCCTCTGGGTCCTCTTGTTTCTCTTGCGATGCCGTCTTTCGCTCGTCCGCTTTGACTACGACCACCGGCTTTGGCCTGGAGTTTATATAGAACAACGCGCTACCGACGACCGTTACTATGAGAAGCACGATAATCGCTGCCAGCTGGCGATTGTCAATCGAAAAACCGCTGTCCTGGAGCTTGTCTCGTATGTCGACGACGATTTCTTCTGCTTTGCGCTTGTCTTTAGGGTTGTCTGTCGTTCCGATGTGCTTTTGCATATATGCGTTGTTCGATGGGATGAAGGCGGTTTCCTGCCGGGAAATGCAGAATTTTTATATGCGACTACTTGATCACAATATTAACGAGTTTGCCCGGCACGATGAAGATGTTCTTAACATCCGCGTCCCCGACGTGCGCCTTGACCTTGTCTGAGGCGAGCGCTATCTCCTTCATCTCGTCTTCGGCGATATCGGCTGCGACGGTGATTTTGTCTCTCACCTTGCCGTTTATTTGCACGACCAGGGTGACCTCTTCGGATTTGGCAAGCTCGGGGTCGAACGCCGGCCAAGTCTGCAGGTGGACGCTGTCGGCATTGCCTAGCCCTTCCCACAGCTCCTCTATGAGATGCGGCGCGAACGGCGCGAGCAGCAACACAAGGCTATCGATAGCTTCGCGCATAACCGCGGGGTTACGCTGAGCAGACTCGTTATATTTGTACAGGGTGTTTACCAGCTCCATGACCGCGCTTATCGCGGTATTGAAGCTAAAACGCTCGATATCTTCCGTCACGCGTTTGATGGTGCGATGGACCATAAAGCGCACTTCGCGTTCGTCGGGCCCTAAGTTGTCGGCAGAGCGCGCGCCCGCCGCGGCTACACCGGCGATAAGTCCCTTACTATCCTCGACCAAGCGCCACACGCGGTTCAGGAAGCGGTACGAGCCCTCGACGCCCCGGTCGCTCCACTCCAACTCTTTCTCCGGCGGCGACGCGAACAGGATAAATAGGCGCGCGGTGTCCGCGCCGTAGCGGCTGATGATTGCGCCGGGGTCTATGACATTCCCCTTCGACTTGGACATCTTCGCCCCGTCTTTTATTACCATCCCCTGCGTAAGCAGGTTTGTAAACGGCTCGATGACGCCGACAAGCCCCATATCGCTCAGAACCTTCGTGAAGAAGCGCGAGTACAGCAGGTGTAAAACCGCATGCTCGATGCCTCCTATATACTGGTCGACCGGCATCCAGTAGTCTACCGCCTCTTTCGCAAACGGCAGCGTCTCATCATGTGGGCTGCAGTAGCGCAAGAAGTACCAGGATGAATCGATAAAGGTGTCCATAGTGTCGGTTTCGCGCCGCGCCGCGCCGCCGCATGCCGGGCAGGCTGTATGTATAAATGACTCATGGCGAGCGAGTGGTGAGCCGCCCGAGCCGGTTATTTCCACGTCGTCCGGGAGCCTAATCGGCAGGTCTTCTTCTTTTGCCGGCACGACGCCGCAGCTATCGCAGTAGACCATCGGTATCGGGTTGCCCCAATAGCGTTGGCGCGATATGAGCCAGTCGCGCAGGCGGTAGTTGACCGCCGCCTCGCCGACGCCGCGCTCCTTTAGATACTCGGTGACCTTGGTGACCCCCTGGGCCTGTGGTGTGCCGTCGAACGGCCCGGAGTTGACCATAACCCCTTCGCCCTCGTAGGCTTGCGTCATCATCGAGGAAGCTAGCTGCTCACCTTCCGGCTCGATGACGACCCTGATAGGCAGGTCGTATTTGGTGGCGAACTCAAAGTCGCGCTGGTCGTGCGCGGGAACCGCCATGACCGCGCCGGTCCCGTAACCCATAAGCACGTAATCCGCAAGATAAACGGGAATTTCCTCTCCGTTTACCGGGTTTATGGCATAGGCTCCCGTAAAGAAGCCGTTCTTCTCTTTCTCGGCGGAGGTGCGGTCGATTTCGGTCTCGGCCGCGACTTTATGGCGAAACTCCTTCGCGCCCGCCTCATAGGCCGTGCCCGCAACGAGTTTATCGACCAACGGGTGCTCCGGCGCCAGCAGGAAGAAAGTCGAACCGTATAGCGTGTCCGGCCTGGTAGTAAAGACGGTAACCTTTTCGTCGCCGCCTTTTATCTCGAAGTCGACATAGGCGCCTTCGCTCCGGCCTATCCAGTTGCGCTGCATTATCTTGACGCGTTCCGGCCATCCGTCAAGGTCGTCCAAATCATATAGCAAACGCTCAGCGTAGTCGGTTATTTTGAAGAACCATTGCTCCAGCTCGCGCTGCTCGGCGACGGCGCCGCAACGCCAGCACCCGCCGTCCTCCACCTGCTCGTTGGCGAGAACCGTCTCGCAGCTCGGGCACCAATTGACCGTCGCTTTTTTGCGATACGCCAGGCCGCGCTCGTAGAACTTCAGGAAGAGCCACTGGCCCCAGCGGTAATAGTCGGGGCTAGCCGTGTTTACCTCACGGCTCCAATCGTAACTCAAACCCATCTGCTTGAGCTGCTCACGCATGCTTTCGATGTTGCTAAAGGTCCATTTCTTCGGATGGATGCTTCGCGCTATCGCCGCGTTCTCGGCCGGCATGCCGAAGGCGTCGTAGCCTATCGGATGGAGCACGTTATAGCCGTTCATCTTGTTATATCTGGCGACGACATCGCCTATCGAATAATTGCGAACATGGCCCATATGAAGCGCGCCCGATGGATAAGGGAACATCTCCAGGATGTACTTCTTGGGCTTTGAGGCATCCTCGTAGGTGCGGTAGATGTCCTGCTCCGCCCATCTCTTCTGCCATTTGGCTTCGATTTCTTTGTGGTCGTATCGGTCGGCCATCTTCACCCTCCAACTGCATATTCAAAAAAAGCCACCCGCAAAAGGTGGCTTTTTTGTGGAGCCAGAGGGATTTGAACCCTCGACCCCTTGGCTGCCAGCCAAGTGCTCTCCCGCTGAGCTATGGCCCCATTCGTCTACGCGCACTCGACTATTATAGCGAGTTCGAGCCGTTATGCCTAGCCCGTTTCCCAGGTGCGCCGCGGAGCGTCCGACCACAACTTCTCGAGTTGGTAGAAATTGCGCTGCTCTTGCGTGAAGACATGGACGATGACCGCGCCGAAATCCAACAATATCCAGCTTTTTTCTTTGTCACCCTCCAGACCGATTTTTCGCACCTTCAGCTCGCGCAGCTTGTCCTCGATGTTCTCGGCGATAGTCAGCACCTGGCGGCCGGTTTGGCCGCTGCAAATCATGAAATAATCGGTGATGACGAAGATGCCGCTGACATCGATGATGGATATGTCGGTCGCTTGTTTCTCTGCCGCCGCTTGCGCGGCTATCTCTACTATTTCTTGCGCTTCCAGTTTGTGGCCTCCTAGTTAATTGGTGCTCTTAAAATCCTTACCCACTATTATCGCGATTTCCGCCACATCCTGCGAGATAAGGTGCGTCGCCACCGTGCCGACGCCGAGTATCTGCTGGATGGTCTTGGCTTTCTCTTTATACTCCTCTTTATATACGACTATCTGGGTCTTCGAATAGCTAAAATTGCTGGCGTTCTTGACATCGGTGACCATGAATCCATTCGACGTCAGCCGCTGCGATATCTCGCGCCCTATCCCGGGCGTCCCTGATCCATTCAATATTATCACACGGATCGTATCCGATTTGACTACCCGCTTTATTCCCCACAGCGCAAAAACCAGCCGGTTTACCTCGTCATTGTTGGGCTCATAATACGGCTCCCCGTTGATGCTGACAAACTTTACCGGCAACGGAATGATATCGGTATTGGCCGAATTAATCTTGTCTACTTCACGGCTGTAGCCCCGAACCTCGTTTTCGAAGAATCCCGTCTCTACGGCTTTGTCGAAGACTACGTTGAAGCGCTTCTCGTTGATGAGATATTCGAAATCGCCGTAGTGGAGTACGACGTGGTTTTCGATAGGAACCTGCAGCAGGTCCTCAACGGCTTTACGGGTCGAGTTCAAGCTGACGTTGTACGATTGACTTATCTGGTCGAGTCCGAGCCCCGGAATATTGAGATAGACCTTGTCGGGGATGCTGATCGCCTTAATGGAGCCGTTTTGAAAATCTACCTTTGCCAAGAGCAATCCCTTTGCGCTCTTGCGGCCCGCAGTCTCCTCTACACCGATAATCAACAGATTCATCAGCTTGCGCATGGCTAACTGCTGCGGCTCATCGTCGGTCAAGCCCTGGGCGCTCTCGGTCGGCACCTCCGTCTTAGCCTCGACAGCACTGTGAGCGGTATTCTTGCCCGGCTTCGTCGCCTGGGTCGCCGACCGCGCAAACATACCGCTATAGATCCCCCAAGCAATAAAGATGACAACCGCTAACAACACTACCGCTGAAAAGAATAAAAGGAGGTTTCTCCGACGGCGCCTGCCTTTTTCCTTCTTCAGGCGGTCGGCGCGCGAGGTAGCTCTATCGGTTTCCTGTGCTTCAAAGAAGTCGTCCATATTCTTGTGCTACTAACCTATTCCATACTTCGACCGTTACCGGGTGAATCAACTTTCCAGCCTTGATAAGGTGTGCCAGCGAATGCGCGTACGCCTCGCGAAACACCTCGTCCAGCCCTTCCAACGCCATGTGACGGAGCCTATCCAGCCCCGGATATGCCCGGCCCGGCTCTATCATATCCGCTATATAGATTATCTTATCAAAGTCGGTCATCGAACAAGACCCTATTGTGTGATACGCGATGGCATCGAGTATCTCCTGGTCGACTATTCCGAGTTCTTCTTTGACCATACAAGCACCGAGTTCAGAGTGCAAGAGATACGGCGCCTCGATTTCGACCGGATTGGCCTCGATACCGTATCCGGCCGCCGCCGCCAGCAGTTCGCCGCCGCTCATGGATTTGGCATAATCATGGAGCAAGCCCGCGAGGTATGCTTTCTCCTCGTCCAAGCCATAGGCGTGGGCCATATCCGCGGCCGTCTGCGCCGTGCCGAGACTATGCTCAAAATGTCGCGGCGTCAACCGGGCTTTGAGTTTTTCTTTTATGAATCCAACGTCGTGCATACTCGACCCTTTTAGTCCTTCCAAAACCCGGACTTCTTAATATAGCTCGCGACACCTTCGGGAACCAGATACCGGATGGGCTGGTCTTCCCGCACGCGTCTGCGAATATCGGTTGACGAGATGGCGAGCGCGGGTATCTCCATAATCGACACCCTCGGCCTGCCGGGCTCTCTGCCCTCACCCTCGGGAAGAACATGGAGTTTCTTAAACTTCTCGAGGCTGTAACCGGGTCGCGTCGCGGCGATAAATTCGGTAAGCTCGACCAGTTCTTCAGCGTTTTTCCAGGTAAGAATCTCCCACACCGCATCCGCCCCGGTGATGAAGAATACCGTGGTGTCGGGACCGAATATCTGCTGCAGCTGGGCGAGTGTGTCTATCGTATAAGACGGTCCCTTCCGCTCGATTTCAAGGCGCGAGACGACGAAATCAGGGTTGGAGGCTGTGGCTATGACTGTGAGAAGATACCGCTCCTCCGGCAAGAGAATTTCCGGGTCGCTCTTGTGCGGCGGAACGCCCGCCGGCATAAACATAACCTTGTCGAGCTTGAATTGCGATAGAGCCTCTTCGGCCGTGACCAGGTGTCCGTAATGAATCGGGTTGAAAGTACCGCCCATGACCCCAAGGCGCGATATTTTTTCTTCCATCGACATCTCTTCCCTTTCTCAACAACCCGCTAGCAGGTCTGTGTTTGCAGGCAAGTCCTTCGCTGTCAGTAATTATAGCAGCAAATAGGGGGCGCGAAAATCGCCGGCAAATCAGCGACTTAACAGGCAAGCCCCGAGAACGATTAGACGATGGATTTTTGGGTCACAAAGCCCTTAATCGCTTATGTGAGTACCGGTTGGTTTAAACAGGTCGATGCCGGGGTAAAAATCGAGCATGAAAACGACAGGGTCGCCGATTCATCGCTATGCAATTTATCTCTTCGCTATAGTCGTCCTACTCCTGGCCGGATGCGTCGAGCAGACAATAAAGAAGACCACGACCACCGCGCCGACCTCAACGTACCCGGCCGAGATAAAAGGCCTCGACTCCCCGACGTCGATGGCGTTCGCGCCCGACGGCCGCATATTTATAACCGAGAGGGTCGGTCGCGTGCGCGTCTTCAAAGACGGCAAGCTCCAAGCGGAGCCCTTCGCCACTATAAAAGTCCCGCGGATGCTCGGGTACCATGAAACCGGGCTTCTAGGAATCGCCATACCTCCTAGCTATCAAGCTCTTCCTTATGTTTACGTCTACCACACATACGATAAAGACGGTAAGCTCTTCAACAAGGTCGTAAGGTTCAAAGCCGACGGCGACGCTCAGCCCGGGCCCGAAATCATAATAGACAACATCCCGGGCGCTAGAATCCATAACGGCGGCGTCCTCGTCTTCGGGCCGAACGACAGGCTCTTTGTCTCTACCGGAGAGACTGGAGATACCAGCCTGGCTCAGGATATCAAATCGACCGGCGGCAAAGTCCTGCGGGTGAACGCGGACGGCAAGATCCCGTCCGACAACCCGTTCCCCGGCTCGCCGGTCTACTCGTATGGGCATCGAAACATATTCGGAATGGCGATTCAGCCGGTCACAAATACGCTCTTCGTAACGGAGAACGGCCCCACAAACAATGATGAGGTAAACAGAATCGAAGCGGGCAAGAACTACGGCTGGCCCGAGGTGACCGGAAAGGCCCGGGACAAGCGATTCGTAGACCCGGTCGCGGTCTATAGGAAATCTATCGCGCCGACGCAAGCTATATTCTACGCCGGAGACCGCTTCCCCGAAATACGTGATGCATTCGTTTTTGGCTCCTACAAAACGCGTGAGATTCGGGCTATCAAGTTCGCCGAACCTGATTTCGATACGGTCGCCGCGGATAACGTTGTCATGAACTTCGACGAACAGGTCGTTGGCGTCGCACAAGCACCCGACGGTGCTTTCTATGTGATCGGATCCAACACCATTAAGAGAATTGACCGGCTAGAGCCCTAACAATCACTTACATCAAAGATTATTAGTCTTTTCTGCATATATTATTGGATCTTCTCGCGCAAGAACACCAGCTTGTCGAGTTCTTCACGTTTCCCTATCAGCTTCGCCGGCTCGGGATGACCCACGGCAACTACCGCCATCAGCTCGTAGTTTTCGGGCGCGTCTATAGCCTGCCTTACCATCTCGGCCTTGGCAAGTATCTGACCCAACCAGCACGCGCCAAGACCCATTCCATGGGCCTGCAGAAGCATGTTCTGAATACAAGCGCCCACAGCCTGGGCGTCTTTTGTCTTATCATATATGACGAGGCGGTCGAGGAAGACCGCTATGAGGGTGTCCGAGCCAAGAATTATAGTTGAATATTTTGTCGCTACCGCAAGCCGTTTTTTCGTCTCTTTGCTGCGTATCACGGCAAACCGCCAAGGCTGGTTGTTGAGACCCGAGGGAGCCCACCTGCCCGCTTCCAGGATCGTGTCGATATCCATATCCGTGACGGGTTCACCCGTATATTTGCGCACACTTCTTCTAGTTTGAATGAGTTCCAGTAAGTTCAATTATCGCCTCCTGTGATCAGCCTCGTTAGTCTTCTTATTCACTGGTTTATTATTAAATGACTGGCTTAAACGAGCGGTTTTATCTTGAGATTTAGAAGTATCAAGGAGCTTTTTCAGCCATTTATCAAATATTAGTCGAGATATTTAATCGGTTTATTACATACTGAAAGGCTCAGATTAGAAAATATTATATGCGGTTGACGGTAAAACGTCTAGTATGCCTGGTCATAGTACAAGAGAGCGCAAGGTTGGCTTGACGGGATAAGCCGGCACTCACTTTCTTGACGAGCCCAGCGCAACAGAGCCGCTGTCGTCTAGACTTTAAAGGCCGAGGGACAGACATCGTTGAGCAGACATTTATCGCAACGAGGCTTTTTCGCATCGCAGATAGCCCGGCCATGTTCTATCATCAGATAGGTGAATCCAAACCATTCGGCATTTGGAATAATCTCCATCAGGTCACGCTCTATTTTATCGGGGTTTTCGTTCTTGGAGAGTCCGAGGCGCCGGGATAGACGCTTCACATGGGTGTCGACCGCGATTCCGACGACGACACCATATGCGTTCCCGAGGACTATATTAGCGGTCTTGCGCGCCACACCGGGCAGCTCTAGAATCTCATCCATCGTCGATGGGATTTTCCCGCCGAATTTTTCGAGCACCATCACAGCAGCGCCCTTTATGTTCTGAGCTTTGTTTCTGAAAAAACCGGTCGGCCGAACATCCTTCTCCAACTCCTTAAGGTCGGCCTCCGCATAATCGCCGACAACCGTATATTTCTTGAAGAGCTCCGTTGTGACTTCGTTTACCTTCTTGTCGGTGCACTGGGCTGAGAGAATCACCGCCACCAACAGCTCAAAGTCGTTAGAATAATTAAGAACGATTCCTGCGTTCCTGTATTCGTCTTTCAGTCTCCTGATGATTTCTCCGGCGTGCTTTGCTGTTTGGGTGCTCTTCACCTATCACCACCTCGTCTTGATCGCACCCACAGGGCACTCTTCTGCCGCCTCTTCACAGCAGCCCTCCTCCTCGCAATCGGAGTCCTTGATAACGTACGATATCCCATCGTTGTGGACGGTAAATACGCGCGGGCATAGCAGCTCACAGTTTCCGCACCCGATACAAAGACCGGGATCTACCTTTGGTATCATCGATATCCTCCAATATTAAAGCGAGTCCACTGTAGACAATTGTAGCAAAAACCAGAGATTATCACCGCCAAACATCTAATATCGCTAAGTACCGCCGAAGGTGTGAGAAGCACGCGTTCCGGGTAAAGATGAAGGCAAATCGCACGCTATATGCTCGTTCAGGTTATAAGGGCAAGATACGAGGAGGAATAATCATGGCTGCAGTGGAACGCAAGGAATATTTCGAAGAAGGTGTCGAAAAGTGGCTTAGGCTCGAAGACGATACGATAGCAAGCTGCGAAAAGATCATCGACGCGAGCGACAACGCCATGGTGAAGTTGATGGCCGGACTCGTAAAGACCGACTCCTATAAACACATCGAGAT
>JAUXNY010000015.1 GCA_030682615.1 Candidatus Aquicultor sp. | reverse complement strand
TCGGCCAGGTAATACTCTTCTTTAAGGCCGGGATACTTGTCGATTTTCGCGTCGGTCCCCCCGTACTCGTAGAGGGGCTCGGACGGAATCATATCCGGTATCAACACTTTCGTCGATACGCGAAGGTTGATGTTGTGCATCGCTTTAGCATATTCATAATCGAACATCGTCACATGCGGGATGCGCAAAAAGAACGAGGCGACCGCGCAATCGTTCGAGCCGTGGCTAACCGCGAGATTAAACTTTTTGCGCGCCGCATACGCCACCAGCTTACTGGTACGCGAGGCAAGCCCGTATATCTTCCGGTAAATCTCTTTGCCCTGGTGTTTTCCGATAAGCGTGTGCTCGATACCAAACCGCTCCAGCAACTGGCTGGTCTGCGCAAACTCGCGCGCGGTGACGAATACTTCATGTCCCTGCCCGGTGAGCGCCTTTATTATGGGCCTAAAAATAAGGACATGCGGCGTGTTGGTTATATCTATCCAAATCCGCAATCTCTTCTCGCCTTTGACATTAGGTTTCAACGAATAAGCCCCCAAATTGCTTGTGTTCTATGATTATAGCGTTGCTCTGCTAAGTTGTTAACCGTTCCGCGATATACTGGGCGGCTTTTCCGTCGCCAAAGAGTTGCGCGGGCGTCCCGGTGGGCGCGAAATCGCTTATCTTCCGAAGTATCAGCTCTTTGTCGACGTGGACGAGAACGTTCCACCCACTCTCGACCGTCTCGACCCATTCGGTGGTATCGCGCAGCGTTATGCAGGGCACCGCAAAAAAGAACGCTTCCTTTTGCACCCCTCCCGAATCGGTCAATATCTTAGCGGCGTTCTTCTCTAGCTTTAAGAAGTCGATGTAGCCTACCGGGTCGGTCAGCCGCACCTTCGAGCCGTCGATTATCTTTTGAAGCCCGCTTTCGTTGACTACTTTGCGCGTCCTCGGGTGAACCGGGAAGACTATGCTCTGACCCGACTCGACCAAGACTTCGAGCAGCACCTTAAGGTTGTCGACGATATCGGTGTTTGATGAACGATGGATTGTCGCTAAGAGATAATCCCCCGCCGCAACGCCGAGCTTATCTAGAATGTCGGATTTCGAATCCGCGATGGCTCCGAAATGGAGCGCGGCGTCGTACATCACGTCCCCCACCAGCTCGACTCCTTCGGTGATACCTTCATTCTTAAGGTTGTCGACCGCGGTCTGCGTCGGGCAAAACAGGTACTCGGAGACGTGGTCGGCGACAATCCTGTTTACCTCCTCGGGCATTTTTTTATCGAAAGAGCGCAGCCCGGCTTCGACATGGGCTATCGGCACATGGAGTTTGGACGCGGCAAGCGCCCCGGCAAGCGTCGAATTCGTATCGCCGTAGATAAGCAGGGTGTCCGGTTTTTCGTCGAGAAGAACTCGCTCGATGCGTTCGAGCATCTGCGCCGTCTGCCCGGCCTGCGTGCCGGAGCCTACACCGAGATTATAATCCGGCTCCGGTATCCCCATCTCCTCGAAGAAGACGGCCGACATGTTGTTATCGTAATGCTGCCCGGTGTGGACCAGCACCTCGCGGAAGCTCTTCCTGATTTGGTTAGAGACAGGCAAGCTCTTTATGAATTGGGGGCGCGCGCCTACGATTGTTACGATTTTTTGCATCCGACTTAATCCCATTCTTTAAATTTCTAAGTTAAACCGCTTATATTCCTGCTTACGCTTCTGCGACCGTAGTTTTTACGAGCTTGACGACGCGCTCCATATCCTCGGGCTTGAGCTCAGGATAGAGCGGTATCGCGAGTGTCTCGTGGGAGGCGGCCTCGCTGACCGGCAAGTCGCCTAACTTGTAGCCTAGGCCGCTGTAGACCTCCTGGAGATGGAGCGGGACCGGATAATAGACTCCGCAGCCGACGCCCTCCTCTTTGAGAACGGCTTCGACGCTCGCGCGGTTCGGTACCCGGACGACGTAGAGGTGGTAGACGTGCTTGATATAATCGAGCGCCGCCGGCGTCACCAAGTCTAAGTCTGCGCCGGCGAAGAGCTCGTCGTATCGCCGGGCCTTCTCGCGGCGGGCATTGTTCCAGCTATCGAGGTGTCCCAGTTTTACCAGCAGAATCGCGGCCTGGAGCGCATCGAGCCTGCTATTGTAGCCGACGAGTCCATGATAATATTTTTTGGTGCTCCCGTGCTGACGAAGGGCACGCACTTTGGCGGCCAATTCCTCGTCGTCGGTGACGACAGCCCCGCCGTCTCCGGCGCACCCTAAGTTCTTGCTGGGGAAAAAGCTGAAACAGGCCGCGTCGCCGAGCGTGCCGACCTTCCTGCCCCGATACTCCGCCCCGATTGCCTGGCACGCGTCTTCTATTACTTTCAGGCCGTGCGCGTCGGCAACCTTGTTTATCTCGTCCATCTTGGCCGGCTGACCGAAGATGTGAACGGGGATTATCGCTTTGGTCCGCGTGGTTATCTTCGCCTCAATCTGGGCGGCGTCGAGATTGTAGGTGTCGGCTTCGATGTCGACAAATACAGGGACGGCGCCGAGGCGCGATATGCACTCGGCGCTGGCATAGAAGGTAAACGGGCTGGTTATTACCTCGTCTCCCGGGCCAACCCCGATGGCGTCGAGCGCGAGTACGAGCGCGTCGGTCCCGTTTGCCACGCCGACCGCATATTGCGTGCCGCAATACTCGGCCAACGCCTTCTCGAACTCGGCAACCTTCGGACCGAGAATATATTGGGTGTTGCGCAGCACGTCTAAGACGGCCGCCTCCAGTTCATCTTTGATTGCGCTATACTGCGCCTTGAGATCGAGCAATGGAATAGACATATACACTCCTTAGGAAAGACTATTGTTTTTAGCTGTGAGCAGCTCGTCATCGGGGACGTCTCTCACGACCTTTGCGGGAGCGCCCATGACCAGCTTCTTTGCGGGAACATCCTTTGTGACGACGGAGCCCGCCGCGATAAACGCCTCTTCTCCGATGACGATACCGGGAAGTAGAATCGCGTTACCGCCGACACGCGCCCCCCTTTTTACGTGGGCGCCTTTAATTGATTTAAACCGCTTCTCGGTCCGGCCCATGAAATTGTCATTGGTCGTCACTACGCATGGGGCGATAAAGACCCGCTCTTCCAGGACCGTGTAAGCGGTGATATAAGCGTTGGATTGGACTTTCGTGTAGTCGCCGACGGTTACGCTGTTCTCAACGCAAACACCCCGGCCGATAAGGGCGTAGTCGCCGATTTTGCAGTTCTCACGGACCGAGGCAAGGTCCGCGACCATCGAGTTGTCCCCTATCGTCGAGCCCGCGTAAAGGACCGCTCCCGAGCCGATAGTGCATCCTTCGCCGACGACGAGCGGGGTAAACGGCTCGCTATACGATAGCGTGCTCGTCTTCGGCGGTTTCGGCTGCTTGCCTACGACCGCGCCGTCACCGACGACGGTGCCCGGGCCGAGCTTTGTCCCTTCGTGAATGACGACATTATGCCCGAGGGCTACATCTTCACCAAGCTCGACGCCCGCCAGAATCACCGCGTTCTCGCCCATCGCAACCGAAGCGGGAACAGCGACGCTCTCATGAATGTATGTGCTCAACCTATCCCTCCGCGATTCTGACCGGCTTCCCGCCGCTCTTAAGTGACGCCTGCGCCGCTTCGAGCACTTTTACCACCCTCAACCCATCATGGCCATCGCTTCGCGGGCTCTGCCCGCTCTGGATGCTCTCGATGAAGTGCTCGCATTCGGCACGCAAAGGCTCTTTCATCTTGATGCTGGGTATTATTATATCCCCGAAGCGAAGCGTCATATCCTCGCCGTAGGTGCGGTAATCCGGGTTCGAGCCGACGCCCTTGTCGAAGACACGCACCTTCTCCGAGCTTTCCATATCGTCGAAGACGGCCATTTTTTTATTGCCGACCACGGTTATCTTTCGAATCTTATGCGGGTCGAGCCAGCTTACATGGATATTGGCCATGACCCTATCCTTGAACGCGACGTTGCAGAAGACAACGTCTTCGACACCGTCGGTGATATAGGATTCGCCGCGCGCGGATACCTCGACCGGCTCTTCCCCGCCGAGCAGATAAAACATAATCGAAATGTCGTGCGGAGCCAGGCTCCAGAGCGCGTTCTCGTCTTTACGGACCTGCCCGAGATTCAAGCGTTGGGTGTAAAGGTAGTGGACGTCTCCGAGCGAGCCGTCGTCGATAAGACCCTTTATGTAGTCAACGGCCGGATGGTATTCGAGCAGGTGCCCGACCATCAGGATGCAGCCCGCCTTGTCGGCAATGTCTATCAACTGCCGCGAGGTCTTGCTCGCAAGCGTCAGCGGTTTTTCAACCATGACGTGTTTTCCCGACTCGAGCGCTTGCTTCGCCAAATCGAAGTGGGTTATCGCGGAGGTCGCGATGATAACCGCGTCGATTGCCGGGTTCTTCAAAATGTCGTCGACCTCGGTCGTGACGTCTACTTTGGGATAGAGCGCTTTGACCTTCTTGAGATTGTCGGGATTCAAGTCACAACAAGCAACCAGATTACTGCCGGACATCTGGTCGAAATTGCGCACCAGATTAGGCCCCCAATAGCCATATCCTATAACTCCTACGTTAACCAATGGACTCCCCCTGAATGCTGTAGTTAAATATGGACAATATGATTGCCGGCAAAGTGTTTCATCCGGTTTCTGGTGTCGACCACCAACCGGGCGCTGTCGGCAATCATCTCGTAGTCTACGTCTGTGTGGTCGGTGACGACCACTACACAATCGCTCGCCGAAACGGAATCCGGTGTCAGCTCTACCGATGCGTACGTCTTGGTCTCGATGATCACCCTCTCCGCAAAGGGGTCATGGTAGCTGACATTCGCTCCCTTTTTCTCGAGCAAGCTTATGATTTTTATCGCCGGCGACTCTCTCGTGTCGCCGATATCTTTTTTGTATGCCAGGCCCAGGATGAGCACGTTCGAGCCTTTGATGCTCTTCTCGTGCGAGTTGAGCGCGTCCCCTATCTTCGTGACGACATAGTACGGGATGCTCTCGTTCATCTTGCCGGCCAATTCTATGAATTCGGTATGAAAGTCGTATTGACGCGCCTTCCAGGAGAGGTAAAACGGGTCTATCGGGATACAATGCCCGCCCAAACCCGGTCCCGGGAAGAACGGCATGAACCCGAATGGTTTAGAGGACGCGGCTTCGACGACCTCCCAGATATCGATGTCCATACGGTCGCATAAGAGCATCAACTCGTTTACGAGCGCGATGTTTACGCAACGGAAAATGTTTTCCAGAAGTTTCGTCATCTCGGCCGCCTTGGTTGATGAGACCGGCACGACCATCCGCACGAACTGCGAATAAAACGAGCTGGCTAGGTCGGTGCAAGCACCCGTGACGCCGCCGACGACCTTCGGGGTATTTCCTATGCCGAAATTCTTGTTGCCGGGGTCGACGCGCTCCGGCGAAAAGCCTAGATAGAAGCCTTCGCCGACGGTAAGACCGCTCTCCTCGAGAATCGGGAGAATGACCTCGTCGGTCGTCCCCGGATAGGTGGTACTCTCCAGTATCACCATCTGACCGGGCCGCAGATATTTGGCGATTTCGTTGGTGGCCGCCCGTATATAGCTGATATCGGGCTCGTGCATCTCGCTCAGCGGCGTCGGCACGCAAATACTTATGATATCCATCTCCTTGAGCACGGAAAACTCTGCTGTAGCTTCGAACAGGCCGTCCTTTACCGCGCTGTCCACAAGTGTTGAATCGATATCCGGGATATAGCTTCTGCCCTCGTTGATGCTCGAGACTTTCGCCTTGTCCACATCGATTCCGGTCACCCGAAAACCCGCCCCGGCGACGGCGACGGCGAGCGGCAACCCGACGTAGCCCATGCCGATTATGCCGACGCGCGCGTCCCGTGAAATTATTCTCTCTGCAAGCGACATTTTTGTCTCCTACTTGTCTGTTGACCCGTGTTGCCCGTTGCTATCGACAAACTATTAACTTACCTATTTTACAGCAAAAGTCAATTCCCCTTCGGCGACGACTTGTCCATCGACGGTGGCGACCGCTTTGCCTTTGCCGATCGGTCCTTTGGACTTCGTGATTTCCACTTCGAGGGTGAGCTGGTCTCCCGGCAGAACTTGTCTTTTGAAGCGAAATCCGTCGATGCCGGCGAAAAACGCGATTTTTCCCTTGTTCGCCTCGAGGCTCAAGATGGATACCGCGCCTACCTG
>JAUXNY010000004.1 GCA_030682615.1 Candidatus Aquicultor sp. | reverse complement strand
GGCGATAGGAAAGCGCAAACTAGCCCCGACGATAAGCGCCAAGAAAACTATCGAAGGTACGATAGCGGGCATAATAGCGCCGACGATATTCATAGGCACGGCATTCGTGCTGCCGTGGTTGCCATTCGTTGCCGAGCAGGGTGCGGTAGTCGCGATTTTGAAGGGTTTGGGCTTCGGTTTGATAGTCGGCGTAGTAGCGCCGGTGGGAGACCTTATCGAGTCACGTATCAAACGGGAGCTGCGCGTCAAGGACAGCGGCGCGACGATACCGGGCCATGGCGGATTTCTGGACAGGTTCGACAGCGTCATCGTCGCCGGTGTCATCGCTTATTATTATTGGCTGTTCGTCGTTTAGGCGGCACAGACAGCTCTGAATCAAGAGGAATCGATTGAAAAACATAGTCATATTTGGTTCGAGCGGCTCGATTGGGCTGCAGACAATAGATATCGTTAAGCGCTATCCAGAGCGATTCAACATCGTCGGCCTGAGTGTACATCGAAACACGGATGTTTTAGAGGCGCAGATAGCCGAACTCAAACCGAAAGTCGTTGTTGTCGCAGATGAAGAGAGCGCCAAATCGCTAAAGGGTAAAGACTTGGGCGACATCGAGGTCATGGCCGGAATCGCAGGCCTCGAGGAACTGGCCGCTTATCCCAGTGCTGATATCGTCCTTAACGCGCTGGTAGGCTCAGTCGGCTTGCGCCCAACCATAGCTGCGTTAAAAGGCGGCAAAGTCTTGGCGCTCGCGAACAAGGAATCGATGGTGGCCGGCGGCGCAATCGTTAACAGGACGCGAGAGGAAACGGACGCGGTCATATTGCCGGTCGACAGTGAGCACAACGCGCTCTTCCAATGCATCGTCGGGGAGAGCGAAGATGAAATAGACAAGCTCATCCTAACCGCCTCGGGCGGGCCGTTTCGCGGGCGAACGCGCGAGGAGCTCGGCAAAGTCACGGTCGAAGAGGCACTGGCTCATCCGCGTTGGGTCATGGGCCCGAAGATAACCATCGACTCGGCGACGTTGATGAACAAGGGGCTCGAGGTCATCGAGGCGCACTGGCTCTTTCGTATCCCGTATGAAAGAATCGAGGTCGTCGTCCACCCGCAGAGCATCATCCATTCTATGGTCGAGTACAAAGACGGCTCGATAAAGGCGCACTTGGGGAGGACCGATATGCGCATCCCCATCCAGTACACGCTATCGTATCCCGAGCGATTACCTTCACCGGTACCGCCATTGAGCTTTATCGATGTGGCGACTCTTACTTTCGAGGCGCCCGATTACGAGAACTTCCCGTGCCTGAAGTATGCGTTTGAGGCGGCCAAGGCGGGCGGGACTTATCCGGCGGCACTAAACGCCGCCAACGAAGAGGCCGTCGACGCGTTCCTTAACAAGCGCATCGGCTATCTGGACATCCCCCGCGTTATCAGAGTCGTCCTCGACCGCCATGAAAGTGGTGACGACGCCGATTTGGGTATAATACTAGAGGTCGAGGAATGGGCGAGGCGAACGGCGGGCGACGTCATCCAAAGCCTTGCGAGATAGAGGGCATAGCTGAAATCGCGGTCGTTATCGAGTATCCTTGATATAGTTAGGTCAAAAGGGAGTGAGCAGTAATTTTTATATTGATAGCGTTTATAGGTTTGGGTCTCATCATATTCGTCCATGAGTTCGGCCATTTTATCGCGGGCAAGCTTATGGGCCTGAAAATCAGGGAGTTCATGTTCGGCCTTCCCGGGCCGCGCATTTTTTCGTTCAAGTGGGGCGAGACGGAGTATGGGGCGACCTATATACCGTTCGGCGGCTATGTCCGGTTTGCGGGGACCGAGTCGGAGTTGCAGATGGAAGAAGACGAAGAGGACCGGGACACCCCGCCGGAGCGCAAATACGACTCGCTGCCTAAGTGGAAGAAGTCCCTGGTCATGATTGCCGGACCAGTTATGAACCTTTTATTCCCGATATTGCTGGTGTCGCTCCTCCTTGCCGTGCAGGGACAGCAGTTTTTACAGCCGGTAATCGGTGAAGTCGTAAAAGGCAGCGCGGCGCAAGAGGTCGGCATAAAGAAAGGCGATAGGATAGTCGCCGCCAACGGGGACGATATCAAGACGTGGACCGATTTGACGGATCACCTGCGCGAAAGCCCCGGCAAAGAGGTTAGCCTGACCATCGAGCGCGGGGACGAGACCTTGACGCTCACACCGAAGCTGGGCGTAAAAGACGGACGTGGTTTTCTCGGGGTCTCACCGTCGGAAGATGAAAAACCTATCGTAAAGCGCGAGCCTGTCCATCTGGCCCTCTACAAAGGGACGTTACTCACTTACGACATGACGAAATTCCTGGTTGTGACGCTTTTTCATGTCATAACGCAGGATTCGGGACAACTCACCGAGTCGAGTCGCGGTCCGGTCGGCATCATAGACGAGACCGCGCGTATCGCAAAGCAGGATTTCTGGCAATTTGTAGGGGTGCTCGCGTTTCTTAGCATAAATCTCGGCGTTCTTAACCTGCTGCCCATACCGCCTCTTGACGGCGGGCGGCTCGCGATATTGGGGGTCGAGGGCATCATCAGAAGGCCTATTAACAAGAAGCTGGTATTTGGCATCAACGCCGCCGGAATGGCGCTCCTGCTAACGCTGATGTTCTACCTCATCGTCATGGATGTCGGCAGGATATTCACGCGAACTGTGGGCAACGGTGGTGGCTAGCGTGTCGCACAAAACCCGGGTCGCCACAGTCGGCGACGTTCAAATCGGCGGCGGCAACCCTATCGCCGTCCAGTCAATGACGAATACCAAGACCGAAAACATCGCCGGGACAATCGAGCAGATAAAAGAGCTTGAAGAAGTCGGCTGCGATATTGTCCGCGTGGCGATACCCAGCCGCGAAGCTATCGAGGCGTTGCCGCGGATAAAGAAGGCCATCAATATTCCGCTCGTCGCCGATATTCATTTCCACTGGGAATACGCGATAGGCGCGCTTGACGCCGGGGCGGACAAAATCCGCATCAACCCCGGCAACATCGGCAAACTGGAGAACGTCGCGGCCATCATCGAAAAAGCGAAAGAGAAGGGTGCGGCGATTCGTATCGGGGTCAACTCGGGCTCGCTCCATCCCAAGTACCGGAAAGAAAAGGACATGGCGGTCGCGCTGGTCAAAAGCGCGCTCGAATATGTAAGATTCTTCGAAGAGATGCGCTTCGACAACCTGGTGCTCGCGGTTAAATCGTCTTCGGTGCTCGATTCCATCAAAGCGTATCGGTTGCTGGCGTCCGAGACCGATTATCCGCTCCATCTAGGTATTACCGAATCCGGCAGCCTGCTGTCGGGCACGGTCAAGTCTTCGGTGGGGCTGGGCATCCTTCTCGCCGAGGGAATAGGCGATACGCTGCGGGTCTCACTCTCGGCTGACCCTATCCACGAGATAAAGGTCGGTTTCTTGATTTTACAGGCACTTGGATTGCGCTCGTTCGGGCCGGAGATAATATC
>JAUXNY010000003.1 GCA_030682615.1 Candidatus Aquicultor sp. | reverse complement strand
GACGAGCCGCAGCCGAAGTTCTCGTCAGCGACGATGATGTCGCCCTTCTTCATCTTGTTCATAAACTCGGGGTCGGCGTCTTCCATGCAATGCCGGCCAAGCTCATCCGGGTCACTCGTTTTAAGATATCGCGCCGGGATTATCGCATCGGTATCGATGTCTCTTGCGAACTTCCACGCATTTCCTTTATATATCATGCTTTACCTCCAGCAATACTCGATTCCATCTAACGATTAAGCCTAAACCCGACGTCTGCCGGATTATATTACAAGCTGTCCGGCGAAATTATCTTGCCGGCTACGGCGGACGCCGCTGCGACCGCCGGGCCGCTCAGGTAGACTTCGCTCCCGGGATGACCCATGCGCCCCACAAAATTGCGGTTCGTCGTGGCCAGCGCCCGCTCGCCTTTGGCGAGAATACCCATGTGCCCGCCGAGACACGGCCCGCACGTCGGTGTGCTTACCGCCGCTTTTGCCTCGACAAATATATCCAACAAGCCTTCCTTCATCGCCTGGCGATAGATATCCTGCGTCGCCGGGATGATGATACAGCGTATTTTTCTATCCACCTCGCGGCCTTTGAGAACCTGAGCCGCGATGCGCAAATCCTCAAGCCGCCCGTTCGTGCATGAACCAATGACCACCTGGTCGATTGTAACATCGCCCACCTCGGAGATGCCCCGCGTATTCGACGGCAGGTGCGGGAACGCGACCTGCAGCTCGATCTCGGAGACATCCCACTCATAGACGGTTGCGTACTCCGCGTCGGCGTCGCTCTCGTACACGGTGAAGTCGCGTATCGCGCGCCCCTCTACGTAGTCGAGCGTCTTCTCATCCGGCGCGATGATGCCGGATTTGCCGCCCGCCTCGATTGCCATATTGCACATCGAGAGCCGGCTATCCATAGAGAGCGCCGATATCGCTTCGCCTGTGAATTCCATCGCCTGGTAGAGCGCTCCATCGACGCCAATCTTGCCTATCGTATAAAGTATGAGGTCTTTGCCGGTGACCATCGGATTGAGCTGGCCTTTAAAGACGAACTTAATCGATGACGGGACTTTCAGCCAAGTCTCGCCGGTTGCCATCGCCGCCGCCAGGTCGGTACTGCCGACGCCGGTCGAAAACGCGCCAAGCGCGCCGTAAGTGCAAGTATGCGAATCGGCGCCGATTACCGCGTCCCCGGGGCCGACCAGGCCTTGCTCAGGGAGAAGCGCATGCTCAATACCCATCCGTCCGACCTCGAAGTAGTAGGTGAGGTCCTGCTCATACGCGAACTCCCGCACCATCTTGCACTGCTCGGCCGACTCGATATCCTTGTTCGGCGCGAAGTGGTCGGGTACGAGCACGACCCTGTCTTTATCGAAGACCTTTTCGACGCCTATCTGCCTGAACTCTTTAATCGCAATTGGCGCCGTTATGTCGTTGCCGAGCACGAGGTCGAGCTTGACGTTTATCAAATCCCCCGGTGTCACGCTGCTCTGCTGGGCGTGCGCCGCGAGTATCTTTTCAGTTATAGTCATTCCCATAAGTGCCACTCCATTCCCCAACTAATGTAACTTCTATCTCAATTAAAGCACCGGCCGCTAAGGGCCGCCTTCTCTTATAAATCGTCGGCTGCAAGGTTGTCCTTGCCCTCGACTCCTGAACCCTTGGACTACCTCTAGCTGCTAAGAGCTTTGTTGATAGCATTAAGATATGCGCGAGCGCTGGCCTCGATAATATCGGTGCTCACACCACGCCCCAGAACCGGTTTGCCGTCAATATCGAGCTGGATGGTCACGTCGCCCTGCGCGTCGAGCCCACCGGTGATAGCATTGACGTTGTAGCTAATAAGCTTCGCTGTGACGCCCGTCGCTCTCTGGATGGCGTTACAGACCGCGTCGACCTGGCCGTCTCCCTGCGATGTTTTCTCGACGATATCGCCGTTCTTGCGCAACTTGACCGTCGCGGTCGGCGTCTCATCGGTGCCCCCGCAAACATGGATGTATTCAAGCGCGAAGACATCCAACAGGGTTCGCATCTCATCCGCCAGAATCGCCTCGATATCGACATCGGTTATCTCCGACTTCTTGTCCGCGAGGTCTTTAAAGCGCAAAAATGCGCTCTCCAGCTCTTCATCGTTCAACTTGTGTCCGAGCGATTCGAGGTGTTTCCTGAACGCGTGCCGCCCCGAGGTCTTCCCGAGAATCAGCGCACTCTCGCTGATGCCAACCCGCTTGGGGTCGATTATCTCGAAGGTTGCGCGCTGTTTCAAAACGCCGTCCTGGTGGATGCCGGAGGAATGCGCAAAAGCATTTCGCCCGACTATCGCCTTGTTCGGCTGTACCTGATACCCGGTCAGCGTGCTTATCAACCGGCTCGACCTGCTAATCTCCTCAGTCCTTATGTTTGTATGTTTGCCAAGCGTGTTGCGCCTGGTGTCTAGTATCATCGCGATTTCTTCGAGCGCGGTGTTGCCGGCGCGCTCGCCTATTCCGTTGACCGTGCCTTCGACCTGCGTGGCGCCATTGACGACCGCCGCGAGTGCGTTCGCCGTCGCCATACCCAAATCGTTATGACAATGGACGCTCACGACCACGTCGCGCATCCCGGGAACGGCTTCAATCAAGTCGCGGATGAGCTTGCCGAACTCGTCCGGCGTCGCGTAACCCACCGTATCGGGAATATTGACCACGGTAGCGCCGCTCGCAATAACCGCCTCCAAGACTTGGCAAAGAAACCCGAAGTCGGAGCGGGTCGCGTCCATCGGCGAAAACTCGACGTCGTCAACGTAAGATTTCGCCTTTTTGACGGCATGGATCGCCATCTTCAGCACGTCATCGCGCGTCTTGCGGAGCTGGTGCTCGATTTGCATATCCGACGTCATGATGAACGTATGGATGCGCGGTCGCGCCGCGTCCTTTAGCGCCTCGGCTGCGCGTTCGATGTCCGCATCGACCGCCCTGGCCAGCGCGGCTATAACCGGCTCGCGCACCTTCTGGGCGATCAAACTGACCGCCTCGAAATCGCCTTGCGAGGTAATCGGAAAACCCGCCTCGATAACGTCGATACCGAGCTTCGCGAGCTGGTCCGCTATCTCAAGCTTCTCCCTCGAGTTGAGGCTGATGCCTGGCGATTGCTCGCCGTCCCTGAGGGTCGTGTCAAACAAATATATCCTGTTCTTGTCTGGGGTCACATTAACTACCACCTTCATCAGCGGACGGCTATTTGCCGCCGGCCGCCGGCAACTAAGCTGCCTCTGCCTTATATCACCATGAACTTCGAATAGGCGACGCCCGGTAACGACCTTATCTCTTCGATTACCTCATCCGAGATAGGCGTGTCGACGTTGAGACCCATGAGGGCTTCGCCGCCGATTTTCTTCCGCCCAACCTGCATATTTGCGATGTTTATGTTATTTTCGCCAAGAATCGTCCCGACCCTTCCAATCATGCCCGGTACATCCTCGTACCTGAAGAACGCCATGTATTTCGAGGGCGTCATGTCGATGTCGAAGGCATAGATGTTGACGAAGCGCTCCTGGTTCTTCTTGCCGACAATCGTTCCGGCGACCCCGATCTCGTCGTCGCCGTTTCGCCCTTTGATTCTTATCAAGTTGACATAATCCTGCGATGAGGACTTCTTGCTCTCGTTTATCTCAATACCGCGCTCCTCGGCAAAGATTGGCGCGTTGACATAGTTGACCTGCTCTTCCACGACATTCTCAAAAATCCCCTTGAGCGTGGCAATCGTCAGCAGCTTTGTATCGTGCTGGGCGATTTGACCGACATATTCGATATCTACCGAATGGATGCCGTCCTCAGCGAGCGCATTGAAGAGCCTGCCCAACTTCTCGGCGAGCGCCAGAAACGGTTTTACAGCTTCCATCGCCTCGACCGAGATGAGCGGGATGTTTACCGCATTACTTACAAATTCGCCCTTCAGGCCCGCTATTACCTGGTCCGCTATCATAGTTCCCGCTTTATCTTGGGCCTCGACAGTCGATGCGCCAAGATGCGGTGTGCAGATTACCTGCTCAAAGTCGAAGAGCGGGCTCTCGGTCAACGGCTCCGTGTCGAAGACGTCGAAGCCGACCCCGCCGACTTTGCCGCTCTTCAGGGCGTTGATAAGCGGGTCCTGCTGGTAGATACCACCGCGAGCGGTATTTATCAGGCGCACGCCGTCTTTCATCATCGCCAGTTCGCGCTCGCCTATCATGCCCATCGTCTCTTTCGATTTCGGCAGGTGAACCGTGATGAAATCCGCGACTTTCAGAACATCTTCGATGCTCCCCGCGCGCTCGATGCCGAGCTGTGCGTAGCGCTCTTTGGATACATACGGGTCAAAGGCGACTATTTTCATCCCGAGACCATGCGCCCTCGTGGCGACGAGCGTTCCGATACGACCGAGGCCGATGATGCCGAGAACCTTCTCGAATACTTCGATGCCTTGAAATTTGCTCCGCTCCCATTTACCCAACTTCGTGGACGAACATGCCTGCGGAATCGAGCGCGCGCTCGCTAACAGCAGCGCGATGGTGTGCTCTGCGGCGGAGATGATGTTGCTCTGCGGAGCGTTCGCGACAATAATACCGCGCTTGGTGGCGGCATCGACGTTGATATTGTCGACGCCGATTCCGGCGCGACCGATTACTTTTAGTTTATCGGCACGGCTGATGACCTCTTCGGTCACTTTGGTGGCACTACGGATTATAAGTCCATCGTATTCGCCGATCGCCTCGACAAGCTCTTCGGCGGTCATCTCAACTTTTACGTCTACTTCGAAACCAGCCGCCTTCAGGCTATCGATGCCGGCTTGCGCTATCTTCTCTTTGACCAAAACTTTCATAGCATTTCCCCCCTATTGAAGTCGCCGGCTCCTGCTGATGACCCGGATATCAGTTCATAATATGCACCAACTACGCGTTCGAGCGCTCAGCCTTAAAACGGGTTCTCCATGAAGACCTTTTCCGCGGCCTGGACACCCATGCCGAGCGTAACCGGATAGCCTAGCTCTGACAGAACCATCTCTACACCGGCCAGCGTCGTCATGATGTCGAACTTATCAAAGTAGCCGAGGTGACCGATTCTGAATATCTTGCCTTTCAGATGGTCCTGCCCGCCGGCTATCGTTATGCCGTATTTCTCCTTGAGCATCTTGACGAGCTTACCGCCATCGACGCCTTCGGGAACCCAGACCGGGGTTACCGCGTTACCGCGACCCTCGACCGGCGCGAAGAGCTTCAAGCCCATCGCCTCCGAACCCTTACGTGCGGCATCCGCGAGAATCGCATGGCGCTTGATGATATTCTCAAGACCTTCCTCGCGCATCAATCTCAGGGCTTCGCCCAGTCCGACTATGAGTGAGACCGGCGGTGTAAACGGTGTCGTCGGCGCCGATTTGCGCAGAGAGTCGGCCGACTTCTTCCAGCTGAAGTAGAACTTCGGCAGTGTCGACTTCTCGACCGCCGCCCAAGCCTTGTCGCTTACCGACACGCATGCCAGACCCGGGGGCATCATAAGCCCTTTCTGGGACCCCGTCATAACGACGTCGAGATTCCACTCATCGGTCTTGCACTCTACAGCGCCGATTCCGGTTATCGAGTCGACGACCAGGACGGCGGCGTAATCCTTGACGATGCCGCCGATTGTCTTAATGTCGCTCAAGACACCGGTAGATGTCTCGCTCTGGACGACGAAGACCGCTTTTATATCGGGGTTCTCATCGAGTTCGCGTTTGATGTCATCAGGATTTACTACCTGATCCCACTCATACTCCAACTTGATAATGTCGATGCCGTAAGCTTCGTTTATCTTGACTAACCTGTCACCGAACTTACCGTTCGAGCAACATATGACCTTGTCTCCTGCAGATAGCAGGTTTGCTACGGCCGACTCCATCACTCCCGTGCCTGACGACGAAAACATCAATACATCGTTTTTAGTCTCGAAGACGTACTTCAAACCTTCTTCGACAGCGACAAGCAGCTCGGTAAAGACCGGCGTCCGGTGATGAAACATCGGCCTGGCTTGCGATAGCAGCACCTCCGCAGGGACCGGCGTGGGTCCCGGTGTCATCATATACTCTTTTCTCATAAAAACCTCCGTCATTCTCGTAGGCAACCCAAAATAAGCGGCTCTTACAGCAGCTCTTTCTGTTTTATCCAGGCCATCATCGAGCGGAGCTCTTTGCCGACCTTCTCTATAAGATGCTCGGACTCTTTCTTGCGTATCGATTTCAAAACCGGTTGGTTCGCCGTGTTTTCAAGCATCCACTCACGCGCAAAGCGCCCGGATTGGATGTCGTCGAGTATGCGTTTCATTTCCTGGCGTGTCTCATCAGTGATAATACGCTTGCCGACGGTTATGTCGCCATATTCGGCGGTGTTGCTGATAGAGTAACGCATACCGGAAATGCCTTGCTCATATATGAGGTCGACGATTAGTTTAAGCTCATGGAGACACTCGAAATAAGCAATCTCCGGCTGGTATCCCGCCTCAACGAGCGTGTCGAAGCCGGCGCGGATAAGCTCGCTCGCGCCGCCGCAAAGAACGGCCTGCTCACCGAAGAGGTCGGTCTCTGTCTCTTCTTTGAAGGTAGTCTCGATGACGCCGGCTTTAGTGCCGCCGATGCCTTTAGCATATGCGAGCGCGATATCCTTCGCTTTGCCGGTCGCATCCTGGTCTACCGCGATAAGGGCCGGCACGCCGATTCCGTCCTGATACATCCGGCGCACGACATGGCCGGGGCCCTTAGGGGCAATCATTATCACATCAACATCGGACGGCGGGACTATTTGATGAAAATGGATGTTAAAGCCATGCGCAAATGCAAGTACTTTTCCCGCTGTCATATGTTGTTCGATTTCATTTCTGTAAACAATGCTCTGCAGCTCGTCCGGGACTAATATCATTATGATATCGGCTGCGTGCGCGGCATCGCTAACCGTCATAACCGTCAGACCGCACTTGACGCATTTCTCCCACGACTTACCGTCACCGCGAAGACCGACTACTACGTCGACACCGCTTTCATGCAGGTTAAGGGCGTGCGCATGCCCCTGACTTCCAAAACCGACAATGGCGACCTTCTTTCCGTCTAAGAGTCGCATATCCGCATCTTTTTCGTAATAAATCTTTGCCATTTTACCCTCCGCTTTTTTCAGCTTAATCCTTAAATTGTAGCATACTATAATACTGTTGAGCAGCATTATTATAAAGTATTTGTTACTTTGTTGTTACTAACGACACATGATACTTCATCACGCCGCTCAACATCGTTCCCGTCGTGAAAACAAGGCTGGCGGCAAAGACATCGATTGTCGGCAGGGGCGAAAAATATCCGCCCCTGCCGGTGTATCTTTGCCTCATTTTTAGTCGACGGATTTACGACCTCCAAGCGCTACACCTCGGCGAGCTTGCCCCTTGCGAGAGCGACTTTGCCGGTTCTGACCAACTCTTTGATGCCGTAAGGCCTCAGGAGGTCTTCGAGCGCCTGTATCTTGTTGGACGTGCCGGTAATCTCGATAGTCAGCGTAGACTTGCTGACATCGATGATATTGGCTCTGAAGATATTGGCCGTCTCGACTATCTCCGGGCGCATATTCGGCGGTGCGTTCACTTTTATTAATACAAGCTCGCGCTCGACCGCATCACTCGGGTCCAAATCGCTTATCTTCAAGATGTTTATCAGCTTATATAGTTGCTTGGTTATCTGCTCGAGCTTCACATCGTCCGCATCGACGACGATAGTCATGCGCGAGGTATCCGGATTCTCGGTCGGTCCGACCGCCAAGCTATCGATATTGAAACCGCGCCGGCTGAAGAGTCCGGAGACCCTCGCTAAAACTCCCGGCTTATTCTCCACGAGAACCGATAGTATATGCTTCATTCTCCTACTCCTCCCCTTCATCTATCATCTGGCTTAACGAAGCGCCCGGAATACCGCCGAGCATCTCGTCGATTGACGCTCCCGGCGCGACCATCGGGAAGACGTTCTCTTCGCGCGCGATCACAAAATCTATAAGAATGGGCTCGCGGTCTTCGATTGCCTGCCTTAATACCTTCTCGACATCGGCTACTTCGGTTACCCGAACCCCTTTTATCCCGTAAGCGTCGGCCAGCTTGACAAAGTCGGGCGTGCCGACGGCAAGATCGACTTGGGAATATCTCTTATCGTAGAAGAGCTCCTGCCACTGCCGGACCATCCCCAAATATCCGTTGTTGAGTATCGCGATGATGACCGGCAGCTTGTTGGCCGCGACCGTCGCCAAGTCCTGCGACACCATCTGGAAACTGCCGTCGCCGTCGATGTCGAAGACGAGCGCGTCCGGGCGCCCCACTTGCGCGCCTATGGCAGCGGGCAGACCGAATCCCATCGTTCCCAAGCCGCCGGACGAAACGAAACTGCGCGGCTTGTTCGCACTGTAGAACTGCGCCGCCCACATCTGGTTTTGACCGACCCCGGTCGTGACTATGGTATCCAT